>CAZQBW010000190.1:0-7531 GCA_964591515.1 uncultured Clostridia bacterium
GGAGACACGGAGGCACAGAGACGGGAGTGACCCCAAGGCCACGAGACTCGACCCCCGGCAAAACGTATCGACAGCCCCGCCGGACTTGTGGCATCCTACGCTCTTTTGCGAACAGACCGCTTTCGCCACAAACCGGGCTCCGAAGCATTCGGTCCCCGATTAGGCCAGCGGTCCGACCGTCGCAGATAGAACGGGCACGTCATTCCGGCGTGACACCAGAAGACCAGGAAGGAAGCCATGAGCCAAGTAGAGGCGCTGATGCGCCGAATGATGTCGTTTGCGTCGCATGCCCAGCGCAGCGCGATCGCCCTTGCGGCCGTTGCCGTTGCCGTGTCGTTGAACGCACCCTCCGTCCTCGCCTTCGCGCCCTCGGGCGGCCACCAGCCGGGCGGTGAGGCAAACCTCAAGCTGCCGGACCTCTCGCAGGTCCAGTTCCTTGGCACCGACGGGCACACGCTGCTGATGATCGGCATTCTCGTGTGCTTCCTGGGCCTCGCGTTCGGTCTGATGATCTACGTGCAGCTCAAGAACATGCCGGTGCACAAGTCGATGCGCGACATCTCGGAGCTCATCTACGAGACGTGCAAGACCTACCTGATCACGCAGGGCAAGTTCATCCTCGTCCTCGAGGCGTTCATCGCCGTGATCATCGTGCTGTACTTCGGCTTCCTCGCGATGCCGCCAGACGAGCGCAATCCGGTTCTGCGCGTGGCGATGATCCTGGTCTTCAGTCTCATCGGCATCGGCGGCAGCTACGGCGTCGCGTGGTTCGGCATCCGGGTGAACACATTCGCGAATTCGCGGACGGCGATGGCCAGCCTCGGCGGCAAGCCCTACCCGATCTACGCGATTCCGCTGAAGGCCGGCATGAGCATCGGCATGCTGCTCATCTCGGTCGAGCTCGTCATCATGCTCTGCATCCTGCTCTTCATTCCGTCGAGCTATGCCGGCCCCTGCTTCATCGGCTTCGCAATCGGCGAGTCGCTCGGCGCTGCAGCGCTCCGAATTGCCGGCGGCATCTTCACGAAGATCGCCGACATCGGTTCGGACCTCATGAAGATCGTCTTCAAGATCAAGGAAGACGACGCGCGCAACCCCGGCGTGATTGCCGACTGCACGGGTGACAACGCGGGCGACTCGGTCGGCCCGTCGGCGGACGGATTCGAGACGTACGGCGTTACGGGCGTCGCGCTCATCACCTTCATCCTCCTCGGCGTCCAGAACGAGACGGTCCAGGTTCAGTTGCTCGTGTGGATCTTCGTGATGCGCATCATGATGATCGTCGCAAGCGCGCTCTCGTACTTCGTGAACGAAGCCGTCGCCAAGTCGCGCTTCGGCACGGCCGACAAGATGAACTTCGAGTCGCCGCTCACTTCGCTCGTGTGGATCACGTCGATCGTGTCGGTGGTGATGACGTATGCAGTGTCATTCCTCATCATCCCGAAACTGGGCGGTGACGCGAGCCTCTGGTGGAAGCTCTCCACGATCATCTCGTGCGGCACGCTCGCCGGCGCGATCATCCCGGAGCTCGTCAAGGTCTTCACGTCGACCGAGTCTGGCCACGTGAAGGAAGTCGTCACGTCCTCTCGTGAAGGCGGTCCGTCGCTCAACATCCTGTCCGGCCTGACGGCCGGCAACTTCTCGGCCTACTGGATCGGGATCAGCATCGTCGGCCTGATGTCGATCGCGTACCTCGTCGCCAGCCAGGGCGAGCTTAACAACCAGGGTCTCTCGGCGCTGATGCTCGCTCCGGCGGTCTTCGCCTTCGGTCTGGTCGCGTTCGGCTTCCTCGGGATGGGTCCGGTGACGATCGCGGTCGACTCGTACGGTCCCGTGACTGACAACGCGCAGTCTGTCTACGAGCTGTCGCTGATCGAGTCGATCCCCGGCATCAAGGACGAGCTGAAGAAGGACTTCGGTGTCGATGCGAACTTCGAGCGTGCCAAGCACCTGCTCGAGGAGAACGACGGCGCCGGCAACACCTTCAAGGCCACGGCAAAACCGGTGCTCATCGGCACCGCGGTCGTCGGCGCCACGACGATGATCTTCTCGATCATCATGGCGCTGACGGACGGGCTGCAGCAGCAGTACCTCAGCAACCTGTCGCTGCTTCACGCCCCGTTCGTGCTCGGTCTCGTCACGGGCGGCGCGGTGATCTACTGGTTTACCGGTGCGTCGACGCAGGCGGTGACGACGGGCGCCTACCGCGCGGTCGAGTTCATCAAGGCGAACATCAAGCTCGAGGGTGTCGAGAAGGCCTCGGTCGAGGACAGCAAGAAGGTCGTCGAGATCTGCACGCAGTACGCCCAGAAGGGGATGTTCAACATCTTCCTGACGGTCTTCTTCTCTACGCTGGCGTTCGCTTTCGTCGAGCCGTACTTCTTCATCGGCTACCTGATCTCGATCGCGGTCTTCGGCCTCTACCAGGCCATCTTCATGGCCAACGCGGGCGGCGCGTGGGACAACGCCAAGAAGATCGTCGAGGTCGAACTGAAGGAGAAGGGCACGGCGCTGCACGACGCAGTCGTCGTCGGCGACACGGTCGGCGATCCGTTCAAGGACACGTCGTCGGTGGCGCTCAATCCGGTCATCAAGTTCACGACGCTGTTCGGCCTGCTGGCCGTCGAGCTCGCCGTTCAGATGACGAACACGCAGGGCGCGACGATCACGCACATCCTCGCAGCGGTGTTCTTCGTGATCTCGCTCTTCTTCGTGCACCGTTCCTTCTACGGCATGCGGATCGAGAAGGAAGCGTAAGACAGCAACGCGGATGACGCGGATAGGGCGGATCGAGCGGATCTGAGCAGTTCTCAGTTCCACTTGATCCGCCCTGTTCGCGTCATCCGCGTGCCTTTCTCTGCTTCTTCCCTGTAACAGCGAAGGACGCGACCGGTTGCCCAGGCGGTTTCCGGGCGCGTCCTTCGCCGTTATCGGGCGTTTACTCGACTCGTGCGACCGGGTTATCTTCGGGAGTCTCCCGACTCGCGGCAACAGACACCCGGACGGTCCTCTCATTGCCATGCTCAGCCCCCGCTGCATCATCGCCGTGCTGGCGTTCGCGTTCGTCGCCCCGCTGGCGGCGGCGGCTCCGGAAAGACCGTCGGGCACAACAAAGGACCTCGCGGAACTCGGACGCCCGGCGCTCCGGATCTACACCGACCAGGACGGTCTGCCGCAGAACGCCATCACCGCGCTGGCCTTCGACGCGAACGGCTTCCTCTGGGTAGGCACGAAGGACGGCGCCGCGTACTACAACGGACGGCGCTGGAACACGGTGCGATTCCCGCCAAACTTCGGCTCGACGTTCGTCCAGGCCATGCTGGCGGCCTCTGACGGCTCGATGTGGTTCGGGACAATCGGCGGAGGCATCGCAAGGTACAGCGGGAACACCTGGTCGGTCCACACCGCGGAGAACTCCGCCCTTCCTTCCAACGGAGTGCTCGCGCTCCTCGAGACGAGAAACGACACCGGCGGCGTGGTCATCACGGCCGGCACCGAGAATGGCATCGGCGTCTACGATGGAGGCGTCTGGACACGGCTGCCGGCCATTCCCGGCGATCCAGGTCGGAACATCGTCAAGGCGCTCTACGAAACGAGGGACGCGAACGGGAATCGTGAGCTGTGGGCCGGCTCGGAGGCGAGCGGCGTGTCGAAGCTGTCGGGTGGCGTGTGGAAGACCTGGGATAGCGACAACTCCAAACTTACCGACAATCGAGTCCTTCAGATCGTCGAGACGAGTTTGCTCGACGGCCGACCGTCTCTTGCCGTCACCACGTTCGGAGGCGGCATCATCCGGTTTTCTGGCGAAGACTGGGAGCGTTTCCCGGGCACGGCGAACATCGGCGAGCAGTTCGTCGCGTGCCTTCGCGAGACCCGCAACGTCGACGGAAGTTCCACGCTGTGGGCCGGTACCTACCGGGGACTGGCCCGGTTCAGGGCCGGACGATGGGAGATGCTGCAGGATCGGCTGCGGATCCCGGTTCCGGGCGTGTGGTCCCTGCTCGATACGCCGACCACGAATGGAGCGAGGACGCTGTGGATCGGGACTGCGGGCGGCGGACTCGCCCGATGGGAGATGGGACGGTGGTCGGCCATCACACGCGAGACGGGCCTTCCGGACAACTCCGTGTACGCCCTTCTCGAGTCGCGTGGCAGGCACGGCGATTCCGTCTACTGGATCGGGACGATCAACGGCGGACTCGCGCGTTACGAGAACGGAACATGGAGCGTCCTCAACGAGAGGACCGGATCCGTGACTCAGACGCCCTTGTGTCTGCTGTCGACGCCCGGTCCCGACGGAGTCGACGATGTGTGGTATGGCTCGAACAACGAGGGACTCTCTCGCATCCGGGGATCGTCGATCCGCGTCTGGACGCGAGAGCGCGACGGATTGCCGCACAACAGAGTCTTGTGCCTGCTTGCAACGACGCTCGACGACGGGCGGCGAGCCGTGCTTGCCGGGACGTCCAACGGCGTGGCGCGTGTCATCGACGATCGGCTGGAGGTCTTCGACGTCGGTGAGCTTCCCGACGTTCGGATCCAGTGCCTGTCCGAAACACGCGACAACGCGGGCAATCGCATCCTTTGGATCGGAACGCCCGGCGGACTGCTCCGCGTCGAGCGCGGCAGCTCGTCGGTCACGAACATCCGCAACGGACTCGCCGCCAATTCGGTGCTCTGCGCGCAGGAGATCCGCATCTCGGACGGTTCGCGCGAGCTTTGGGTCGGGACTCAGGGCGGCGGGTTGAGCCGTCTCGCACTCGACGATCCGGACGCGAACTGGCGGCCGCTCAACGTCGCGACGACTCCCGCGTTGCCGAACGACACGGTGTACCAGATTCGCCAGGATGCGGCCGGCCGGATCTACGTGTTCACGAACAAGGGTATCGCAAGGTTGACGCCGCAGCCGGGCGGACAGGATTCCACGCAGTCCTTCAGCGTCTACGTCTACACCACCGAGGACGGGCTGCCGAGCAACGAATGCAACACGGGTGCGTCGATGGTCGACAGCAAGGGGCGCGTCTGGGCCGGGACGATCAATGGAGCGGCGGTTTTCGATCCGTCCCTCGAGGTCTCCGATTCGACGCCGAAGCGTCTCGTCATCGAGCGCGCCCTCCTCGTCGATACCGGACGGACGGTCAGTCCCCTCGCCGAGCTCGAGTACAACGAGAATCACATCGTCTTCCACTTCAGTCTGCTGTCGTTCTTTCGCGAAGCCGACACGGTCTACCGAACGGAACTGGAAGGACTCGACGGAGCTCCCTCGGATTGGAGCTCCGACGACAAGAAAGAGTTCACGTCGCTTCCCCGAGGCGAGTACCGGTTCAAGGTCTGGGGCCGCGACGCAACTGGCGTCGTGACCGGCCCGGTCATCATTCCGTTCACGATCAAACCTGCACCGTGGCTGACCTGGCCGGCGTACCTGCTGTACGCGAGCGTGCTCGCGGCCTTCGTCTATGTTGCCATACGGTTCCGGATCGCTTCGCTGCGCCGCAGCAACAGACTGCTCGAGCAGCACATCGCGGAGCGGACCGGCGAGCTGGCAAAGAAGGTCTCGGCCCTTCGCGAATCCGAACAGCTGGCGCTCGAGGCGCGCAACTCGGCGCTCGAGTCCGAGCGCCGGGCGCGTCAGTCCGAGCACAAGGCGCTCGAGGCGAGCCGGGCGAAGAGCGTGTTCCTTGCAAACATGAGCCACGAGCTCAGGACGCCGCTCAATGCGATCCTCGGTTTCGTCCAGCTCATGGAACGCGACAAGAAGGTAACCACCGAGCAGCGTTCGAACCTCGGCGTGATCATGCGGAGCGGCGAGCACCTTCTGGCGCTCATCAACGACGTTCTGTCGCTCTCGAAGATCGAGGCCGGCCGTGAATCGCTCGACGTCTCGCCGTTCAACCTCGTCCAACTGCTTCGTGGCCTCGAAGAGATGTTCCGGCTCCGGGCAGAGTCGAAGGGGCTCGAGCTTCGCTTCACTGTCGACGCGTCGGTCCCGACATCGGTGGCTGGCGATGTGAGCAAGCTGCGCCAGATCCTCATCAACCTGCTTGGAAACGCCGTCAAATTCACGGAGCGCGGTTGCGTGCTGCTCGCCGCAACGTGGCACGAAGGACGTGCCGTCTTCGTGGTGTCGGACACGGGTTGCGGGATGACGGAAGCCGAGACGAAGAAGCTCTTCAAGGCATTCGTCCAGACGGAGAGCGGTGCCCGGATGCACGAGGGCACGGGGCTCGGGCTGGCAATCAGTCGCGACTTCGCGATGCTGATGGACGGCGACATCGCCGTCGAAAGCCAGCCAGGTCTGGGCTCGACGTTTCGGGTGGAGGTGGAGCTCCCCGCAACCGATTCGATCGAGCATTCGACTGGTCCGCGCCGGGTCATTGCCCTCGACCCGGATTCGCCGGTGCTGCGCGTGCTGGTGGTCGACGACATTGCGGAGAATCGCACTCTTCTCGAGCGGCTGTTGACGATGGTCGGACTGGTCGTCTCGACGGCTTCCAACGGCCGCGAGGCAGTCGAAGCGTGGGAGCGCGACCGCCCGGACATCGTCCTGATGGACGTGAGGATGCCCGTGATGGACGGAATCGCCGCCACACGCGAGATTCGCAAGCGGGAAGCGCGAGATGCCGCGACCGCCGGCGGCCCGGATCGCGAGACGGATCGACCGGCCCGTACGCCGATCATCGCGCTCACTGCGAGTGCCTTCGATCACGACCGGGAGCGGATTCTAGGGGCGGGCTGCGACGACTACATCCCGAAGCCGTTCCGCGAGGCGGTCGTGTTCGAAAAGCTCGCGGAGCACGCGATGGTCAAGTATGTCTACGAGGGCGACGGAGACGAGGACTTGCCCGTGGCGCCGCCGCCGAAGCCCAGTGCGACACCGCGGGCGATTGCCGCGCTGCCGCGGACGGTCCTCGATGCGCTCGAATCCGCCGTCACCATCGGGGACGCATCGGCAGCGCTCGACACCATCGACGAAGTCCGGCAATCGGATGCCGCGCTCGCGGACGCGCTCGTGGATCTCGTGCGCAACTACCGGTTCGACGAGATCCTCGACCTGCTCGCCCCGGTTGAAGGCTCAGAGGCTGTAGCAGACTAGCTGGAAGAAGGGCCACGGATTGAACGGATCTGACGGATGAAGACGGATCTGATTCTCGTTCAGATCCGTCTTCATCCGTCAGACCCGTTCAATCCGTGGCCCTTCTGTTCTCTACCTGTTACCCAACAATCTTGCACTTCTCGAGCTTGCCGAGTATTCCCTTCCGCTCACGGTCGATCCGCTTGCCGATGAACACTCCCTGGCTCTTGAACGCCTCGCTGAGCGGCAGCGGACACCAGTCGAAGTCGTACCGGCCGCACGTGTAGTTGAACAGCGACGGCCAGCCTTCGCCCTTGAAGTGCACCATTCCCTTCGCGCGATAGACCGAGTCCGGGAGTTTCCGCAGCATCCGTTCGAACCGGTCGCGATCGAGCGGCATCGTGCTCTCGAACGAGAAGGCCGAGATCGCATCGGTATCGAGGTGTCCCTTGCCCGTCG
>CAZQBW010000190.1:7631-9342 GCA_964591515.1 uncultured Clostridia bacterium
ACGACGGCGGCCTCCTTCATCGACCGGTCGACGTTCGCTGCGTCCACGACTGTCACGATGGCGTCGAGGCGGAGACCGGTGTTCCGGATTTCCTCGGCGAGCGGATACGGGTTCGCGAGTCCGGTCGTCTCGATGATGAGCAGGTGGGGATCCACCGTCTCGATGATCGACCTGACGGCCATCCCGAACTGGTAGTTGACCGTGCAGCAGATGCAGCCGTTGTCGAGCTCGATCATCTGCTCGACGTTCATGCACTCGATCGCGCGACCGTCGATGCCGATCTCGCCGATCTCGTTGACGATGACGGCGACCTTCTTGTCGCCCATGCCGCGCGAGAGCACCTGCTTGAGCAGCGTAGTCTTCCCGCTGCCGAGAAACCCCGTGATGATGTCGACCGTCAGTCCCGATGCACCCATGCTGCCAACTCCCTCCGTTTCCGAATCGGGAAGCTTAGCACGGCCGCGCTAGTTCGTCCGCCGGCGATGGTCGATCGTGGCGAGGACGACGGCGTACGCGCAGGCGAGCGCGACGGCCGCGAGGCCACCCCAGAAAGACACCGGCAGCGAGTACGAGGCGTTCGTGCCGTCCGTCGCGATGAGGTAGAGCCACTCGTCGAGCGCCATCGCCAGGCCGACGCTGAACACGACACGCGAGAGGTCCA
This sequence comes from uncultured Clostridia bacterium, assembly GCA_964591515.1. Taxonomy (GTDB): domain Bacteria; phylum Acidobacteriota; class Blastocatellia; order UBA7656; family JADIYM01; genus JADIYM01. The sequence continues at coordinate 8,293 of CAZQBW010000190.1, forward strand.
CGAGTCGCCGGTTCGCGTCCGGGTGGAGCACACCGAGCGGGACACCCCCGATCGTCGCGACGACGAGTCCGGAGTAGAGATGATGAATGTTGTAGGCGCCGACGTTGAGATCGGTGTCCGGGGCGAACCAGAGATACGCCCGAAGCACGGTGAACGTGACGACCGCGGGAACGATGAAAAGCAGCGCCCGTCGTTGCGCGTCGCTCATCGCGAGCCCCACTCCCACAGGCCAAACGCGGTCTTCTTGTCTACGGGATGGCCGCTCTGCTTGAGCGTCATTACGATCTGGCCGCGGTGGTGCGACTCGTGCGAAACGAGGTAGCCGACGAACGCCGTCAGGTGCGGCTTGAATCCCTTTACTCGCGCGCCGTCGGCCTGTCGGTCGGCGACGAGTTGCTCAATGGCAGCTCCGGACGCCTCGAGCGCGGCGGCGAGATTTTCGACCGTCAAGGTCTCGCCCTTCTCGAATTTCGCGAGTCCCGCGAGAAGCGAGGGCGCCGATTCCTTCAGCCACATGAGGCGGACGTTGTGTATGTGGGCGAATTGTTCGGCCACCGTCCGCCCTTTCGAGGCCGACACGCCGGCAAGCGCGTCCTCTGGGACCGCGGCGAGCAGGTACCGGTTGATCCGGTCGTGGATGTTCCAGGTTTCAACGAGCTCGTTGGACATATTCTCACTCCTGTGACCTTCCCGCTTCCGGGGCAATTCCCTTGGCGTCTTTGCGAGTCCTTTGCGTCTTTGCGAGAAAACTCTTCTCACGACTGAAGAGTTTCTCGCAAAGACGCAAAGGACTCGCAAAGACGCAAAGTCTCAATCGAAGAGCTCGAGCTGTCCGTGTCTCGGCGGTCTCCGGAACGCGTCTGCCGAAAGCTGCGGAAGCGTTTCGCTGTAACCCAGTCGCCGTCGGGTTACGTGGAAGAGCTTGTGGATCTGCTCGATCGCGATGCCCTCGCCCTTCATCCGTTTTCCGAAACGCGCGTCCGCGACGTTGCCGCCGTGGGCGTTCTCGATCTGGTGGATGATCTTCATCCGCCGATCCGGATAGTGCTC
>CAZQBW010000190.1:9442-10779 GCA_964591515.1 uncultured Clostridia bacterium
AGCTCCGAAAGGATGTCGATGTCGCGCGTCACGAGCCGGTTCTTGGTGACGATCGAGACCGGATTTCGGAATTCGGCCAGTACCTCGAGGCAGCGACGCGTGATCTGGAGCTTGCGCTCGATCGGCTGGTACGGGTCGGTTACCCCGCTGATGCCGAGCTTCTGCGGTTTCCATCGTGGCGACATCATCTCGGCGCGAAGCAGCTGCGGCGCGTCTTCCTTCACGAGGATCGTCGTCTCGAAGTCGATGCCGGCGTTCAGGCCGAGGTACTCGTGGTACGGCCGCGCGTAGCAGTAGATGCAGCCGTGCTCGCATCCTCGATACGGGTTGATGCTCGCGTCGAAGCCGACGTCCGGACTGTCGTTCGTCGCCACGATCGACTTCGACGCATCGCGGACGAACTTCGTCTTCGGCGCGATCGCTTCGTCGTCGCCGAGTCCCTCGAGGTCCGGCTCGACGTGCAGCCGCTCGAACCGGTTCTTCGGGGCGTCCGCCGTTCCCCGCCCCTTCAACTGTTTGGGTTTCGTATGGCTCACGCGGCCATTGAACCAATAAGGTTCGTCGCTGTCAACGTGGAGGTGAGTTGACAGGATTCACAGGATTTCGCGGAGGATTGACAGGAAGTCATGAAGGAACTCGGCGAACGAATACCTCACCGCGTCCTGTTAGTCCTCTCCATAATCCGGTAAATCCTGTCCACTCACCGCCTAAAATGTGATCTTCACGGCGAACTGGATGACGCGCTGGCCGCCCGAGCCGATTCGGGGGCTGCCGGCAGCGACGTCCGGAGTGCGAGAGAAGGTCCCGAACGTCGGCGACAGCAGGTTCGTCTCGGGCAGCGCGAAATTCGGGTGGTTGAAGATGTTGAAGATCTCGGTCCGGAACTGCAGGTCGACCGATTCCGTCAGTTCGATCCGCTTGAACACCGAAAAGTCCACGTTCGTGAACTTAGGACCGCGGAACGTGTTGCGTCCGAGGCTGCCGTACGTTCCTTCAGCGGGGATCAGCAACTCGCGCGGCACCGTCAGTATCAGCCCGCCCTTTCCATCGGGCTGGAACGCGCCGGGCAGGTCGTTCGGCCGCTGTTCGTTGAACGCGTTTCCGTCGAGCACCGCGTCGGTCCCGAGCCGCACCGTGAACGGCGCTCCCGACTGCGCAGTGACGATGCCGTTCACCTGCCAGCCGCCGACGAGTCTATTGAGTCCGTTTCCGACGTCTCCGGCCAGCGCCTTGCCCTTCCCGATCGGCAGGTCCCACGTGAAGCTCGACGTGAACCGGTGCCGGACGTCGAACGGCGAATTCCCGCGCTCGGCGTGCAGGTCGAGGCTGTTCTGCGG
>CAZQBW010000191.1:0-10722 GCA_964591515.1 uncultured Clostridia bacterium
CGCGGCCGAGGCCGTGTACGGCCGCGCGCACGCCGCCGCGCCGGAGCGCGACGTTCGCAGTGCGCTGGCAACGGCGCTCGCAACGTGCCCGCCGGCGCCGGGACTCAGAGCGCCTCGCGAAGACGGGGCGTGGATAGCCGACGTGCATCCCGACGTCGCCCGTCGCGCCGTCGAGGAAGCGGACCGGATCCTCGCCGGCTCTCTTCGCCCGTTCACGAACCGGTCGCTGTCTTTCGGATGGCCGATCGCGTGGCGAACCGACTGGGTCTCGGGGCGAGAGTGGCGGCTCGAGCACTTCACCAGACTCGAGACGTTTCACTGGGACGACTCGGACATCCGGCGCGTGTGGGAGCTCAACAGACTGCAGCACACCGTCGCGCTCGGCCGCGCCTGGGCCGTCACCGGCGACGAACGGTACCCCGAAGCCTTTGCCCGGCACCTGGCGGCCTGGCGCGAAGCGAACCCGGTCGAGATGGGACCGAACTGGTCGAACGCGATGGAGGCCGGCATCCGGATCTCCAACCTGGTTACCGCCTGGCACCTGATGCGGGAAGCGCCGGCGGTTGAGTCCGCGCGCGAGTTCCTCGTACGCGCCGCAATCGAACACGGTCGCTTCATCGCCGACAATCTCGAGGTCTCGCATCGGGTGACGAGCAATCACTACCTCTGCGATCTCGCGGGACTGCTCTTCGTCGGAATCGGCCTGCCCGATCTCGCCCCTTCCGACGGTTGGGTCGAATTCGCGTGGCCACGGTTTCTCGCTGAGGTCCGCAAGCAGGTGCATCCGGACGGCGTGGACTATGAGGCGTCGACGGCTTACCACCGATTCGTGCTCGAGATCGTGCTGTCGGTGCTGCTGCTGGCACGCGAGTCGGGCCGAAAGGTGCCGGCCGACGTCTGGCGTCGACTTGAAAACATGTTCGTCGCGCATCGCGCGATGCTCAGGCCCGACGGCACGCTGCCGCTGATCGGCGACACCGACGACGGGCGGTTCATCGTATGGGGCGAGCGTCCGGCCGTGGATGGCGAGTACCTGCTGTCGGTGGCGGCCGTCTGTTTCGAGAACGAGACATTTGCCGGGGGAACGCTCTCCGACGAGGCGGTCTGGCTGTTTGGACGCGAGGGCGACGAGCGCCATCGAGCCGCGGCCCGAACGGTGGCACCTCGCTCGTCGCAGGTCTTTCCGGACGGCGGCCTCGTTTCGATGACGGGCGGCGGCACGTTCCTGCTCGTCGACGTCGGGGGCCACGGCATAGGCGGCCGGGGATCGCACGACCACAACGACACGCTCTCGTTCGACCTCTTCATGTCGGGCCGGACCGTGCTGACGGACCCGGGAACATACGTCTACACGGCGGACCCGGTCTGGCGCGATCGCTTCCGCCAGACGCGCTGGCACAACACGATCGAGATCGATGGCGAAGAGATCTCGCCGTTTCCCCCGGGCGCGATCTTTGCGCTGGGCGCGGATCCGAGCCCCCGCATTCTCTCGTGGAAATCCGGCGATCGGTGCGACGAGCTCGCCGCGGATCATCGCGGATATGCGAGGCTGCGGTGCCCGGTGACGCATCAGCGGACGCTGCGGCTCGACCGCTCGACCGGCGTTCTCGAGATCGAGGACGAGCTGTCAGGGACCGCCTATCACGCCTTCACCGTCTCGCTCACTCTCGACGACAGGTGCCGCGCCCGGCCGGACGGTGCCGCGACTGCGATCGATCCGTCGGCCATCACCGATGCCGGGGAGTGCGAGGCCGCGACGGCCGTGACGATCGAGGACGAAGCTACGGGCCGGCCGCTCGCGACCATTCGCATCGACTGCAGCGCGCCGGTGACGTTCGCCGCCGAAGAGCGATTCGTCTCACGCTCCTACGGTGACAAGTCCCGGACGACGGGACTGACCTGGTCGGGGCACACGCTCTTTCCGCTTCGCTTCGTCACGGTGATCGCCCCGTCAGGACCGGCTGCGGCCGGGCTCGAGGCGGCCTCGTGAGTTCCATATCCTCGAATGGCGTCGAAAAGCACGAAGTGCGTGCGGATGCGGCGGAAGCCGCCGTTGCATCGGTCCGGCTCGTCGTGCTCTCGGGCGGGATCGAGCCTGCCCGGCGCGCCGTCGCCGATCGTTACCCGAATGCCGAGGTCGAAACGCTCGACAAGGAATTGCTTCGCGGGCGTGAGCGATACGCGCTGCTTCGGTCGCTACGGCTGCAGCCGTGCGACCGCTTCGTCTATTTCACGTACGTGAATGCGTGGCAGCTCGACCGATTCCGGATGGCGCTCTTCGCGTGGCTGACGGGCGCGCGGCGCGTCGTCGTGCTCGATACCGAACACGCCGCGGATGAGTTTGGCGCCGCACGCCTCTTCGCGCGCGAGCTGCCGCGAACCGTGCTCGAAGTACTGCTGGCCGTTCCGGTGCTGCTGCTCGGACTCGTGCTCTCCTGGGCTCTCGAACTGATCTGTTCGGCCAAGCCTCGACGGTTCGCCGATGCTCCTGCGTCGTCGGACAGAGCGCTCGACGTTCTGCTCGTCAGGCCCACGCCGACGATCGGCGTGATGGAGGCCGGCGAGTCGGCGCACATCCGCGGTGTGCTCGATGGCCTCAACGAGCTCGGCCATCGCACCCGGGTTCTGTCGAACGACAATCTGCCGGCGATCTCGCGCGCGGGTCACGAGCTGGAGGTGCGGCGTCCCGGTACGTTCTTCAACAGCATGCCGCTGGCGTTCGAGGTCTGGCAGAACCTGCGCTTCACTCTGGCGCTCTGGCGGGCGACCCGCCGGGCGACGCCGGACCTCATCTATCAGCGCCACAGTCGCAACAGCTGGGCCGGCGTTGCCGTCTCGCGGCTCACGCGCATTCCTCTGCTTCTCGAATGGAACGGCTCGGAGGTCTGGGCCACGCGACATTGGGCTCCGGTCAGTGGCTGGTCGTGGATCGTCTCGGTCTTCGAGCGCGTGAACCGCCGCGGCGCCGACCGGATCGTCGTCGTCTCGCAGGCGCTCGCGAGTGCGTTGACTGCCGAGGGCGTTGCCGCGGCGCGGATCGTGGTGAATCCGAACGGTGTTGACCCCGCCCGGTTCCATCCGGGAGCGGGAGGCGCGGCGATACGCGAGCGATACGGATTTGGCGATCGGCTCGTGATCGGCTTCGTCGGCAGCTTCAATCATTACCAGGGGACGGAGATGCTGATGCGGGCGGCGCCGGCCGTCTGCGCTGAGGCCGATGCGTCTTTCCTCATGGTCGGATACGGCGAAACGCTTCCGGCGGCGGTGGCGGCGGCCGAAGCGGGCGGCGTCGCCGATTGCGTCGTGTTCACGGATCGAGTTCCGGTCGACGACGTACCGGCGTACGTCGATGCGAGCGACGTCGCGGTGGCTCCGATGGTGCCGAATCCGGACGGAAGCGACTTCTTCAATTCGCCGGTGAAGATCTTCGAGTACATGGCTGCGGGCAAGGCGATCGTGGCAAGCCGGCTGGGCCAGATCAGCGAGATCATTGAAGACGGGGTGACGGGACTGCTCGTGGAGCCGGATTCTCCGAAGGCACTGTCAGACGCGATCGTGCGACTCGCGAAGGATCCCGGGTTGCGCGAGCGACTGGGAAAGGCAGCGCTCGAGGCAGCGGTGGAGAAGCACACCTGGCGCCGCAACGCCGCGCGTGTGCTCGAGACGTACGACGCCGTGGTGGCAGAAGGTGTGTCTGGCTTGAGCACGCGTTGATTGGAATTGCCTCCGTGCCTCCGTGCCTCCGTGTCTCCGTGAGCGTAGCTCTTTCTCTTTCCGGGAGGAGCTACGCACACAGAGACACGGAGGCACGGAGGCACCGAGTCACGGAGTCAACTGACCCTGTTCGACCCTGGAATCTCCTACTTGCGGAATCCAGCCCGCTCCGGGCAGTATTGGAAGTTCTGTCGGACTCTCTTACACAACCACATACGCTGTCCCCCGTTGCAGCAAAGGAAGGATGCTCACTATGAAGGTTCATCGTCCTCGCGGCCGAGCCGGGCATATTGCCGTGCTCGGCGCCGCGTCCCTCGCTCTCGTCATGGGTTCAACGCCCTTCGCCACCGCGAAGAAGGCGCCCGAAGTTCTCGCAAAGCAGTCGATGCCGGTGGCCGCCGACCGCTCGGTGGACATCAAGCAATCCGCGCCGGGTGCCGCCTTCGAAGCGCAGTGGGACCAGTTCCAGCGCTCGGTAGCGGCAAAGCGCGGGACGACCGGCAAGGCGCCGATGTTCGAGAACTCTGATCTCGTCGTCCGGTTCAGTGCAATCACGGGATCGCCGCGCCTCGTCTACGGTGACCTCGGCGAAGCACCTGTTGCGTCGAAGACCGGCGATCGCGCCGTGCTCTGGATGCAGCAGAACGAGCACGTTTTCGGATTCCGGACCGGCGATCTCGAGTTCGCGCGCTCGTTCGAGCGCCCCTCGAAGCCGGCGCACTATTTCTACGATCAGAAATTTGAGGGACTGCCCGTCTTCTACGCTGAAGTCGGCATCCACATCGGACCCGACGGCCACGTCTGGGGCGTGAACAACTCATACGTTCCCGTCAGCGTCCGCTCGATCCAGCCGTCGGTCACGGCTGAAGCCGCATACGAATCCGCCCTCGGGACGATCGGCGTCACGTCGGCATCGCAGCTCGTCACCGAATTCCCTTCCGAGCGCACGCTCGGCATCTGGCCGACGGCAGACGGCGGACGGCTGGCCTGGAAGGTCGTCGTTTCGGCGCGCGCGCCGGTCGGTCTCTGGGAAGTCATCGTCGACGCGAATACGGGCGAAGCCATCGAGCCTCCGCTCAACCGGATGTGCACGGTCGACGGCCCCGGCAAGGTCTTCACACCGAACCCGGTGGTGTCGTCGGGCATCAACAACCTGACGGACGCCTCGGTAATTGCCGAATCGGAGTACAAGTCGGTGACTCTGATGGGCCTCAACGCTGTTGGAGTGCCCGACGCGGGCAACACCGGTAAGCTGATCGGTCAGTATTCGCAGGTTCACCCGAGTCTCGGAAGCCCGGCCGTCCGGCCCACGCTGGACTTTTCGGACCTTCGACGCACGAACGTCCAGTTCGACGAAGAACAGGTCTACTGGGCGATCGATTTCGGCGAGCGCATCTATCAGGGTCTCGGCTACACGGTGGGCAACGGCGCTCCGCTGATGAATTACTCGATCAAGGTCTACGCGCACAACTCCCCGACGTGGGGCAACCAGGACAACTCGAGCTTCTCGGGCAGCAACATCGACGGTACCGGTACGGGTATCCTCGAGTTCGGCACCGGCGGTGTCGACGACGCCCAGGATTCCGAAATCATCTGGCACGAGTGGGGACACGCCACGTTCTGGAGCGCCAAGCCCGGCATCAATCAGAACGTCAGCAGCGAGGGTCTCGGCGAAGGTTTCGGCGATTACCTGGCCGGCTCGCTCAGCAAGAAGACATTTGGAGCTGCAAGCTATGGCGTGACGGTCGGCGAATGGGATGCAGTCAGCTACAACCCCGGAAACCCTGCTTTCCTGCGTCGTCTGGACACGGGCACGCTCTGGGCGAATCGTCCCGCGGAAGTGCATTCGGCTGGTGAAGTCTGGTCGCATCCGCTCTTCGACTACGACAACCAGGCCGGACCGGACGTCGCGCTTGACGTCGCTCTCGAAGCGCTTTTCCTGATGGATCTGAGCCCGAAGCAGGACGAGGGCGCCGCGGCGATGATCACGGCCGACCAGATGCTCAACAACGGAGCGACGTCGGGCCTGATCCGAAATGCCTTCCGCGAGCGTCAGACGAACATCGGCCCGGGAGTGCCTCCGGGCACGCTCGTTCCGGTCGTGCACACGCCCGGAATCACGTTCCCGGGCTCGGGATCGGCGTTCCTTCGCAACTCGGCGACGGCAGGTCCGGCTGACTACATCACCGGCGTCGGTACGACGGCGATGACCGAGATCGTCGGTGACTGGGATGGAAACGGCTCCGACACGATCGGTGCGTACTTCCCGGCCGGCGGCGCGTTCTTCCTTCGAAACTCGAACACGGGAACCGGCGTCGACTCAATCCTGACACTCGGACCGGGCGGGTCGGACTACGTGCCGGTCGTCGGCGACTGGGACGGTAACGGAACGGATACGATCGGCGTGTACAACACGACGGGCGGCTTCTTCTTCCTCCGCAATTCGAACACGCCTGGCCCGGCCGACATCATCGTGTCGTTCGGACCCGGCGGCGCCGGCATCCTGCCGATCGTCGGCGACTGGGATGGTAACGGGACCGACACAATCGGCATCTTCGTTCAGTCTTCGGGGTCGTTCCTCCTGAAGAATGCGAACACTCCGGGTGCCGCGGACCTCCTCTTCTCGTTCGGACCGGGTGGCGCTACGTGGTACCCGACGTCCGGTGACTGGAATGCCGACAACGTCCACTCGATCGGCGTCTACGATTCGAGCACGGGGACGTTCTTCCTGAAGAACACCAACTCGGGCGGTGTGGCGGACTACACGTTCGTGTTCGCCGCTCCGGGAGGACGTCCGCTCGCGGGCGACTTCAACGGCGGAATGCACTGATCCTTTACGGGATTCGTGCAAGACGGCGGCGGGCTTCGGCTCGCCGCCGTTTTTTCGTGGACCGAGAAGAAGAGGGCTTCGCATACAGAGAGCACGGAGGCACAGAGTTTCACAGAGACAACTGAACCTCTGTGAAACTCTGTGCCTCTGAGCTCTCTGTATGCGAAGCCTTCTCCTGCGCAGGAGCCGTCCACGGACTCGCCACTGGCACGGCCGGCGTCGCTGACCGTACAATGCCGTTTTCGCCGAAGGAGGCAAATTCGTGAGCTCTGCACCCGTTGAGAAGGTCATCATCCTCGGTTCGGGCCCGGCGGGCCTGACGGCCGCCATCTACGCAGGTCGCGCTGACCTGAAACCGGTCCTCATCCACGGCTCAGTTCCCGGAGGCCAGCTGACGATCACGACCGACGTCGAGAACTACCCGGGATTCCCGGAAGGCATCATGGGTCCCGATCTGATGGTCGCGATGGAGAAACAGGCCGAAAGGTTCGGCACGCGCTTCCACCGCTCGTTCGTGACGAGCGTCGAGCTGTCGCAGCGCCCGTTCACGCTGACCGACTCAGAAGGCCAGACGTATCGCTGCGAGGCGCTCATCATCTCGACCGGCGCGGAGGCGCGATGGATGGGCATCGAATCGGAACAGCACCTGAACGGCTACGGAGTTTCAGCGTGCGCCACGTGCGACGGTCCGCTGCCGGCCTTCCGTAACCAACACATCGCGGTCGTAGGCGGCGGCGACACGGCGATGGAAGAGGCGACGTTCCTGGCGAAGTTCGGGTCGAAGGTGACCGTCGTCCACCGGCGCGACGCGCTGCGGGCCTCGAAGATCATGCAGCAGAAGGCATTCGACAATCCGAAGATCGAGTTTGCGTGGGACAGCGCCATCGACGAGATCCTCGGCAGCCGCGAGGACGGCGTCACGGGGATGCGGTTGAAGAACCTCAAGACCGGCGAGCTGACGACATACGACGACGTCCGCGGCGTCTTCGTCGCGATCGGGCACAAGCCGAACACGGAGCTGTTTGCCGGACAGCTCGAGATGGACGAGAACCGGTACCTGGTGACGAAGCCGGGAACTACGCAGACGAGCATTCCCGGGGTCTTCGCGGCAGGCGACGTGCAGGATCACGTGTACCGGCAGGCGGTGACGGCCGCGGGAACGGGGTGCATGGCGGCGATCGAGGCCGAGCGGTTCCTGGAGAGCGCGGGGTAGCCTCCGCGTCTTTGCGTCTTTGCGAGTCCTTGGCGTCTTTGCGTGTAAACACCCGCTCGAATCTGTTCTCTCGCAAAGACGCCAAGCACTCGCAAAGACGCAAAGGCGCGGAGCCGGAAAGTGATGCGGCGCGTCCTCCTCTTCGACATAGACGGTACGCTGCTCTACGCCCTGCGCGGCCGCGGCTACCGTCGCGAGATCCGCTCGGCGCTAGCGTCGGTCTTCGGCACCGCGGGGCGCATCGACCAGATGCGCTTTGACGGCAAGACGGATCTTGCAATCCTGCGCGAAGCCCTGGAGCCGGAGGGGATCGGCGCCGACGAGATCCGCCGTCGCATCGCCGACTGGGAAGCGGGCTTCGTCGAGCTCACGCATCGCCTGTCGGCCGAGGGTCCGCTGTTTGCCTGCTGTCCCGGCACCGAACGCCTTCTGGAGCGGCTCGACGAGGACGAACGCTTCGACCTCAGTCTGCTCACGGGAAATCTAGAGCGCATGGCCGGCGTGAAACTCGCCGCCGTGGGGCTCGACCGCCACTTCCGGCTGCGGGGCGCCTACGGCAGCGACCACGAGAACCGCAACGAACTGCCGGCGATCGCGGCGGCGCGGATAGCTGAGCAGACGGGGCTCGAAAGAACCCCCGGCGAGTTCGTCATCATCGGCGATACGCCGCGCGACATCGAAGCGGCGCGGGCGTTCGGGATGCGGTGCGTGGCCGTGGCTACGGGGCACTACTCTCTCGATGCGCTCGCGGCGCACGAACCCGACGTGCTCTTGCCGGACCTGAGCGACACCGACCTCGTGATCGAGACGCTGCTCGGGTAGGAAGAGGGTCGATCCTTTGCGCCTCAGCGTGTCCTTTGCGTCTCTGCGAGAACCTGTCTTACGGCCGAGTTTCTCGCAGAGACGCAGAGGTCTCGCAGAGCCGCTGAGTCGGCAACTGCTTGCTCTGCCGCAATTGGGCTATACTGCCGCCCATTCACCAGATCCCTCCGTGGAGGCTCCATGAGCAGAGAGACCGGTTCGAACAGAGACACGCTGGCGATCATTCTCGGCGGCGGTCAGGGCACCCGCCTCTTTCCCCTGACCGAGCTGCGCGCGAAGCCGGCCGTCCCGCTCGGCGGCAAGTACCGACTCATCGACATCCCCGTCAGCAACTGCATCAATTCGGACATCATCCGGATCTTCATCCTCACGCAGTTCAACTCCGCGTCCCTAAACCGCCACATCGCGCGCACGTACCGCTTCAGCCGGTTCTCTGACGGCTTCGTCGAAGTGCTCGCTGCGGAACAGACGCACGGCAACACGAGCTGGTTCCAGGGAACGGCCGACGCCGTCCGTCAGAACATTTCGCACTTCGAGGAGTGGCGGCACGACGACCTGCTCATACTCTCCGGCGATCACCTCTACCGGATGGACTACCGGAAGTTCCTCCAGCGCCACTACGACACGAATGCCGATCTGACTGTGTCGGTCATTCCCGCGAACCGCGCGGATGCCATGGGCTTCGGACTGCTGAAGACCGACGAGTCGGGCAAGATCGTGGAGTTCCGCGAGAAGCCCGGCGTCGACGAGATCGACGAGATGATCGTCGACACCACGGCGTTCGGACTTTCGGCCGAGCAGTCGGCGCAGCGGCCGTTTCTGGCGTCGATGGGGATTTACGTCTTCCGTCGCGAAGCGCTCAAGCAGCTTCTCGAGGAGTTCCCGGATGCGGTCGACTTCGGCCGCGACATGATTCCGGCGGCGATCGAGAAGATGAACGTCCAGGCGCATCTCTTCACGGGCTACTGGGAGGACATCGGAACGATCTCGGCGTTCTTCAAGGCGAACATGGACATGACGCGTCCGCTGCCGGACTTCAACTTCTTCGACGCCGAGGCGCCCATCTTCACGCGTCCGCGTTTCCTGCCCGGCTCGAAGATGCTGCGTGCCGACGTCAGCCACTCGATCGTCTGCGAGGGCTGCATCGTCAGTGATGCGCGGATCAAGAACTCGATCATCGGGATCCGGAGCCGCATCGAGCGTGGGTCGGTCGTCGAGGACACGCTGATGATGGGCGCGGACTTCTACCAGACGCTCGACGAGCTGGCGTTCGACCAGGCTGCGAACCGCATACGCATCGGCGTGGGCGAGAACTGTCACATTCGCCGTGCGATCATCGACAAGAATGCGCGGATCGGCGCGAACGTGAAGCTGCTGAACGAGGCCGGCATCGACTTTGCGGACGGCAACGGCTACTACATCCGCGACGGCATCATCGTCGTACCGAAGAACGGCGTGGTGCCGGACGGCACGGTGGCGTAGGCAATGCGCGAAGCGCCTTGGAGTGCGGCGTGAATCGCCGCTTTGGATTGTCCCCGCATCTGGCGTGCACTCGTGCGGGATTCGAATCCAAAGCGGCGCTGCGCGCCGCACTCCAAGGCGCTTCGCGCAATGAGCTCAGTCCGAGCTAGCGCGCGACGGGCCGGAAGATCAGGAAGTAGTCCACGCCGTCGCCCTTCACGAAGTCGTGCTGCGAGACGAGCTCGAAACCGGCGCGACGGCACTCGTCGATGACCGTCTCGGGCGAAATGCCGTGGTCGTCGCCGTGGCCGTTCTTGTCGATGACGCCAACCAGCCCGCCCGGGCGCACCGCCCGTCGCAGATGATCCATCATCGTCACCGGCCGTTCGAACTCGTGGTAGGTCTTGAGGATGAGGACCGCGTCGACGCTCGACGGCGCCAGCAGCGGATCGTCCGGAGCACCGAGACGGGCCGTAAGCTGCGGAATGTTCTCCTCGACCGACCGGCGGGCAATGTGATCGACCGACGCCTGGCTGATGTCGACGGCCACCACCGAGCCCGTCGCGCCCACACGCCCTGCCGCCAGTACCGAGAACCAACCGGATCCGGCGCCGATGTCGGCGACCGTCTTCCCGGCACTGATCTCGAGCAGGTCCATCACGCGCTCGATCTGTAGTTTCTC
>CAZQBW010000192.1:0-10663 GCA_964591515.1 uncultured Clostridia bacterium
AGTCACGTGACTCGGTGCTCTCTGTGGCTCTGTGCTCTCCGCGCGGCACCGCCAGCAGTTGCGACGCTCGTCCTTTCTAATTCGTGGCCAACACGAACTGCCCGACCAGCGGCCCGGTCGTCGCTATTCCGCGTGGCCGCCCGCCGATCGGAATGGTGAACGTGCGCCGGGCGCGAGCCACCTCGATGACCGAGACCGTACCGTCGCCACCGTTGGCCGTGTACAGCTCCTCGAGATCCGATCCTCCAACGATCGTGATCCCGGCAGGCTGCGGGCCAACAGGCACTCTGTTCGTTTCGCGGCGCTGGTCGAGATCGACGAAACTCACCGAATCGGCTCCGAGATTGGCAACGTAGGCCGTTTCCATCGCCGGTCCGCCGATTGCGACCGACCAGGGCATGGTCCCGACGGCCACTGTCCCGAGGAAGTTTCCTGTCACGGCCTCGACAAGCGAGATCACGTTTGCGCCCGAGCACGCCACGACGACGGTCTCAGCGGAGAACTGACCGCCGATTGCCACGCCGATCGGCGCGTCGGCGACGCTGACCGTTCCGATCACGTTGTTGCCGAGCACGTTGATGATCGTCAGAGTATCGTCGTCCCGATTCGCCACCCACACGCGTTCGTCGACTCCCGGAGTACCGGAGATTGCCAAGCCCTGCGGGAACCGTCCGACGGCAATGGAGCCGACGACGGCCAGATCCTCGACATCGATGACCGAGACCGTATTGCTGCCGGCATTCGTTACGTAGGCCGTCTGATCACCCGGGTTTCCGGCGACCACAACATATGAGGGACGGCTGCCGACCGAGAGCGTCGTCACGACGTTCCCATTCACGAGATTAACGACGCTGACCGTTCCACTTCCGGAATTGCAGACAAAGGCGACCTGGAGTCCGCTCGCCTCGCTTCCGGCAACATCGACGCCAATCGGTTGCGAACCGACGTCCGAGCGGTCACGAACCGTCTTGTCCTGCGAGTTGATGAAGACGAGTTGATTGCCATTGGGGTCCGCGACCGCCAGCGCCGTTCGCACGAATTTGCGCTTGTCCTTGCTGTTCGTGAAATTGATGTTGAGACGGACGAAGCCCGACTGGCCATTGTCCGAGGACGAGAAGTCGATCTCGAAGATCGAGTTGCTGACGCGGCGGCTCTGGCCGACGACAACGTTGCCTACCGTCTGCACGACCTCGAGCCCATCTCCGTTCGAGTTCTTGAAGCTCCTGCCCGATTTCAGCGAGATGCGGTAAGTAAAGCTCGTGCCAGGAGCGACGACCGGGGTCAGACTCGGGTCCGCGTCGCGGACCGCTGTCTTCGCATCGACCTCCTTTCGTTGTCCGCCAGCCTGGGCCTGGCCGAACATCGACGCGGCAACCAGCGCGATCACGCCCAATCGCGCGACAAGAGCGACGTATCGGTTCATGGAAACACCAGCCATAGAATCTGTATGCGCATTCGTCGCGTCTCCACAACCGACGTCCGACAATTCAATCGGACATGTGCGCGGGAGCTTCGCCATCCTCGCGGCAGAGACGGGGCGCCGCTAGACCGAGAACTCCTCCTCGAGAACGAGCTGCGCCTTTCGAAGTTCGAAGCGCGCACGGCCGACACCGCGGGATTCCCGCAGCGCAAGCACGAGGAAGTATTCTGCCGTAATAGGCTTGATCAGGAACGTGTGCTGTTCGGCCGTCACGATCAGCTCGTGGAGCGGCCCAACCGCCACGTCTTCGGCATTTCGCAGCACCTTGCGAATCAGCGCCGTGAACTCCGCCGCAATGACGTCGATGTCGAATCCGACGTCGGGCTTGTCGATCCGTGCAACCGGAATGCCGTCGAGTCCCATGATGAGGGCCCCGACAGCGCCATCGGTCCGATCCACAATGCTCTTGAGGGTTTCGTCGAACATCTGTTCCGCCGGTGATGCCGGGTTCTCGTCGAACCAGGCGTCACCGGCGCCATACGGATGATGAAGTTACGGCACGTTCACCGTCGAGCCGCCCCCGGACGAACGGTCCAGGATGGTAACGCTCTGGTTGGCGTCACCGCCCATGATCACTGGCGTGATGGTGATGTCGTTCGAACGCAGGCTCGATTCCTGCGTCAGACCGACAAGTTCCGGACGGAAGATCCGAGGCGTGATGAAGAAAAGAATCTCCTGCGTGTCTCGGTTCGTGTTCCGGCGCTTGAAGAGGTTGCCGAAGAGCGGAATCCTGGAAAGTCCAGGGGTTCGATTCTCCGACTGGTTCTCCTGATCGATGTTGATGCCGCCGAGTACCGTCGTTCCGCCGTCAGGCACAAGCACCACGGCCGTGGCGCTCTGCGTATTGATTCCCGGCGTGCCGCCAACTGTTCTGAGCGCTGAAACGTCGTTGTTTTCGGCAATGACACTCAGAAGCACGGCACCGTCCTCGACAATGATCTGCGGCGTGATGTTGAGCCTCAATGCCGCGTCGACGTAGGTTGTCGTGATCGTGTTGTTCGAGATCGTCTGCACCGGTATCTGAACACCGTTGACGACTTCTGCCGTTGTGTTGTTCTGCGTCGTGATGCGCGGCGCTGCAACCGTTCGAAGTTGTCCCTTCTGCTCCGACGCGTAGATCACAGCCGAGATCTGGAACGTGCCTATGATCCCAGTCGTGAGATTGACCAGGGTCTGACCGTCCGTGACCGCCGGCGTGGTGTTCAGGCCGACGTTCCCTCCGATACCGGTTACGGTGGTGGGATCAGGAATGGACGCTTCGCCGAAGCCCGGGATGCTCGATATACCGGCAAATCCTCCGCGGCTCGGATTCGCGACACCTGCCGCGAGCTGCACCCCGAGATCTCGTAGGAAGTTCCGTCTCGCAATAACGATTCTCGCTTCGATCTCGACCTGAGGCTGAGGTCGGTCAAGCGCCCGAATGATCTCGTCGATCACTTCGAGGCGTTGCGCCAGATCTGTGACGATCACGCTGTTGGTGCGACCGTCGAACTCGATGCGTCCGCGCGTCGAGAGTCGGTTCTTGATGAAGGCATAGATGCCCGTCCGGATCGTGCTCGGGTCGAACGTCGCGCTTTCCGCCTGGGACTGGCCGCCGCCGCCACCGGCCTGCGTGTTCTTCGCAACCGGAGATGCGTACTTCAGCTTGAAGATCTTCGTCACCAACGGCAGCGAGTTGATGAAAGATTCCTGGACCCGTCGCTGCGCGTCACCCTCTTTCGCGATCGAGTCGAGCGTCGAAACACGAATCATCTTCCCGTCCTCGCGAACGAGGCCAAGTCCCTGCGACTTCAGAATCGCCTCGAGCGCCTGATTCCAGGGAACGTCCTTCAGACTTACGTCAACCGGAACGCTTGGGGGAACCGACTTGTCGACAATGAAGTTGACACCGAACCGATTGTGAAGGAACCGAAGTACGTCACGAAGGTCGACGTTTTTCAGCTCGAGGTTCACCGGACGGCCAACGTAGCCCTCCTGCATGTAGTCGTTCCCGGTCGAGCGAGGCACAACCGGACCGGGCGGTGCGGACTGCGCCGATCGGGGCGGTGCGCCGACGGGCTTGGCTACCGGGCGTCCCGACGCGTTTTGAGGAGGGAGCTCCTCGGAAACCGGTCGGACCGGGGTCGCCACTGGCGCCCGGACCGAATCCTTCGCAGTTGCGGGCGGCTTGACGGCAGGCTTCGTGGCCGGCTTTACACTCGCGGGACTGTCCGCGGGCTCGTCATCCGAAACGATCGGCTTCGCGACCGCAGGCTTCGCCGCCGGAGCCAGTGGCTTCTGCACGGGTGGTGCAGAAGAAGGAGCCGCCTCCGGAAGCGCACGCTGCGGAGCCGGAGTCGGTTTCGCCGAAGCCGGAATCGGTGCACTCGCACCTGCTCCGAGCGAGAGAACGAGGTCGCTGCCTACCTGGCGGACGTCGTAGGGACCCATCTTCGTTACATCGAAGACGATTCGGACGACCTTCGGGTCGGCGGTACGGAACTGACCGACTCGAATCCGCGAGATGCCGCCGATGTTCACTTCCATCGCGTTGCGTTCCACGGAACTCTTCACGCCCGTGATGTCGATCACGATCCGATCGGGATTCGGCAGAAGGAAGTGCTTGAAGGAAACGCGCCCGTCCGTTGCAATGAATGCTCGAAACGTTCCGTTCGACACATCCGTCCGAACGGCGGTGATCGCCGTTGCCGGATTTCCGGGCACGCTTGCCGCAGGCTGTGCGGGCGCGAGCGGAGACGTCGCCACGGGCTTGGTCACCGGAACGTCGGCACGAAGCGAGGCCGGCGCCTCGCGGACAGGTGCCGGCGCCGGAGCCGGAGCTGAAGTCGCAGGAGCCGATTCGGCGGCTGAAAGCGTCAGGATGAGGTTGCGACCCTCGATGACCGTCCGATCCTCGACCTGCGACCGCAGTCGGATGCGCAAACGGGCGAGCGACTGCCCGGAGGCTGTGCGCAGGCGTTCGACCTGAATGCGTTCCACACCGCGGGAGTCGACCGCATACCCGTCGTCGAGCTTGGAAGCATCGACGCCGGGCAGGTCGACAAGGATCGTCCGCTCGTCGGGCCTGTAGATTGTGTAGGGCAACTCGGCCGTTCCCTCGAGGATAATCCGGGTCTGGCCGCCATCGGCGGCGTGACGCAGCGCCACGATTCCAACGCTCTGCTGGGCGCCACTGAGTGGCGCTGCCAGCGAGGTCGGCCCCGCGGCAATCATCGTCGAGAACAGCGCGACGAGTACCAAGGCGGCTTTCGCGCGCACGAGAGTAGACATAATACGAGCCTCCTTTCTAGCCACCAACCGTCCCTGACACTGCCCGTCTTTGCTGGTGAGTCTCATCGTTCTTCTTCCACCGCTTCGGGTTGTACGGCGGTAACCCCGTCGCCGTGCCGGCACGTAAAAGGCACCGAACCCGTGCGTTCCTTCATTGAGGGTGTGTCACTTCGCCTTGTTGGCCGGCGAAGTAACGGCCTTTGTAATCATGTTGACCCGGTTCTCCTCTTTCTTCCGGATCCGATACTTGGTCAGCTCGCGGAACACGACCTGGCCGACGCCAAAGTCCGTGGCCGTATTGATCGAAACGATCTCGCCGTTGTAGACCCGCGTTCCGGGCTTCACGAAGAACGTGTTGTTGGTCGGCATCGCCAGGATGAAGGCGCCCGTGCCCTCGTCGGTCTGGAACATCCCGGTCACGATCAGTTCACTGACCAGATACTGTCCGATGGCGTCCGGTTCCGGTTGGCCACGTCTGGAGGCTTCCGCGCGGCTCATCTGGTACTCGGCCTGCCGCTGATCCAGCGTCGGAAACGGAATCAGCACCGGCTTGTCAGCGTCCTTCTGCTCGGGCACTTTCACCGTCTTGGGCGTAGGCCGTGAAAACGGGTCGACGTATCCGCCGGAGGACGGCGGCGTCTGGGCCGGAGGAGGCGCGGGATCCTGCGCCGAGACCGTAAGGCCAAGGCAGGCGATCGCCACTGCTCCAACCAATGTCCGTTCGAAAATCTTCTTCGTCATGACCTGAACTCCTTGCTCGTCTGGCCGCCGGTGGTGAGCCGGGCGGCCACTGCTGCTCCTATTTCATTTCGGCGGAGCCGCTGGCGGCGCAGCGCCAGGAGCCGCTCCACCCGGCGGCGGTGCCACCGGTTTGCCGGTCTTGGGATCGACGGCCGGGGCCGCGTCCTTGTTCTCGAGGGCCTGCCGATTTGCCTCGGAAATGTAGAAAGCGGTGAGCGTAAAGCTCCCGAGCGCCGTGTCACCCTGGGCCTGATCCTGCGCCGTAGACTTGGTTATCGTGATGTCCGTGACGTTCACCACACGATCGAAGGCGGAGAGCTTCTCGAAGAGCGTCTGAATCTCGCGATACGAGCCAGCCACCTTCACCGCGGAGCTCGCCTCGGTGTAGTACTTCTGCGGAACTTCCTTGTCCTTGGCCGATGTCTCGAACTGGACGAGTTTCAAGCCGCTCGACGTCATCATCTGCTTCGTACTCTCGAAAACGTTCGTGATCTCGCGCTGCTCGGGCAGTTTGACCTTCATCTGGTCTAGCCGGGCGTTCAGACCGTCAAGTGTGCTCTGATAGGCCTCGATGTTCTGCCGGATCGTCTCCGCTTCCTGGTTCTGGCGGCGCAATTCATTGGCCTGCTGCTCGAGCTTCGCGGCTTCCAGCCGCTTCGGCCGGAACAGGAAGAAGTCCACCGATCCCACGATCAGGAGGACCAGAACGATCAGGACGATCAGCTGAGCCCACCACGGGAAACGGTCGAGGAACCCGCCGTCTCCAGTCGTTACCGTTGCACCTTGTGCCGCCATGTCGTCCTTCTCCTTACTTCGGGGCCGCCGGCGCGGCCGGAGGAGCCCCTGCTGGCGGAGTTGCGCCCGCCCCGGGCTGCCCGGCTGCGCCCTCCGGCGCCTGGCCAACCAAAGTCGGCGTGTAGCGCGTCGAGATCGTGAACTTGTAGGTCGTCACGAGCTTTTCCGGCCCTCCTTCAGGATCCGGTAATTTCTCGTCCTGCCTGGTGACCGATAGCCCGACGGACTGGAACAGTCCGTCGGAGCCGAGTTCGAGGCCCTTCGCAAACTCGGATACCGGATCCGGGTTGTCCGCGATTCCCTCGATCACGAGTGTGTCCTTTGACTGCTTGATCGACTCGAGCCGCACGTTTCCGCTCGACGGCATCTTCGCGTTGATCAGAGTCAGGAGCTTCGAAGGTCCCTGCTGCGTCTTCTGCAGATCATCGATGATCTTGATCCGCTCCTCGACGCTCTTGATCTGCTTCTCGAGCGCTTCCTTCTGCTCGCGATTCTTCTTCAATTCCGCCGCCTGACGCTGCTGCTCGGCAAGCTCGTCCTGAGCCTTCGTCAACTGGGCATTCGAAACGAAGAAGTCCACGCCGAGCGCGATCAACAACGCCAGCAGCGCGCCCGCGAGCAGCAGAACCTGCTGTGTCGTCTTCGCCGCCGCCTTCGTGGCGCGTGTCGCGGCGCGAGTATCCGCCGCACCCTCGAGTAGATTTACCTTGATCATCGCTCCTCCGCGATTCGCGAGGCGAGCCCCACCGCGATGGCCATGTTCGGCGCCATCTCACGCAGGTAGTCCTCGTCGACCTTCTTGCGGTCGAAACTGATGTTGCGGAACGCGTCAAACCGCTCGACCGGGATACCGAACCGCTCGGCAAGCGAGTCGGTCAAACCGCCGACCTTCGAGCTGCCGCCCGAAAGCAGCATCCGATCGATCTGAGTTGCATCCGAGGACGCCGTCGCACGGAAGAAGTCCAGGGTCCGCTGCACCTCGAGCGACAACATGTCAGTGACCGCCTGAATCGACGGCAATGCGTCCTCGAGCGTGACGCCCTCATCGGTCGAAATGCCGCGCTTGAGAGCCTCGGCCGATTCATACGTGAGGTTCATCTCCTTCTGGAGGAGGTCCGTGTATTGATTCCCGCCAGCCGAGACGTCACGCGTGAAGATCGAGTTGGTGCCGCGGACGATATTGATCGTCATCACCGACGCACCGATGTCGAGAAGCGCCACCGTGAGGTCCGGCGGAGGCGTGTAGTTGATCTCGTAGGCGTTCTGGAGCGCGAACGCATCGACGTCGACGATGATCGGCTGCTTCCCGGCCTGCGAAATCACCTGGGTGAACTGGGCGATCTTGTCGCGCTTGCACGCGACGAGCATCACTTCCATCTGCCCGGCCTGGGCGTCGACTCCGACGACCTCGTGGTAGAGGTTCACGTCGTTTATGTCGAACGGGATGTACTGCTCGGCTTCCCACTGTATCTGCTCGTCAAGCTCTTCCGTGCTCATCTGGGGCAGGAGGATCTTCTTGACGATCACTGCGTGGCCCGAGATCGACGTCGCGACGAGCTGGGTCCGGATCTGCTGTTCGGTCCAGATTCTGTTGATCACGTCCGAGACGTGGTTGAGGTCGATGATGTGGCCGTCCACGATGGTGTCCGACTGGAGGTTCTGATGTCCCATGTGGACCAATTCGAACCCGTTTCGGGCCATGCGCAACTCGACGGCTTTCACCGCGTGGGACCCGATGTCGAGTCCGACGAGCCCTCTTTTTCCGCCCCTTCCTAACATAAAGCCTCAAGTGGTGGTGGTGTTCACTGGTGCCACTGCGCCGAGACCCGGTTCGACCTCAACCGGAGTCGACACAGCCGTCTGTGCGAAAACCGAATCCGTCCTGCTGAAACTGTCGAGTAAAAGTGCGAACTGAACCAAACGTCACGGGCGATCGCCGCGTGTGATGTGGGCACAAACCGGGCTCAACCGAAGACTTAGGGGCTGAAACGACGACAATGCAAGCTCAGGCCCGCCGACGCGCAAGACTCAACTCTTCCTGCTTCCGAGTCACCATGAATCGGACGAATCGGCCTCTGGACACCCGGATAAACCTTTTCGTCAGTCATGAACACACCCCGAAAGTCGGAAGAATCAGCGTCGAACTACCCTGTCCGTGCTTACAAGTCACCGAAAATCGTCCCCTTCTGGCAGCCCGGCGAGCATAGATCGTACGTTAGAGAACCGGAACGTCGCATTCCACAACCAAGGTCCTGTCGAGATCTTTAGCCCCGTAGCTCTGCGTCCTTCGATTTCCCGAAGTTTGCTCTGAGCAGAAAGGATGTAACAGATGTTTGAGAAACGCTCCGGTTTTACCACCCCCCTTGGGCTATGTCAAACACTTTTTGGTGTGAGGGTTAGAGAGATTTCGACCCCAAATGGACCCCGTCGGTCGAGGGTGACTGACCCGTTCACGACTCGTGATTGACACGCTTGAAGCCACCAACCTAGGATCGCCGGAATGCGAACCGTCCCACCCGCAACGAGCACGGACCTCTATCAACTCACCATGGCAGCGGGCCACTGGCAGGCCGGTCGACGAGCGACCGCAACCTTCGAACTGTTCACGCGTCGAATGCCAAAAGACCGTGCATATCTGGTGTCTGGCGGACTCGAATCAGTACTGGAGTACCTCACGAGCTTCCACTTTACTGAAGCTGAGGTAGCGTATCTGCGTGACGTCCCTTCCTTTTCTGCTGTCGGCGATGGCTTCTTCGACTACCTCCTCGAGCTCCGGTTCTCAGGGGATCTGTGGGCGATACCGGAAGGAACTCCCGTTTTCCCGGACGAGCCGTTTCTCTCGATTTCGGCTCCCCTGATCGAGGCGCAGATCATCGAGACGGCCCTGCTCGCAATCGTAAATTTTCCGACTTCGGTCGCTACCAAGGCAGCTCGCATCGTCGAAGCCGCGAAAGGCCGGTCTATCGTCGAGTTCGGCGCGAGACGCGCTCACGGAACCGAAGCCGCCTTGATAGCCGCCCGAGCGGCCTACATCGCCGGCTGTCTGGGGACCTCGAACGTCGAGGCCGGTATGCGATTCGGAATTCCGGTCTTCGGAACCGTCGCTCACGCCTGGATCATGGCATTCGATGATGAGATAGAGGCCTTCCGCGCTTATCAAAGGACGTTTCCGCACAATGCCGTCCTGCTCATCGACACCTACGACACGCTTCGTGCCGCCCGCCGGATCACGCAATCCTTCGCCCCGGGAGAGATCGCCGGAGTCCGTCTCGACAGTGGAGACCTCGGCGAGCTTTCGCGCGGGGTGCGCGGCATCCTCGACGAGGCAGGCTTCACCTCAACCAGAATCCTCGCAAGCGGTGATCTCAACGAGTGGTCGATCACCGATCTGGTTGCGGCAGGCGCTCCCATCGACTCGTTCGGCGTCGGCACGGACCTGACGACGGTGCGGGACGCCCCGGCCCTGGGTGTGGTCTACAAGCTTGTCGAGCTCGAGGAAGACGGTGTCGTCGATTTCAAGATGAAGCTGAGCGACGGCAAGGCCACCTGGCCTGGACGCAAGCAGGTCTGGCGTTCTCTTGGCGAGGACGGAACGGCAACGGGCGACGTTGTAACGCTGCACGACGAGCCACCGCCTTCGGCGTCTTGTGTGCCGCTTCTCGAACCGGTCATACGCGGAGGTGAGCGCATCGCTCCGCCGCCCTCGATCGAGGATCTCCGTGGTCGCACGCGCGACGCCATCGATCGCCTTCCGGCTTATCTCAAAACGCTTGCCGCACCCGAAAAGCCATACCCGGTGCGGTTTTCCGAAGCGATCCAGCGCATTGCAGCGGGACTTCGCGCCGAGATGATCTGAACTGACCAGGAGACTCGAGAGGCACGCCATGAACGATCGACCTCGAACCTTCACCTATCCGTTTCCCCGCCCGGCATTAACAGCGGATGTCGTGTGCCTTGCCCGGGACGGCGGCCAGCTCCGAGTCCTTCTCATCGAGCGAAACCACCCTCCGTTTGCCGGCTGCTGGGCGATTCCGGGCGGCTTCGTCGACCAGAACGAGTCGCTCGAAGATGCAGCCCGGCGCGAGCTCCTCGAGGAAACGACACTTTCTGGCGTCACGATCGAGCAGTTCGGGGCCTATGGTGACCCCGGACGCGATCCACGAGGCCATACCGTCACCGTGGCATTCATCGCGAGGCTCGATGAATGCACGCCCGTCGTGGGGTCCGACGACGCGGCACGGGCCGAATGGTTCCCGGTCGATGAACTCCCGCCGTTGGCTTTCGACCACGACCGGATCCTGGCCGACGCGCTGCGGAGGTATCTAGTGTAGCGTCTCAGAAATAGCTTTACATTTTAGAATTCTTGGCTACACTCCC
>CAZQBW010000193.1:0-10648 GCA_964591515.1 uncultured Clostridia bacterium
CGAGCTCTCGGTCCGCATTCTCGCGAGCGTGGGCGACGAGATCCTCGTGCGCGTCCGCCAGCCCGACGGAGTGGAGTACCAGGTCTCGCAGGGCGCGTATCGCAACGCGACGACCGGGTTCACGAGCGTCGGAACGGTTGGCGGCGCGGTGACGTCCGAAGACGGGACCCTCGCCATCCTCGTTCCGCGCGGAGCGATCACCGGCCAGGCCGAGATAAAGGTCACGGGCCGCGCCGAGGCCGACATGCCCTTCGTCATCGACGAGCCGGGCGTGACCTACGGAACGGACGTCACGTACGCGAACGGCCTGCGCGTCGAGTCGCAGGGCGAGTTCGAAGTCGTGAAGGAGCTGCACATCGAGGCGCTGGCTCCGGCGGGCGCAGTCGCTGGCGCCCCGGCGGTGTTCATGGCGCCGACCACGACGACCATAGACGGCAGCCCCGTAGAGATCTGGGAGGTCATCACTTCCGGCCGAGTCGAAGACAGCAAGGTCAAGACCAACTCGCCGCCGTTCTCCGGTATGTCGTTCCTTGCCCCCGTCATCGACCTATGGGTCTTCTTCCCGTCACGCGCGCGATCCGTCACCGGCTACGTCGTCGAGCCGAACCCTGACGGCGGAGACTGTGGCACCTCTCCCGTCACGAGCCCGGCCTGCAAACCAGTCCCCGGCGTCCTCTGCCTCCTGCGCGACGACGGCCGCAGCCCGCTGCACCGCGTCGCCGCCAGAACCCAGGCGTCCGGCCTCTACTCGTTCACCGACTTCCGGTTCGCGGATCCTCAGGACGCCCACGTCGAAGCCATCGACGAAGCCCACGGACGCCGCGCCTACGCCCCCGTCGTCTTCAACGGCGAGATCGAAACCCGCTGGCTCCAGGGCCTCCAGGGTTTCGACGTCCGGCGCGCCGATATCCGGCTGCCCGAAGCCACCACGCCGCCAACCAACGCCCCGGTCCTGCGGCTGACCGTCAACGCCACGGATCCCGACGCCAACAATTCGCTGCACACGCTCGGAATCGTTCCCACAGGCGCCGAGATCGAGGTCACGGCGGCCGTCGATCCAGTTCTTCCGCCCGCAAGCCTCACCGGCCAGGTAGCCATTGACGGAGTCACCGCGAGCACGCTCGTCTGGTCGCCCGTGACGTCGACCGGGAACTCCGGCGGAACGAAGTTCGGCACCTTCAAGGCGAGATTCAACGCCGCCACCGCCGCCACCTACACGATTCGCGTCGACGCGTACGGCAACCCCGGAAATCCTTCCACCCGCGCGACGGATATCTACAACTTCGCCGCCGCCGACGAGCCGGGCCAGGGAACTCCCGTAACCGGCGTGCCGCCCTTCGTCCTCGACGGCAGCGTCACACCCGCCAACGGCGCCACCGGCGTCGACGGCAACGTCGAGATCCAGTTCGCCTTCAGCGAGCCCGTTCACAACCTGCTCGCTCCCTCCACGGTCTACGTCCGCGACGTCACCACCGGCGAGATCATCGGCGGACGGCTGCGCAGCGGCGCGACAATCATCGATGGCGCCGCGGACGTCGCCACGACCGTCCAGTTCAAGCCGTCGCGAACGCTCGTCGCGGGCTACAACTACGAGCTGGTCGTCACATCGAACGTCCTCGATTCCCAGAACTGGCACCTCGATCAGGACTACACGCCCGCGGATCCTCCTCCTGCCGAGCCCGCCCAGGACAGCGACCCGAAGCCGTTCAAGAGCACGTTCACAGTGTTCGCCGGCGGCCCGCTGACCGAAGACCCGCTCAACGACGGCGGTTTCCGAATGGCCATGGCCGGACAGTACGCCGTCACGATCAAGGGCATTTCTGGCGGCAACACCGAAATGTCCGTCTACGACTTCACCGAGCCGGATCGGCCGCGCGAAGTCGCACCTGCCTCGGGCCATCGCTTCATCGTTCCGCAACGCCCAGCCGACGTGGCCATGGCGGCCACCGGCTGCTTCGCCGAGACGCCCGACGGCCGGATCTGCGCCCGTTACGCGGTCGTCGCGACCTACGCGCCGTTGAATCCCGAACAGCCGGCGAACCTGTGGATCGTCCGCCTCGACGACGTCACCCGTCCCGAGATCGTCGGCGTGACATCGCTCTATTTCCCGCTCGAGCTTGCTGCGAACCCGCTTGGGGTCGAGCTGCACGAGGGCCGCGCCTACATCAGCAACACGGCCTACCACGGCGTCATCGTCGTCGACGTCGCCGAATCCGTCAGGCTCTACTCCGAATACCTCGGGGGCTCGCCGAACTCGTACCCGTCCGATCCCATGCGCCGCGCCGTGACAGCAGGCCAGGGCTTCGGCTTCGAATCCAAGATCCAGTCCCTCTCTTGGAACACCACGAACCCGGCCTCGTCGTCGACAGCGATGTCTCTCGCCGTCCTGCCCCAGTCGGTGCCGTCCGAGGGCCAGGCCGTCGCCGGCGCCATGCCTGTCGCCTTCATCGCCGACATGGGCGCCAGGCGAATGATCGCCGGCGGATTCCCATCCACGCGTGACGGCTACAACGATCCGCCCGCCGAGATCACGCCGAAAGACGACCGGCTCCTGAACTGGAACTCCGCCGCGAACACAACCACGTCGGTCCACGATCCGGCCGAATTCGCATCGTGGATTCGCGCCGTCGAGGGCGTCCGCATCGGCACCGAAGAGAAGGACCTCGCCGTCGTCGGCAGCGCCACCCGCCTGTGGATCTACGACGTCACGAACCCGCTCCACCCCGTCCAGTACCCGTCGAAGACCTACGCCCAGATCGGCCTCACCGGCTCGGGCGGACGCTTCGAGCTCGAAGGCACCCTCGCCTACGTGGGCGTCGACAACAACATCGCCGTCATCGACTTCTCCGATCCCGCCAACCCGCGCCTCGCGGGCATGATCAACGGAGTCGCGGGTCCCGGCTCCTTCGTCGAGGACCTCGCCGTCAAGGACGGCTTCGTCTACTCGCTCTCGCCCTCTACCTCGGATACCGACCGCGATAACGGCATCAACGTCTCGCTCGCTCGCCCGGCCGCCCAGGTCTTCGTCCACGGCAAGACGTCGGGAGCGGATCTGACCTGCTCGAACCCCGTCATCATCTCGCGCGACGTCAACGGCTCCGGCACCGGCATCGAGCGTGCGAAGCTCCAGGACGCCGAGATCTTCTACCAGATCTACGGACTCGACGCGGCGCCGTCGGGCGACGTCGTCACGATCCGGAAGAACGGCGTCTCGGTCGCCACTGTCCCCGGCGTGCGGACGAGCGGCGCCAACAGCCGTCGCGTCACCGGAACCGCCATCTGGCCAAAGGCCCAGGGCTCCATCGATCCGACCGCCGTCTACACCGTCGAGGTGGGCGTCGGCAACTTCACGTCGGGCCGCGAGCCGATGGAATGCTCGACCCTCATCGCCGAGAACGACGACGCCCTCACGATCCAGACGGACGCCGAGACCACTCCGGCCGGCAAGACCGTCGAATTCGGCTACATCCTCGCCGGCCACTCGCGCGTCAAGATCACGCGCGACGCCGAGGTATTGCTCGACGTCTCGCGACCGCTCGGCCTGCACGCCGACGGCGTCAAGGCCGGCGGACTCACACCCGGAATCTACGAGATCAAGGTCGAAGCAAAGCTCGAGACCGACGCGACCGTCACCGACCAGATCACCGTCCCGCTAACCGTGACGAAGCGTTCGACGCCCGTCCGCGCTCCGGGCGGGACCGTCGTCAGCGGCGTCGAGCTCGCAAGTGGCAACCTCGCGCTCGGCTACGGCGACGTGTCGATTCCGAATCGCGCCTTCTCGCTGACCGTCAACCGCGCCTACAACAGCACGAACCGCACGGCGTTCAGCCCGTTCGGCTACGGCTGGAAGCACACCTACCAGGTGCTGCTCACCTACGACGACGACCTCGGCACCTACGACCTCGAGCTCGGCGACGGCCAGATCCAGACGTTCGACCAGCGAGCCGGCAACGGCAACGGCGAGATGGTCTCGCGAGCCCCCTACCACACGACGCTCGTCAAGAACGCCGACGGCAGCTTCGACTTCTTCACGAAGTCGCGCGACCGCATGCATTTCAACTCGGCGATGGAGCGCGGCGAAGTCGAAGAGCTCACCCGCGGCTACATGGGCAACCTCCAGTACATGGAAGACACCCACGCCAACCGAATGACGCTCCACTACGACGATCGCGGCCGGCTCGGCTCGGTCACCGATTCGTCGAACCGCTCGCTGAACTTCACCTACGAAGAGGCCGAGCGCGTGCTCACGGGCTTCTCGAACGCGGCGGGCGGCAACGCCGCCGCGACGGGCTGTCTCGAGCGCGGCCAGTTCGCCCGCCTGCGCACGTGCCTGCGTGACACGGTCGACGGCGCCAGATGGCGAATCACCCAGATCGACGGACCGGGCGGACTGCGCGTCCGCTACAGCTACGACTCGAGCTCGAACCTCATCAAGGTCGAGCGCGACGAAGACGCGGGCATCAGCGAGACGCCGACCTACTCCTACATCTGGCAGTACACCTACGATCCGACGATCGCCGGTGGCACACCGGACCCGCGCGGCCGGAACCTCCTCGCGACAGTCAAGGAGCCGAACGGCCACGTCACGACCTACACGTACGACTTCGCCAAGCCGGCCATTCCGGTCGTCTCGATCGCGTACCCCGAGGCCGTCACGAACACGTTCGTCTACACCGAATCCGGTGCGGCCATCACGGCCGCGACCGTCACGGACGGCAAGGGCGTCGCGAGCGCCTACACGCTCTCGGGCGGGTACGTCACCGCGATGACGAAGGCCGGCGCCACGTGGACGTTCGGCTACGACGACTACGGCGTGATGACGTCGACGACCGACGCCGAGGGCCAGCAGACGACGGTCACTCCCGACGCGAAGGGCAACCCGCACGTCGTGACCGTGATCGGCACCGACGGCAAGACGATCACGACGACGACTGACTTCGACCTGCGGTACAGCATTCCGAAGCGCATCGTGGACCCGAACGGCAACGTGACCGAATTCACGATCGACCCGGTCAACGGCAACGTGCTGTCGATGCGCGACGCCGCCGGAATCTCGACGGCCTTCAGCTACTACCCGAACGGCGACCTCGCGACGGTGACTACGCCGCTTGGAAACGTCGCACTCACCTACGACGTGTACGGCAATCCGAAGACGAAGACCGAGACGACCGGCGGCGACTCGATCGTCACCAGCGCCGACTTCGACGTCCGCAGCCGACCATTTGAATTGAGCGGCACGCACGTGCCGACGACCGAGATCACCTACGACGCCCTCGACCGACCAGTGTCGGCAACGGCGACCGACCCGCAGGGAATTCGCACCGCGATGACCGTTGCGACGACCTGGAAGGCGGGCGGGCAGGTCGCCAGTGAGACGCGGACGAGCGGTGTCCAGGTCTACTCGGCGAATTACGTCTACGACGATCTCAACCGGACAGAGACCGTCACGGAGCAGCCGTCGGGTGCGGCCGCAACGACGGTCACGTATGGCTACGACGGGAACTCGAACGTCCGCAGCTACATCGATCGCGACGGCATCGAGACGATCTACTCGATAAACGACCTCGACCAGGTGTTCAGGGCCACGGTCGAGGGCGCCGCCGGCAAGACCTCCGATGCCGGCTCGACGGTGTTCAACGTCACTCCCGACAAGGTCGGCAACATCATCGCCTACACGGACGAGCACGGCGTCGAGACGCTCGTCGGCTACGACGGCCTCTACCGGCCAACGACGTGGTCCGGGCCCGAAGACACCGAGGAGCGCGTCGAGTACGACAACAACGGCAACGTCCTCCGGTCGTTCGATGCGAAGGGCGCGATGACGCAGATGCTCTACGACGCGCTCAATCGCGTGAAGCAGGTGACGGATCCGATGAACCGGATCACGACCGCGAACTACGACGACACCGTCGGCAAGATGACGGTCACGGACGTCGCGACCGGCCTGCTGACCGAGTCCGTTTCGGACATGCTCGGTCGCACGCTTCTGTTCAAGGAGACGCGGCCGAACGAGACGCCCTACTCCTCGACGTTCAGCTACTCCGGCAACCAGGTCACGATGACCGACGCCCGGGGCGTCGTCACGACAGCGATGACGTCGACCTTCGGCGATACGGGCCAGACGACGACCGCCGGCATCACGAACCAGATGCGCTACAGCGGTTTCGGCGGCATGACGTCGATGACCGACGGCAACGGCGAGACGACGACGTACGGGCTCGACGGGCTCAACCGCACGACGATGATCGCCGACCCCGAGTCGGGCATCCGCCACCTGAGCTACGACGGCCGCGGCAACCTCGTCGGCCAGACCGATCCGCGCAACATCACGACGGCGATGCGCTACGACCACCTCGGCCGCAGGACCGAGCGGAAGACGGGCTCGGTCGTCGACGAGCGGATCGTCTACAACGACCTCGAGCGCACCGTGGCGCGGACCGATGCGCGCAACAAGACGACGCTGACGACCTTCGACGAGCTCGGCCGCGTGACACGCGTCGACAGGCCCGACCAGACGTCGGTGTCGTACACGTGGGACGAAGAGTACGTGACGTTCGCGACCGACGGACGCGGCAAGGTCACGGGCTATGAATACGACCTCGTCGGCCGGGTCAAGAAGGTCACGGACCCCGATGGCCGCGTCACGCTCGTAACGAACCAGGATCTCGGCAACGGCTCGCGCCGTACCGTGACCGACCGGCTCGGCTACAACCACGTCGACGAGCTCGACGCGATGGGACGGCTGACGAAGCGGTTGGTCGATGGCGAGATCGTCGCCCAGTACGAGTACGACGGCCGCGGCAACCGCACGGCCGAGATCGACGGCCGCGGAAATCGGACGGTGCGCGAGTACGACGCGCTCGGCCGCGTCCACCGCGTGCTCCATCCCGAAAACCGCATCGAGCGGTGGGACTACGACAACGCCGGAAACGTCCTGCGCTACAACGGCGGCGCCGGCAACGACGTCGTGATGACCTACGATCGCGCGAACCGGATGGTCACACGGACGGATGGGTCGGGGATGCTGGCGACGTTCAGGTACGACGCGGCCGGCCTGATGACCGAGAAGCGTGAGCGGCGGGATGGCTACGGCATCTACGGATCGACTGAGAACTTCCAGCAGGTCCACACCTTCACTCACAACGCATACGGCAAGGTCGCAACAGTGACGGTCGGTCGCGACGTTGACGGCACGGAAGGTTTGAATGAAACGACGTTCCACGGCACGTGGACCTATGGCTACGACGACGCGCAGAACCTCGCGTCGGTCACCGATGCGCTTGGCCGCACGACGACCTACGGCTGGGACGCGCTGAACCGCATCGAGCGGATTGAGCGCCCGGGCGCACGCGCATGGACCGTCGGCTACGACGCGGACGGCCGCGTCGCGAACCGCGTCGATCCGAAGGGGCAGCGGCAGGAGTTCGACTACACGTTCTCGGGCTACCTCTCCGCCACGCGCGTGAAGACCGCCGGCGGCGCGGTCGAGCGCGACGCCTCCTACGTGACCGATCCCGAGGGACGTGCCACGCGCATCACCGAGCACGTCTCCGGACAGACCGCCGTCCGCGACCGCACGTTCGACGCGCGCGGGCGCATGCGAAGCGAGACCGACGGCGCCGGAAACCGCGTCGCCTGGACGCTCGACGGCGCCAGCAACGTCTCGCGCCTCGAGGTCGAGGCGGGCGCGTCGGCGTGGGCCCTCGGCTACGGCTACGACGGCCAGAACCGCGTGACGACGGTGACCGATCAGTCGGCCGGCAATAGGCTGCTGGCGAGCTACGCCTGGCGCGGCGACGACCAGATGGAACGCGTGACGTACGGCAACGGCGCCGTGCGGCAGTACGGCTACGACACGGGCAACCGCCTGACGTCGGTCGAGAATTCGTGGACCGGCGGCAGCGAGCGCTTCGACTATGGCTACGACATCGGGTCGAACCGGAAGACCGAGGAGCGGCGCGTGAACGGCCAGCTCTCTCGCTCGGTCGCGTACAAACACGACGTCGAGGACCGGCTCGTCGAAGCCGCCTACACGACGCCCGCGGCCGGAGAAAACACGGCGGTTACGCGGTCCGTCGGCTACGGCTACGACTCGGTCGGCAATCGAACGCGCGAGTTCGGCCAGGACCCGTCGACGGGAGCCGCCCTCGACCGGACGACGGTCTACAACGACCGCAACGAGCCGGTGACGATGACGGATGCCGCGAACGCCGCGGCGAACACGACGTTCGGGCACGACCTGAACGGAAACCTGACGTCGCAGCTGCGCGGCGGTGTCGAGACGCGGTACGCCTACGACGGGCGCGACCAGATGACGCGGGCGAGCCGCGTCGAGGGCGGCGTCGAGACCGTGCTCGGCGACTACGGCTACGATGCGGAGCGACGGCGCACGCAGGGCGTCGCGGGCGGAGTGAGCAAGCGGTACATCTGGGCCGGGCAGTCGGTCGCGGCGGAGGTCGCGGGCGGCAGCGCGGTGAGCCGGTACGACTCGGGGACGGACCTGATCCGGTCGGATCTGGCCGGAGAGGGAGAGCGCTGGTACGGCCGCGATGCGATGGGCACGACGACGTCGCTGACGTCGTCGACCGGAGCGCTTGCGGCGCGCGCGGAGTACGACGCGTGGGGCGAGCGGATCGCGGAGACGGGGGTCACGGCGAATCGGGTCGGGTTCACCGGGTACCGGGAGGACGCGGAGACCGGGCTGGACTACGCAATCAACCGGTACTACTCGCCGGAGACCGGACGGTTCACGACGCACGATCCGCTGACCGAGCTCGACCGGCCGGAGCGGCTCAATCAGCCGCAGGGGCTGAATCTGTATCCGTATGTGATGGGTGGACCTACCAGGTACACCGATCCGGATGGGAGGGACTGGTATTACAAGCCGGAAGGCGGCCAGAACTATCTCAAATGGTTTTCGGGTGCAGCAGGCCCTGGGTTCTTGCCCTGCATCAAGGGTGAATCATACGGCTATGCAGTGGAGACCAACGGGGAGGGCGTCTCAACCAGCAAACGAGTCGTCTGTAGGAATCCGAAGAGGTACAACCGTAACTCGGCCTTCGAGTTTAAAGTCGACGCGTCGTCAATCTCGGCGGCTCCAGTGACGAAGTCCAGTCGTGGGCCAGCCAAACCGAGGCTCACCAACGAGGAAAGGGGCAAGCGTCAAGACGAAGCAGACCGTTTCCGCGCCACCTGGGCCAATGGGGTTGGAACAGAGCTCTCAAAGCTGTACGCGTTTCACTTCGTCACGTCACTCTTTGGCGGAATTGGCGCAGCGAAGGTCGCGGGCTGGCTCATTCCGCGGATCCCGCTGATTGGCAACAGCATCACGACGATCTTCTCAGAGACGCCATTACCGGGAGTGTTTGCGAAGACGGGGAAGGCGTTTAGCGCCGTCACGTCGTGGGTTGCCGCGAAGTTCGGAAACAAGATCACGACGATCTTCTCTGAAGCTGCGCCGAAAAGTAGTCCTGGTCTTCCTCCTTCGCTGCCGTCGGGGGCGGCGTCAAAAGGATCTAACGCCGCCTCGAGAGTTGAACAAGAACTCGCCACGCACGGTGATGACATTCGCGAACTCGGCTCGATACTTGATGAGACATCGCCACAGATTCAAAGCCAATTGAACGAGTCTCCAACCGTAGTTGGCATGGCCAGAGACGAGTTTCGGCTGGCTTCGCAGCAGATCTCACGCGGCCACGCGTACTCCAAGCATGTGATCGATAGGGGTGAATTCCCGGGCATCTCGACACAAGAAGAGTTCGCTGGCCATATCGAAGCTGTTATGAACAATCCAAGTGCCTCGCGGAATCTTTCGAACGGCCGAAGCGCCTACTGGGACGATGCTTCTGGCACTGTAGTGATCCGTGATCCGCGTTCGCCCGATGGAGGAACGGCCTTCAAGCCGACGCGTGGAAGAGCGTTCTTCGAAGACCTGTACTGAACAATGAAAGTAATGGACAAAAGTGGAGATTCGACCGTGATCGCCCTCTCCAAAATGGAGCTTGGCTTCCTGTGTAACGCTATCAACGAGACACTGGAGGCAATCGAGGAATGGGAATTTCCGATTCGGACCGGCGAGTCGCGTGAATTTGCGGGGAGGCTTATGGCTCAGCTTAGTGCTGCCTACCGTGAAGTCGAAAGTGACGGACAAAATGTAAACGCGGGGGCCGACCCTGCGGAGTGATCACGATTCGATCGGCGATCAGCGGGCCGCCGGCAGGCGGCTCCGCTGGATCGCGTCGGGCAGGCGCGTGCGGGACGCGGAGCGGCCGAGGGAAGCGGGCGTACGATAAGGCAGCGTTACGTTCGATCGCGGGCGCCCAACGCCCAGGCGATCGAACGTAATGCCCTTATCGGATGACCGCTGACCCGGCGGCGACGCGGTCCGCGAAAGCGCCTGGCGAATCACCGGGCGCGCGCGACGGCCCTGGAAGAAACGATCGAGCCCCGCTGCGCGCGCTCCGCGTGCATTCGCCCCGACCGTTCGCCTTGCCCGCTACGCCGAGCGACGGCGGCGGCCGGAGAGGACCTTCGTCATCTCCGAGCGCTTGAGCAGGGAGTCCATCAGGATGATGAGGGCGCGCTGATCGTCGTCGGGAAGCTCGTCGACCTGGCGGACGAGCTCGTGGAGCTCGTGATTGTGGACGAG
>CAZQBW010000194.1:0-10607 GCA_964591515.1 uncultured Clostridia bacterium
CGTCCGCGATCACCGCCTCCGCATCCGGAAACCGCTTCCGCGACGCATAGTCCGCACGGTCGTCGATGACCGTCACGCGATAGCCCGCGAACGTCGCCGCCTTGCACAGCGGAATCGCGATGTGGCCCGCGCCGCAGATGACGAGCTCGAGCGGTGCCTCGTAGGGCTCGACGTAGACCTCGAGCTCACCGTCGGTACCGGAATGCACGATCCGCGATGGCTTCCGCTTTCGCAGCGCTTCGACGGCCGCTATCGAGATCGCGGAATCGAGAGCCTCGTCGCCGGTGGACGCATCGAGTCGACCCTCGCCGTCCGTGACGTATTTGCTTCCGGGATGGGCACCGCCCACGACGGTCGCGAGCACCGCCGCTTCCCCGCGGTCGACGCGTTCGACGAGCAACTGGAGCGCGTCAGTTCCCATGCCGGTTCAGTTCGCTCGTCGTCCTCTGTGCTCTCCGTGTCTCTGTGCTCTCTGTATGGCAACGCCATTGCCGTTGGCGTACAGAGAGCACAGAGTCGCAGAGATCACAGTCAGACAAGCACCGCTCATCGCAGCTGCCTGAGCGCTCGTCCGACGTAGGTCGACACGACCTGCTTCCGCCAGTGCGGCAGGAAATCGGTGTTGTCGAGCGGACGCGCCTGGTGCTGCGCAATCTCGCCTGCCTCGGCGATCGCCTCGTCCGTGAGTTTCCGGCCGATGAGCGCGGCGCCCGCCTCTTCGACGATTCGCGGCGACGGATGGACCGCGCCGAGGACGATCGTGGCTTCCTCGACCGTGCCGTCGGCGGCGGTTTTCACGTGCGCGGCGACACCGAGTACCGGGAAGTCGAAACTCGCCCGGCGCCGCAGCTTCACGTAGGTCGCCTTCCAGCCGTTGACGGCCGGCAGGTGGATGTCGACGAGTAGTTCGTCGGGCCGCTTGGTGAGGTAGTTGATGCCGTCGGCGCCGTAGAGCTCTCGCGCCGGAATCTCGCGCTCGCCTTCCGGAGAGACAAAGCGAAGTTTCGCGTCGAGGGCGACCATCAGCGGCGCTTCGTCCGAGGAGTTGACGGCCCAGCACACGGAGCTCGACGGCGCGACCCAGCAGATGTCGCCGTCGCGCTTCATGCAAAAGTCGATGGACTTTCGCCACTCGAACGACTGGTCGTAGTAGTTGCAGCGCGTGTCGAGCAACAGGTTGCCGCCGATCGTGCCCATGTTGCGCAGCAGCGGCGTCGATATCGTGGAGGCGGCGTAGGCGACCGAAGGGTACGCGGCACGGACACGTTCGTCCTCGGCGAGGCGCGTGAGCGTGACGCCTGCGCCAATGCGAAGGCCCGAGCCCGGGTCGCCCGAGATCTCGCGAAGCGCGGGAATACGTGACAGGCCGACGACCGTAGCCGGCGTCTGCTGGCGGCGCTTCATGTTCGGGTAGAGGTCGGTGCCGCCCGCAACGTAGGCCGAGTCGGGACCGTGGTCGGCTGTCACGCGCACGGCTTCCTCGACGGTCGAGGGGGCGTAGTAGTCAAAATCCGGAAGTCTGAGCATGTCTGTTTCTCGAAAGTCCCTGTCGTTCTCTGTGCTCTCTGTGCCTTTGTGCACTCTGTGCGCCAACGGCATTGGCGTTGCCACACAGAGAGCACAGAGTCACAGAGGTCACAAAGGATTCTTCACTGCGTTCACGCCCCGTCCATGTCGTGCTTGTACCGGTGCCCGCTCGGGTCCGCGTTCGGCACCGGCATGTGCTTCGGATCGTCGGTCGCGCGCCCGTCTCCACCCTCCCACGGCGGCGGTACGCAGTGCGGCGCGTGCCACTCGACCGGCGGCGTCTTCATCGGCCCGAATCGGCCTTCCTTGCCCTCCGCCTTCGCCCGGATCGCCTTGAGCACCTTCTCGGCCGAGATCGGCACCTCGTCGACCCTCACCCCGACGGCGTCGTACACCGCGTTCGCGACGGCCGGCATGATCGGCAGCAGCGGTCCCTGTCCAACTTCTTTCGCGCCGTACGGCCCGTTCGGATCCGGATCCTCGATGAGATAGGTCACGACGTCGCACATCTCCATCGTCGTCGGGCTCTTGTATTCGAGCATCGACGGGAACTTGTGCACGACGCCGCGGTTGCCCCGGTACTCCATCGCTTCCATCAGCGCTTCGCCGAGGCCCATGTAGACGCTGCCCTCGACCTGTCCCATCACGAGCGTCGGGTTGATCGACCGGCCGATGTCGTGGGCGATGTAGATGCGTTCCACGGCGACTAGCCCCGTTTCGGGGTCGACGTCGACCTCCGCAATGGCCGCCGAGTAGCTGTAGGCCGGCGACGGGCCAACGCCCGCGCCTTTGTACCGTCCCGGCGAGCGGGGCGGCTTGTAGGAGCCCGTCGATCCGATGGTCCCGATTGCCGTTTCGGCGATCTGCACGGCTTCGGCAAACGTCACGCCGGTATCAGGGTTCTCGGCGTCGAACACGCGGTTGCCGCCGAAGACGAGTCGCGACCGCGGGATCGAGAGCTTCTTCGAGACAGCTTCGGCGAGCGGCGCGCGGGCGCGCTCAGCGGCTTCGATTGCCGCATTGCCCATCATCAGCGTCACGCGGCTCGAGTAGCTGCCGAGGTCGACCGGCGTCAGGTCCGTGTCACCGCAGACGACGCGAATGTCGACCGGGTCGATGCCGAGCACGTCGGCGACGATGAACGCGAGCACCGAGTCCGATCCCTGGCCGATGTCGGTCGCGCCGCAGAAAACCGCGACGCCGCCCGAGCGGTCCAGTTTGATCTGCACCCCCGAGTGCGGCATGTCGTTCCAGTAGATCGGCAGGCCGGCGCCAGACAGGTACGAGCCGCACGCGAGGCCGATGCCCTTGCCGTACGGCAGCTTCCTGAACTTGTTGTACCAGTCCGATCCGTCGACGACCTTGTCGATGCACGGACCGAGGCCCATCGAACCGACGCGCAGCCAGTTCGCCGTCATCGAGTGCGGCGGCACGAGGTTCTGCTTGCGGATCTCGACCGGATCGAGTTTGAGGTCTTCGGCGATCTTGTCGATCTGGATCTCGACGCCGAAGCGGGGCTGCGGCGTGCCGTGGCCGCGCTTCGGTCCGCACGGCGGCTTGTTCGTGAAGCAGCGCACGGAGTCGAACTTGTAGCGGTCGACGTGGTACGTCACCGTCTGGAGCGCGCCGGTGTAGAACGTCGACGCGACGCCGTAGCTGCCGTACGCGCCGCCGTCGATGTAGGTCTGCGAGTGCATGCCGAGGATGCGGCCGTTCGCGTCGACGCCCGTCTTGAAGCGCATGAGCACCGGATGGCGTCCGCGGTGGCAGTAGAAGACTTCCTCGCGGGTGAGGCAGATCTTCACGGGACGGCCGGTCATCATCGCGAGTTTCGCGACGACGATCTCGTGGTTGAAGATGTCGGACTTTCCGCCGAACCCGCCGCCGTTCGGAATGGCGACGACGCGCACGCGCGACGGCGGCAGCTCGAGGACCTTCGCGAGGGCGCGGTGGACGTAGTGCGGCGTCTGGGTCGAGCTCCAGAGCGTGACCTTGCCGTCGGGATGCCATTCGGCGAGCGAGGCGTGTTGCTCGAGCGGCAGGTGGGTGTTGCCTTCGTAGAAAAAGAGGTCTTCGCGGACGTGGTGAGCACCGGCGAGGGCTTCGTCGACGTTGCCGAACTCGAGGTTCACGCGTTTGTGGATGTTCCCCTCTTCACCGTATTCGTGGATGCGCGGCTCGGCCGTCTTCAGGGCTTTCTCGACCGAGTCGATTGTCGTGAGCTTTTCGTAGACGACGTCGATGAGCCGGCACGCGGCCTCGGCGGTTTCCTCGTCGCACGCGGCGACGGCGGCGACGGGGTCGCCGATGTAGCGGACGTGGTCGACGCAGAGGGCGTGTTCGTCCTGGCTGACGGGCAGGATTCCGTAGGTGATCGGCATCGACTTGCCGGTCAGGACGGCGAAGACGCCGTCGAGGGCTTCGGCCTTCGACGTGTCGATCGAGACGATGCGCGCGTGGGCCTCGGTCGAGCGGAGCAGCTTCGCGTGGAGCATCCGCGGCAGGACGAGATCGTCGGCGAACTTCATGGTGCCGAGGACCTTCGAGCGCGAGTCGACCTTCACGAACGGCTTGCCGACAACGGCGCTGTCGGAGCGCTCGCCGCCGCCCTGCGGATGGCGGCCAACGGGCTCAACGGTCTCGCCGTGCCCGTTCGAACCGTTAGACCCATTTGATCCGGCTCCATCTCCGTGGGCTCCGGCCTTTCTCTGCGTCTCTGCGCTATCCGCCTTTGCGTTGAATTTCTCTTCGTTAGGGCCGCCCATAGATGGCCTCCTCGAGTATGTCCGCCTCTTCGCCGCGCATCCGCGCCGCCGCCAACTCGACGGCCTCGTAGATCTTCACGTACCCGGTGCACCGGCAGATCGACGACGAAAGCGCCTCTCGAATCTCGTCCCGCGTCGGGCTCGGATTCTTCTCGAGCAGCACCTGCGCCGTGAGCATGAAGCTCGGCGTGCAGTACCCGCACTGCGCCGCGCCGTACACGGCAAACGCTTCCTGAATCGGATGGAGCGTCGGTCCGTCCGCCATGCCCTCGACCGTCGTGACCTCGTGCCCCTCGGCCTCGAGTCCCAGGACGAGGCACGCGAGCACCGGCTCGCCGTCGATGAGCACGGCGCAGGCCCCGCACTCCCCGAGCTCGCAGCCGTGCTTCGTGCCGGTCAGGGCGAGGTCTTCGCGCAAAACCTCGAGCAGCGACTTGTGCGGCGCGAAGAGCACGTCGACGGGCTCGCCGTTGAGGGTGAACTGGGCGCGCCGTTTGGCGGGACGGCCGTTTCTGGCGCGCGTGATCTGCACGGGAGCGCTCATCGGATCCTCCGGAGGTTCGGACTGGCGGGCGCGGCGATGCGCAGCCCGTCAAGAAACAGCGCGGCGAAGTGCTCGCCGATCGCGTGGGGTGATCGTTCGCCGCCGGGCTTGTACCAGCGGGTGGACGCGTTCAGCGCGCCGAGGATGGCGAGCGCCGCAAGCTTGGCGTCGACGGGCGCGAAGGCGCCCGCGGAAATTCCGTTCTCGATCAGGGCTCGAAAACGGGCCTCGTAGAGATCTCGTTTCGCGATGACGCGGCCGCGCAGGTCGTCGGGCAGCGCGTGGACTTCGGTGTGGGCCGAGGCGCCGTCGAGCTCGTCGAGCACGCAGACGACGTGAGAAACGATCGCCCGCCGCACCCTCTCGACGACGTCGAGATCGGATTCCGCAATCGCGTCGACGCCGGCGATCAGGGTGTCGAGGGAGTAGTCCTGGCAGAAGAACAGCAGCTCGTGCTTGTTCGAGAAGTAGTAGTAGAGGTTGCCCTTCGCCATGTCGAGGCGCTCGGCGATCTCGTCCATCGAGGCCGACCCATAGCCCCGATCGCGAAACACCCCCGCCGCCGCCCGCAGAATCGCGAGTCTCCGCTCGACGGCCTTGCGCTCCCTCCGCGACGGCTCGACCTCGACCACATTCGAACTGACAGTCAAATTTTGACTCACGGGTCAAAACTAGCTGCCGGCGGGGGCTACTGTCAAGAAGGGCCACGGATTCCACAGATCCTACGGATCAGCACGGATCTGAACCCGATCTATGCTGATCGGCTTTATTCTGTGTAATGTGTGGTCTCTCCTCGCCATTCCGGCGTGCTACGATGCCATAGAGGTATTCCCAAATGCCCGAATCCACTCACGTCAAGGATGAAGCCGTTCGACTGGCCGAATCCCTTCCCGAAGAGGCAACCTGGAGTGACTTCGCCCGCCTCGTGCTCGAGCGTCAGCGCGTTGAAGAAGGAATCGCTGACCTCGACGCCGGCATCCGCTGGACGAGCGACGAAGTCCGGGAGAAGCTCGGGCTGCCGAGGTGAGGGTCTACTGGTCGGACCGCGCATTGCGATCCCTGGCAGAGATCCACGGCCATATCGCCTCCGACTCGGAAGAAGCCGCTAACCGCACTGTTGACCGGATACTTCGTCGCGGTGATTACCTCACTTCCTTTCCGAATCTGGGGAAGGAAGTCGCGCGGTTTCGTCGGCCGGGAATTCGCGAGCTCATCGAAGCTCCATTCCGGATCGTCTACCGAGTTCGGCGCTCAGATATCGAGATAATCGAGATCTTCCATTCCGCTCAGCTCCCGCCGTGGGAACGGTAGGAATTGACCCGTCCACGTGTTGTTCCGGTAAGTTGGAAGGAAACCGGGTCCGCAAGCCTGACTCGTCAGAAATCCCCAGACCTCGAGGCCCTCGTATGGTTGGGAGGAGCCGTATGGCACTCAAGATTCCTCGAGGTATTTCGACTTCAGCAGTACGTTTTCACGGTGGTACTCGAGATAGCGCCGCTGGCCTTCCGAGAAGCCGCCGACGTTTCGGCGCCGGCCGACCTTAATCCCCATACGAGTTAGCGACTTGATGTGCGCGACTGGCGATATAATTAAATCGCCGTTGTCCTCGAATCCGATGAAACCGCGATCGAAGAGGTGGTCGATGCTCGGCGTCAGTAGCAAGCCATTTTCTCCGTCTAGCCGCTCCTCATTCGATCCATCGCGCCACGGCTTGCAGTGGCTTGCGCGCAGATGCTGCTCCTGATCGACTCTAGTAATTCGACACGCTGTCTCAATCTGTTGCACATTCTTCTTGAAGAGTCCCTGGCCACGTCGCGCGAGCACAACCGCCTCGCGTGTGGTCTCTGGAACTGCCTCGTCTGATCGCACCCTGGCAAGTTCATGTTCCTCCCAGACAATCAACCCTATAGCTGGCTGGTGAAGTGGTTCGTCGGCGACGAAATGTGCTTTTACGATGTGACGCGCTTCGCGACCGATCAGGTCAACGAGCCTCCTAGCCAAAGGAGGTTGTAGACTCGTGAGATACATGTTCTGTTGACCGCCTCTGGTCGCCTGCAGCGGAGAGTATTTGTCCGGCAGGAGCGGTCCGAGCACATCCATATGTTCAACCGGACGTATCGGGCCCTTTAGCTCGGCAAAGATGACATCAACTCGCCATCCGATCTCCTCCCAATATGCACCGATTTGGCCGAACTCTTTTGGTTTTGGAGCCTCGTAGCCGTGCGAGACGACGCGGCCGATTGCCCTGATCCGAGTGTCAGCGAAGGAGAAGACAACGTCGCCCGGTGCAACCTCTCGCATAAAGTCATAAAACGGATTCGGCCCCCCGCCTCTATTCCGTTTCGGTGACCACAAGTAGTTTCCGGGCACTTCGTGCCGATAGGTCTTCTTCTGGTTAACCCACCAATAACGCATGAAATCCTGCGACGGCCCGGTCCGTCCTGACCGCCTATCTGTAGTTGGGTCCTGCCAGGATTGCACGGCTACTCGCCGATGCCAATGACGAAATGGCCTGACTACGCCGGCGCCCTGACGGTGAGGAGGACGAGACCGGGCGCCCGGCAGAACAGAAGAGTGACGCCACCTACCAGAACAGATAGGATGATGATGAAATTCGGGTCGGGTCGGCCGCAGTTGTTAGTCGGACTCAAACCGCGCAAAGGCAATAACCACGACAATGCACGGAACCATCGCCGTCACCGATTACGACTGGTACCTACGGCTGTCGAGCCAACCGGATCTGCACGAGATCAACTTCTGGAAGCCGTCGCCGCGTGAGACAGTTAAACTGCCTGAGCTGTCCCCGTTTCTCTTCAAGCTTAAATCCCCGCACAACGCCATCTGCGGGTTCGCGCTATTCGCCCGGTGGTCACGCCTGCCTGTCTGGCTCGCGTGGGACACTTTCGGCGTAGCGAACGGCTGCGAGACCCTCGGCGAGATGCGGGCGCGGATCGACGAGATACGCAGACGTAATCACATCATTCCCGAACCAGGCCGCGACGAGATCGGTTGTGTCCTTCTCGTCCACCCGGTCTTCTTTCCCAGCGATGCGTGGATTCGCCAACCGTCGGATTGGAAACCCAACATCGTCACGAGCAAGGGGTATGACTTGACCGCCGGCGAAGGTGCACGCGTCTGGGCCGAATGTGCCGAGCGGGCGCCGATCGTCAACGTCCTCTCTGGAACGGCCTCGTCGAGCGCTGACGAGGCCAATGGTCCGCGCTTCGGAGCGCCGTACCTGGTCCGCCCACGTATCGGCCAAGGAGTTTTCAGGGTCGCCGTCACGGATGCCTACGGCCGAGCCTGTTCGGTTACTGGAGAGCACTCCCTTCCAGCACTCGACGCCGCGCATATCAGGCCGTACGCCGACGACGGACCGCACGACGTTCGCAATGGTCTGCTCCTGCGGGCAGACCTGCATCGGCTCTTCGATGCTGGGTACGTAACCGTTACTCCCGACTTTCGGCTGCGCGTCAGCCCCCGACTGAAGTCCGAATTCGACAACGGCCGGGCCTACTATCCGCTCGACGGCCAGCCCCTCAGAAAGCCGGCCTCTCCGCAGGATGCGCCTGATCCCGAACTCCTTCGTTGGCACAACGAGGCGAAGTACGTCGCCTGATGCACTCATTGTCAGCTGGATTCTTCAGGTAGCGCCGGTCGAACGCTGACCAAGCCAGTGTCGAACTCCAACTTGGCAGCTTCGTTGCCTTATTAACAATTGGCAGCTAAAGTTTAATAAGATCTCCGGCTATGAAGACTTGTTCAATTTGAAGGAAGGAGAACCCGTTGGAACGAGGACACACAGGGCGATACGTCACGGCCACTGCTGGCGGAGAACAGGTGCGTGCATTCGTCCCGGCCGCGCTTCCCCCGGAGCCTCGGCTGAACCTCGACGGCTCGCTGCAGCAACTCCTTGAATCAGCAGTACTTGCAGTTGGGCGGCTCGATGCCGTTTCGACCCTTCTGCCCGACAGGGCCTTGTTTCTGTACACGTACGTGCGCAAGGAGGCCGTCCTCTCTTCCCGGATCGAAGGCACCCAGTCGTCCATCTCGGATCTGCTGCTGTTCGAGCTCGACCAAGCGACCGGCGTTCCGGTCGACGACGTCGTCGAGGTTTCGAACTACGTCCGTGCACTCGAACACGGCCTCGAACGCATCCGCGACGGGTTTCCACTTGCAAACCGGCTGATTCGTGAGATCCACGGCGTCCTCCTGTCGCGTGGACGAGGGAGCGGGAAAGATCCGGGAGAGTTCCGACGCTCGCAGAATTGGATCGGTGGCAGCAAGCCGGGCACGGCCGTTTTCGTCCCGCCGCCGCACACCGAAGTCGAAGACTGCATGGCCGCGCTCGAGCGTTTCCTGAACACGACCGACGACGGACTGCCAGTCCTCGTGCGGGCGGCCCTCGCCCACGTTCAGTTCGAGACAATCCACCCGTTTCTGGACGGCAACGGTCGGGTCGGACGGCTGCTCGTCACGCTGTACCTGTGTCAGGCAGGTGTGCTGCGCGAACCACTGCTGTATCTGAGCCTCTATCTGAAGGTGAACCGTGCCGAGTACTACAGCATGCTCGATCGTGTCCGGCAGGATGGCGACTGGGAGGCCTGGCTCGCGTTCTTTCTCGAGGGTGTTCGGCAGACGGCGGATGGCGCCGTCACGACCGCAAGGCAGCTTGCCGACGTATTCGCCTCGGACCGTTCTGCTGTCGAAAGTGGTGGCCGAGGCGCGGGCTCGGCGCTGCGCGTGCACGATGCTTTCAAGTCGCGGGCGATTCTCTCCCTTCCGGAAGCCAGGCGTCGCACCGGACTCTCATTCCCAGCCGTGTCAGCCGCCGTGGCGAGGCTCGAAACCCTTGGGATCGTCCGGGAAATCACCGGCAGGAAACGCGGCCGGATCTATGTTTACGAGCGTTACCTCACAAAGCTCAACGAAGGCACCGAATAAAGCCGTATGCTTGCGGGGGCCGTTTCTGTGAGCAACGGAGTGTCAATGAGCAATCGCCACAGCCGAACAAGATCTCGATCCCTCTGCGTCCTGGCTGCATTCGCGCTCGTGCTTAGCGCATCTTTCGTAACGACGGCACGTCCTCTCGGCGCGAGGCCGATATTCGCGGCGCAGTGGGAAGTGGCCAAGGGCGTGCAGCGGATCGTCCTGCCGGCCGCCCCGTCTAAGCCTGCCGGCGGACTCATCGTCGTCAAGGTTCGCATCGACACCAAGGGTGCTGTGGTCTCCGCAAAGACCGAGTCCGGTGAACGGGACTTGTC
Organism: uncultured Clostridia bacterium; assembly: GCA_964591515.1. Lineage (GTDB taxonomy): Bacteria > Acidobacteriota > Blastocatellia > UBA7656 > JADIYM01 > JADIYM01. The sequence continues at coordinate 10,101 of CAZQBW010000194.1, forward strand.
GGCGGTCGTCGAACCGGCCCTGCTCGGGTGGCGCTACAACGTTTTCGAGTACGACGGAAGTGCGACGGAAGTCGAGACGTTCGTCTGTGTGGTGTACGAGCCGGCGGAGACTCGATACTACGTTCAGGGCGACCATTGTGTCCTTATCGGACCACCCGGGTCGGCAGCCAACGTTCGCGACATCACGGAGACGGACAAGGATTCCCCCGGCCTGCGGCGCTTGATCGTCGACCCCGACAACGATCCGAAATGGTGGAGTCGAAGAGTCGAGACCGCCGAGAACGTCATCGCCGGCAAGGCAATCCATCGCCCGCAGCCTCCATACCCCGAGTCTGCGAAGCGGGCAGGCATTTCCGGAGAGGTCACATCTGCGATCGTCGTCAGCCGGTCGGGAATCGTCGTGTATGCAGCCCCCATCTCAGGGCCGAACGTGCTTCGTGCAGCATCGGTGGAAGCAGCGCGAAAGTGGCGGTTCTCGCAAACAACCAAGGATGGGGATGCGGTTGT
>CAZQBW010000195.1:0-10584 GCA_964591515.1 uncultured Clostridia bacterium
GATGGCTTTCTCGCAAAGGCGCAAAGGACTCGCAAAGACGCAAAGGCATCGCCGACTCACCCTCGCGGTGCTCGTATTCGAGCCCCTGTTCCGCTATGCTCGCCGATTCGGATGATCGACCTTCATTCGCACATCCTGCATGGTATCGATGACGGTGCCGAGACCTTCGAGGACGCGGTGGCCATGTGCCAGCTCGCGGCGGCGGACGGCACCGAGGTCATGGTCGCCACTCCGCATCGATTCGACGGAATTCACGAGAATCACCCGATCGAGCTCTTGCGTGAACGGCTCGTGCAGCTGCAGGCGGCCGTGGGCGAGAGCATCCGGCTGGTGCTCGGCTGCGAGCTTCACTTCACGCACGCCGTGGTCGAACAATTGTGCGAGACCGGCGACGGCTGGGGCATCAACGAAGGCCCCTACGTTCTGCTCGAATTTCCGCCGGTCTCCATTCCACACGGCTGTGAGCACGCCATCTACAAGCTGACGTCGCACGGATTCCGACCGCTCATCGCGCATCCTGAGCGCAATCGCGCCGTACAGGAGAAGCCCGAGTTCTTCTTCAACCTGGCGGAGCTCGGCCTCTTTGGGCAACTCGACTCCGCCAGTCTCTTCGGGAAGTTCGGCAAGGAAGCGCAGGCCACGGCGAAGGTACTTCTCAAGAGCAATCTCATTCACGCCATCAGCAGTGACTCGCACTCGCCACGTCGACGCCGCCCCGGCCTCTCGCAGGCGTTCGAGGTTGCCCGCAACCTCGTCGGCGACGAACACGCGCGAGCACTGGTGGTCGACAATCCACGCGCCGTCGTAGACGGGCAGCCGTTACCGTACGTGCCTGACGCCACTCCGCCGCGTCAAAGGCGTTCGCGCTGGTTTTCCTTCTAAGGACGTCATGGAACCGAAAGTCATTGATTCCACAGCAGATATCGGGAGCGTTCCTCTCCTTGACCTGAAGCCCTCGTTCTCCGTCATGCGCGAGGAGATTCTCGCCGCTGTCGCTCGCGTCTTCGACAGCCAGCACTTCATTCTCGGTCCCGAGGGCGCGGCGCTCGAACGCGAGCTGGCTGCGTATGTCGGCGCCGAATTCGCAGTCGGCTGCGCGAGCGGTTCGGATGCGCTTCTGCTCGCATTCATGGCGCTCGACATCAAGGCGGGCGACGAGATCGTGACGTCTCCGTTCACGTTCTTCGCAACGGCAGGCTCGATCGCTCGGCTTGGCGCGAAGCCCGTTTTCGTCGACATCGAGCCCGAGACGTTCAATATCGACGCATCGTTGATCGAGCCGAAGATCAACTGGCGGACTCGGGCCATCTGCCCGGTCCACCTGTACGGTCAGACGGCCGACATGGACGCGGTGCGGGAGGTTGCGGATCTGCACGGCGTTCCGATCGTCGAGGACTCTGCACAGGCGATCGGGGCCGAATTCGGTGGCCGCCGAACCGGCGTCCTGGGTCACATGGCCTGCTTCTCGTTCTATCCGACCAAGAACCTGGGCGGAGCCGGCGACGGAGGCATGATCACGACCGACGATATCGAGCTCGCCGAGAAACTCCGGATCCTGCGCGACCACGGCCAGAGGCCGAAGTACACGTATCGGATGATCGGGCTGAATTCGCGACTCGACGAGATTCAGGCAGCGGTACTTCGGATCAAGCTCCGATACCTCGAGGCGTGGCACGCACGACGCGCCGAGATTGCGTGCCGGTATTTCCAGCTCTTCGAGGATGCCGGCCTTCTCGGCCAACTGACTCTTCCGCCCCTCGCGCCGAATCGTCGACACGTCTACAACCAGTTCATCGTTCGGGTGTCGGAAGGCAGGCGAGACGCACTCCGGGACCACTTGAGAGAGAACGGCGTCGGTTCCGAGATCTACTATCCGATCCCGCTACACCTGCAGGACTGTTTCCGGAGCCTCGGACACTCGGAAGGGGACTTCCCGGAGTCGGAGCGCGCAGCAAACGAGACGCTCGCCCTCCCGATCTTCCCCGATCTGACCGAGGGTCAGCAAACGGCGGTCGTCGAGCGGATTGCCCGGTTCTTCAAGTCATGATTCTTCTATCGCATTCTTTTTGAAGGAGTTCGTAACGTGAAAGGCGTGATTCTCGCAGGTGGCCTTGGAACGCGGATGCATCCGCTGACGAGGGTCACGAACAAGCACCTCCTGCCGGTCTATGACCGGCCGATGATCTACTACCCGCTCATGGCGCTCGTCGACGCGGGAATTACCGACATCCTGATCGTGACCGGCGGCTCGAACTCGGGAGAATTCCTCAGGCTTCTGCGAAACGGGAAAGAGTTTGGACTCAAGCACTTGAACTACACGTACCAGGAAGGCGAGGGTGGCATCGCCGACGCGCTGTCGCTGGCGGAGTACTTTGCGGACGGAGACCCGATCTGCGTCGTCCTCGGTGACAACATCTTCGAGAACGGTATCCGCCCGGCAGTCCACGGCTATCCCGGTCAGGGGGCCCGCGTCCTGCTCGCGAAAGTCGACGACCCGGAGCGATTCGGTGTTCCCGAGATCTCAGGAGACCGGATCGTCCGGATCGAGGAGAAGCCGACCGATCCCAAGAGCTCGTTCGCGGTAACCGGCGTGTATGTCTACGACGGTCGGGTTTTCGAGATCATCAAGGGACTCGAGCCCTCCGCGCGCGGTGAGCTCGAGATCACGGACGTCAACAACCGGTACATCGGCTGGGATTCGCTTACCTACGGTACTGTCGACGGCTGGTGGACGGATGCGGGTACGTTCGAGAGTCTGCACAGGGCCTCGAATCTGGTGCGCGACAAGCGAGTGGCCGAGCACGGGCTCGATGCCAGCGCGCATTCCGGTTAAAGAGACGCAACCAAAGCGCCGATAATCTGGGTGAACGTGGAAGCCCAGATGGCAAACGAGGACGAATCCAGATCGGAGCCCGACCGCAGTCTGTTCGGGGGCATTGCCCCCGAACGGTACGCCGAGGCATCCGGCTCACTTCGGTTCGTGCTCGACGGAAACGCCCGCTTTGCGAGCGCCGATCCGGAGTTCGCGAAGTTCTATGGTGCGCCGACTCATCCCGGCGACGCTTTCGACCCCGAACGCGTCCTACCGTCCAGGCCTGTCTCGGACGCCATTCAGCTCGCACTCGACGGAACAGTTCCGGAGAGGCGTCTGGTTCTGTTTCCACGCGCCGAGGATCGGGAATCCGTGTGGATCTTCGAGGCGTTGCCGTTTGAGGCGCCTCAACTTGCGGACGGGAAAGGTGTTGTTGGTATTCTGGCTCGTTGCGATGTGTCCTCAGGTCGATCCTCGCTCGACGAGATGCTGTTTTCGGTGACCCTCGCCGAGCGCCTCGCCCGCGAGCGTCTTGGCACTGCCAAGGCGGTCGTCGCGACGATACGGCATGAGATCAGCAACGCCCTGACGACAATCATCGGCAACGCGGAGCTGATACTTCGAAAGTCGCCCTCCTCGGATGAGTCGAATTCGGCCCGGATTCAGGAGATCGTGACGCAGGGGCGACGAATCCAGCTCGTCATCGAGAGGCTCGATGCGCTGACGGATGTCCGGACGACCAAACACTATGGCGGCTACGAGATGCTGGATCTCGAGCTACAGTCCGAGTCCGACGAGCAGGGCGACGGCTAGCCGGTCGGTCATCGAGGCCGCGGCTCGACGCATGCCGTAAATTGCTGTAAGAAGGATACGGCGGGTGCGTTTCCCTGCCTGTCGACGAACGCTAGCCCGGACACAACCGAACAAACGTGATTCGATTCGGAGCCTTCACTGACACGCAAACGGATCTGGTTCGCGCGCAAGCGGCCGAGGAAGAGCGTGCGCTCGTCGAGAGGGCCAAATCGCAGGCCGACGCGTTCGAGGAGCTGTACACGCGGTACTACGGGAAGATCTTCTCGTTCGCGTATCGCCGGCTCCACTCGCGAGAGCTCGCGGAGGACATCACCGCCGACGTCTTCATGAAGGCGCTGGATGCGCTGCCGCGGTTTACCTGGCAGGGCGTGAGTGTCTCGGCGTGGCTGTATCGAATTGCAAACAATCGTATTACGGATCATTTCCGTCGCAAGGGTCAGTCGGGGAAGGGCGTTCTAAACATCGACGACGTCAAGACGCTCGTCGACGAACGGCCACTGGCCGAGGACCGAATTCTGGCGTCACTCAGACGCCGAGAGGTTGAAGAGGCGATCAGCAAGCTCAGTGAGCAGGACCAGCTCGTCGTCACGCTGATCTTCTACGAGGAGTTGTCGAGTCCGGAAGTCGCACAGGTGATGGGAATCTCGACGAATCTCGTTTATGTCCGGCTCCACCGCGCGCTCAAGCGGATGCGCCGGGTGCTGGAGCGCGACAACGCGCAGTAAGTTTTGTTGGATCAAGGGGTTACGTAGTACCAATGGCTTGGCGCAAGAAAACGGATGTCGAGATCGAGGAGTTGCGACGCTTCGTCGACGGGATGAAGCGCGGACAGACGATTTCGACCGATGATTCACTGCTCGAGACGCTTCGGCAGATTCACGATCGTGTCGACGTGCCTGTTGCGGATCACGATCATCGCCAGATGCTGCTCGACAGGCTGCAGCGACGGATGAGCGAGCAACGTGGCGAGACCGTCTTCCAGATGCCGCCGGTGCCGGTATTTGGCCTTTCCCGACCTCGTAGGACGCGGTTCCAGCTTGCCGTTGCGGCCAGCATCCTCGTGCACATCGGGATTGGCGGTTTCGTGCTTTCTTCCATGAAGTTCGGGTCCGAGCCCTGGCAGGTCGACGAGCCGTCCGAGACTGCCGTGCTGATCGAGCTTCCTTCTACGATCTATCTCACGCCGCCGATCCGGACTGCTCCGGGTTCCCGTGATGCTGCAGGCAGCGGCCTCGTTTCTCCTGTTCGCGAAGAGCGCGGCGGCGACGCCCGTGCGGCTGCTGATGTACCGGCGACCGCCACGGCTCCTCCCGCCGGAGTGGCCCCGACGACTGGGGCTCTTCCTGGAGATGCGTCAAGTGGATTCGCGCCGGATTTCGTTGCAACTGGCGGCGGTGCGAGCACGAGCGGACGAGCGCCGGTCGTCGACGTTCCGGATGCGCCGGCCGGTGACCTGTCGATGTCCGAGGTTCTCGGAGTCAGCTATGTCTCGGACCCGGACGTTGCCGCGCGTGTGCTCAACTATCCGAAACCGACGTATACGCAGGCTGCGCTCGACCACGGCATCCGCGGATTCGTTCGATTGAGCATCGGGATCGGTCCCGACGGCTCGGTTCGTGAGATCAAGGTACTTCGAAGCCTCGGATTCGGCCTCGACGAAGCCGCCATTGCCGCCGCCCGCCAGTGCCGGTTCGCGCCAGCGATGAAGAACGGCCGCGCGGTCGCCGCGTTCACGAAGGTGGACGTGACGTTCGACCTCCGCTGAAATACGCCACGGGAGTTCGGTGATACACGCATTGTCGCGTGTGTCTGCGAGAATCCGTGGCGTCGATCTTTGGGGGTGAGCGTGGGAAAGCGTAGGATTGCCGTTCTGCTTGCGGTGGCCGTCGTGTTGACGATCTCCGCCCGTCGTGGAGAGGCCCAGGAGATGTCGACCGAGCGTCAGGCCGTCGTCAATGCACCCGAGTTCCCCGAGGGGCTCGACTGGCTCAACACCGACAGGCCGCTGAAGCTGTCGGAGCTGCGCGGCAAGGTCGTGCTGCTCGACTTCTGGACCTACTGCTGCATCAACTGCATGCATATCATTCCGGATCTGAAGCGGCTGGAAGCGAAGTACGGCTCGTCGCTCGTCGTCATTGGTGTCCACTCTGCAAAGTTCACGACCGAACAGGGTACCGACAACATCCGGCAGGCGATCCTGCGCTACGGAATCGAACATCCGGTCGTTAACGATCGCGATTTCCGGGTATGGCGCGAATACACGGCGAACGCCTGGCCGACCGTCGTGCTGATCGACACGCGCGGAAAGATCGTCGGAAAGGAATCGGGCGAGGGCGTCTTCGACACGTTCGACAGTCCCATCGGGCATCTCGTCCGTGACGCGGCAGCGTCGAAGACGCTCGACACGCGACCGATCGCCTTCAATCTCGAACGCAATCGCGCACCCAGATCCGTCCTGTCGTTTCCTGGAAAGGTCTTCGCCGATCCGAAGTCTGACCGGCTGTTCATCTCGGATTCGAACCACAACCGGATCGTCGTCGCGAATCGCGCGGACGGCCGCGTGACGGACGTCATCGGTTCCGGTGCCGAGGGAATGTCGGACGGCGCCTACGACAAGGCGTCGTTCAACAAGCCGCAGGGAGTCGCGCTCGACGGGGACATGCTCTACGTTGCGGACACCGAGAACCACGCGATCCGGCGAGTGAACCTCGTGGCTCGCAGTGTCGACACGATTGCCGGCAATGGCATGCAGGCGCGCGAGTTCAACGTCGGTGGCGTCGGCATGGCCGTTCCGCTCAACTCGCCGTGGGACCTGGTAGTCCACAGGGGAGTGCTGTACGTGGCGATGGCCGGCTTCCATCAGATATGGACCGTGAACCTGAAGACGTGGCGGGCCGATCCGTTCGCCGGATCCGGTCGAGAGACGCGCACCGACGGTCCGCTTCGTCGAGCGGCGCTCGCGCAGCCGTCCGGTATTGCATCGGACGGCTCACGGCTTTATGTGGCCGACAGCGAGGTCAGTTCCATTCGGACTGTAGACCTCGACCCGTCCGGGAAGGTCGGAACGATCGTCGGCGAGGCGCTGTTCGAGTTTGGGGACGTCGACGGTTTCGGGCAGACGGTGCGGCTTCAGCATCCGCTCGGCATCGCCTTGCACGACGGTCAGCTTCTCGTCGCCGACACCTACAACAACAAGATCAAGCGCGTCGATGCGAAAGAGCAGGAATCTCGCACGCTCGCCGGTACGGGTGAGGGCGGATATGCGGACGGCGACTTCGACGCAATGAAGTTCGACGAACCTGGCGGACTGTCGGTAGCGGGAAGCAAGGTCTACGTGGCCGACACGAACAATCACGTGATCCGGGTGCTCGACCTCTCCACGAAGCATTCCGAAACGCTGATGCTCAAGGGACTCGAACGACTCGGCTCCCCGATGGTTCCAGATGCGGCGTTCGACGGCCCGGTCGTCGAACTCCCCGAGCAGCGCATTGCGCCAGGAGACGGAGCCGTCGTCGTCGATCTTTCGCTGGCAGCGGGACTCAAGTTCAGCGCCGGCGCACCGCAGTTCATCGGCGTCACGGCGAAGGACGCGGGCGTCGTGCGGATTCCGCCGATGGAAGATCAGACGGTCGCCTTCCCGCTTCGTGTCGCGATTGCCTCGAAGTCCGGTGCGACGACTCTCTCGGTGGATGCTGCAGTCTATTACTGCCGAACCGGCGCCGAGAGCCTTTGCTACGTCCGGCAGATCCGCTTCGTGGTTCCGGTCCGAGTCGACGCGACCGCGACGGGACCGGATGTTCGAGTGGCCTATCAGCTCAGGGAACCATAGGGGGACGAGGCGGACGTGAGCGAATCGACCGAAGGCCGCGCCGCGTTGCGACCGCAGTTTCGCGTCGAAGTGTCGCGCGCGTCCGTCGATGGTGGTGAGGCGGTCGTTGCGATCGATGCGACGGTCGTAGCGGTGCTCGACGGGTCGTTCAAGGTCGGTATCGCGGGCGTCGACCACGATGTACGAGCTGGAGCAATGGCGCTGGTGGACTCTGGAGCGGCGTTTGCGGTCTCTGGGTCGGGAGAACGGCTGACGCTGACTATGTCGCAGCAGTGGCTGGGCGACGCCGCGGCGCGGCTGGGACGCGAAGGACGCGGACCGGTCATCTTCTCGCACGCTGTCGCGTCGATCGGCGAAGCGCTCGCGGCCACGCTACGCCGTCTTGTTCACGAGTTGGGCCGCAATGGTGACGGTCGGGACGAAGCGCTCGATCTCGTGATGGCGCTGGCGGCGCTCGACGTCGTCCGGGCGCACGCGACCTCGGATCGGCTCGAGCGGCTCGAACGTTCGCGGGCGGGGCTCGTAGATCGCCGGCTGCGACGATCGATCGAGTTCATGCACGACAACTTCGACAGGGAACTGGCGCTCGGCGAGATCGCCGAGGCGGCGTACCTCTCAGAGTTTCACTTTGCGCGGCTTTTCAAGAGGATTACCGGGGTCACGCCGCACGCTTATCTCGCGGGGCTCCGCGTGGAGCACGCACGGCGACTGCTCGCGACGACGGACCGGTCGATTGCCGACATCGGCGCCGGAGTCGGCTACCAGAGTGCGAGCCACTTCGGAAAAGTCTTCCGGCAGGCGACGGGCTTCACGCCGACGGAGTACCGGGAGCTCGCACGTCGGGGGTGACGCTGTCGTCTTTGCGCCTTTGCGAGTCCTTTGCGTCTTTGCGAGAAATACCGACTCGAGGACGGGTTTTCTCGCAAAGACGCAAAGGACTCGCAAAGACGCAAATGCGCCAAGACTACCGCGTGAACGGGAACGGCGCCGATCGCAATCCGGTCGAGAGATTCACCACGGTGATCTGAACAGTGGATCCGGCAGGCACGAGCGTCTTGAGCCGCTTCTGCTTGCCGAGAACCATCGAAGTCGTTCCGTCCGGATTCTGGCTGCTCTTCGGGTACTTGGTCTTGGCCAGCTCGACGCCGTTCACTTCGACTCTCGTATCGCCAACGACGAAGCCCGATCCCGAGACCGACAGCGATCCCTGACCCGACGGCTTCCACGAGACGCCGGAGATCGCGATCTCAGCCGGGCTCTCCCCACACGCGATCGCCTGATTCGGAACCGTTCCGTCTCGTGCCTCGACCGTGCCGAGCACCCGATTCGACGGATCGACGGTCACTCGGATCGGCACGAAGTCAGTGCACAGGCTGACGATCGAATCCCGCGCCCCAATCTCGACTCGCTCGACCACGCGCTCGCCGGCCGCGCCGACGAGCTCGACCTCTAGCGGCGTCGTATAGACGGTTCCGGACTGCGTCTGCTCTATGCGCACGTCGGTCTGCAGCCGGCCGCCCGGAACTGCGCGCGCGGTCCACGTCGTGGCGTACTGCGGATAACCGGCCGAGTACACCCATTCGTCGAAGAACGCATCGAGGTCACGTCCCGACGCAGCTTCCATCGCGGCCTTGAACTCCTCTGTCAGGCCATTTCCGAAAGCATGCGACTCGAGGTAGGCGCGCATTCCGCTGAAGAACGCTTCATCGCCGATCACGTACCGAAGCATTGATACGACCCAACCGCCCTTCTGGTAGATCGTGGCGCCGAATAGCCGCGAAGGCGGGGGCGCGTAGAGGGAGTACGCGCCTACGTTGGCCTCGTAGTCCATGAAGTAGCTTTCGCGTCCGGCCATGAGCCCGGGAAGTCCCGCCGGGTTGATGTGTTCCGTCCACAGAAACTCGGTCCAAGTTGCGAAGCCCTCGTTGAGCCAGATCTCTTCCCACTCGGCAGGTGAGACCAGATCCCCGAACCACTGGTGTCCGAGCTCGTGCGCAACGACGCGGTCGTACCGGTTGTCGCCGGTAATGAGCGGCGACCCGTAGCTCGTGCACGACTGGTGTTCCATCGCGCCGCCAAAGTTCTCGAACAGGGCGTGTCCGTACTTGTCGAACGGGAAGGGTACGCCGAGCCGCTCCTCGAAGGTCTGGATCATCTCCGGCGTCCGAGAGAAATCGCGTCGGGCGTCGGATTCGAGCTCGGGGTAGACGTAGTGCCAGACCGGCAGGTCGCCGTGACTGTCCTCTATGACTCGATAGTTGCTGATGGCGACCGAGATCAGGTACGTCGAGATCGCATGGGATTCGAGCCAGTGATAGGTGGTCATCCCGCCTTCCTGGGTCGTCTCGACGAGACGGCCGTTCGACGCGACGACGTACTGGTTCGGCACCGTAACGAAGCTCTCGTACATCGCCTTGTCGGATGGCCGGTCCTTGCAGGGATACCAGAGGCGTGCGCCCTCGGGCTCGGCGAAGCTGGCAGCCCCACTCGATGTGAAGCCGAATCCCAGTCCGTCCTCGATGATCGGAGTGCCACGATAGACGACTTCGATCGAGAACGTCTGGCCTGCGCCGAGTGGCGCCGGCATCACGACACTGACGACGCGACCGCCTCCCGTGCGTGAGAAGGTCGCCGTCGAACCGTCGAGTCGCACCGCATCGATCGTGAATCCGACGAGATCGAGGTTCACGGTCGTAAGGCCGGCAGTCGTCGCAACGCCGTCGATCCTCGTCGTGGCGGAGATCGTTCTGCCAGTGAAGGACGGCTCGATACGGATCGTGTACTTCAGCGCGTCCCAGCCGGACGTGTCGGGCGCAGTCCGGGCGATCGCGAGTTTCGAGAGGTCCCGGGTCTCACCTTTCTCGATCGCACGAATCACGTCCAGATCGACATCGACGCCACGTCGATTCTGGGCCGCAACAGGAATTGAGAGCGTCGCGAGGAGGATCGCGACCGAGATGCGGACGACGAACGAGAACGAGTGTTTCATATCGGTGTGTAGAGGCCGGAGGTGCCCGGGCCTGATACATCTTAGCAGGGCGGCGGATTGACGTGCTGCGGCCTACCGAGTTCAGCACCGGGAGCGACAGCGACCGGGTTCTTCGTCCGATGGAGAATACCCGGTCGCTGT
>CAZQBW010000196.1:0-10244 GCA_964591515.1 uncultured Clostridia bacterium
TCCCGCTCGAACACGCGAATGGCCCGCTCGACTTCGCGAACCGCTCCCTCGATGTTGCCTTCGATCCGCCAGGCCCCCGACAGCAGGAGCCTTGCATCGCCTTCGAGCGACCGGTCCCCTTCCCACTCGTCGTCCTCTAGGAACTCGAGTGCGGTGCGTGCGGCACGGATCGCCTCCTCGGTCGAGAAGGCCTCGAGCGACTTTCGCGCGGCCTTCAGACCGAACTCCACGGCTTTGTCGGCGACGTCTCCGTGCGAGTAGTGGTGGGCGAGCGAGGCCCAGTATCGCTCCTTTCCGCCGTTGCGCTCGTCCATCCACTCGGCGTATCGACGATGAAGAGTGCGTCGCTTCCGGCGCGAGAGTCCGGCATAAAGCGCCTCCCGGACAACGCCGCTCGAGAACGACAGCCGGTCCCCGCGCGACTCGCGCTCCTCCTCGAGCAGGCCCTGTCGCAGAAGGCGGTCGACCGCATCCTCGATGTCGGCAGCCCGTCCTTCAGCCAGCGCCTCGAGGTCGCGGTATTCGAACGACCGTCCGAGAACGGCGGCCATTGCGAGCACTTCGCGATCGGCCTCGTCGAGCCGTTCGATCTGCTTTTCGACCACCTGCTGGATGGTCTCGGGCAGCGCATCGCTCGTCAGACCCATTTCACTCGAGAGCGAAAGCGTGCCGACGTCGTCCTCGGCGATTCCTCCCGAGTCGACGAGCGAACGCACTAGCTCCTTCGTGAAGAAGGGATTGCCTTCCGTCGCGTCAAAGAGCGTTCTCGCCAGGCTGTCGCCGAGGCGCCCGGATCCGATGAGGGCCTCGACGTAGGCCCGGTGCTCGGTCGCAGACATCGGTCCGACGAGCAGGTGCAGGAAGCGCCGGTCTCCGTGAAAGCTGTCGAGCATGCGCGAGATCGCGTGACGGCGGTCAACGTCCCCGGTACGGTAGGTCCCGATGATGAATGTAGGAGTGGGACCGAGACGCCGGACGATGTACTGCAGCGCCTCGATAGACACGTCCGCGTCGTGCAGATCTTCCAGCAGAAGTACAAGCGGCCTCCCGCTCGAAATGCGGGCAATCACACGCGCAAGCAGCTCGAAGATCGCGGTCCGGTCATCGACGCGACGCGCCTTGGTGATGTCGGTCTTGGAATCGGCCGATGCGGATCGGATGTCGCCGATTTCGGCGAGGACCGGGAACAGGTAGGCGAGATCGGGCGCAAGGTCGGTCAGGTCGGCGATTTCGGTCGATGACGACGCTGACTCGCGCGAGCGGAAGTATTCCTGAATCGCCTCGCAGAAGCCCTGGTACGGAAACGCGCGATCCTGCTCGACGAACCGGCCGTGCAGCACACGGATTCGCCGGGCGCGCGCAAGCCGCTCGATTTCCTCGAGCAGGCGGCTCTTGCCGATGCCAGGTTCGCCTCCGACCACCGCAAACTGGCACTCACCGTTGACGGCCGCATTCAGCCGATGCTGCAGCTCGGTCAATTCGCGGTCGCGACCGGTGAACGGCGCGAGCTCGCGCTGGACCGGTTCAGGCCTCGACATTCTCGTAGACGCCATGGCGATCGGCCGTTGCCGGTCGTCGTCGCTCAGCCCGAGTCGATACCGCGACAGAGCGTCTGCCACTTCGCGCGCGGTCTGTGGACGCGCGGTCGGCTCGCGCGCCAGGCAGCGCATGGCGATCTGCTCGAGCTCGAAGTCGACGTCCGCGCCGCGCTGATTCGGCGGCTGCGGGTTCTCGTGGACTATGCGATAGAGGATGGACTGGACCTCTCCGGCAAACGGCGGCTCGCCGAGCAGGCATTCGTAGAGCACTGTTCCGAACGAGTAGATGTCCGATCTGGCGTCGACCTCGTGGGTTGCCGAGACCTGCTCGGGGCTGAAGTACGAAACGGTGCCGATGATCGTGCCGGAGTGCGTGATCCGCGTGAGCTGGCTCTCGAGCGAAGCGCGCGCGAGGCCGAAGTCCATTATGCGGACGCGAAGGCTCTCGTTCTCGGTCCGCCACACCATGATGTTCTCGGGCTTGATGTCACGGTGGACGACGCTCTGGTTGTGGCTGTAATCGAGCGCATCGGCGACCTGGATGGCGAGGTCCACGACATCACCGAGGCGCAGCGACCGCTCGCGCAGAAGCACGCGCAGGTTCGTACCGCTGATGACCGGCATGACGAAGTAGAGCGAACCCTCGTGCCGGCCGATGTCATAGACGGTTACGATCGCCGGGTGGTCCATGCGGGCGACAACCTGGGCTTCGCGCTGGAAACGCAGTTCGGCGTCCGGGGTCAGCATCGCAGGAGGAACGACCTTTATGGCGACGTCGCGGTCGAGGAGCGGATCGCGGGCTCGATAGACCACACCCATCCCACCTCGGCCGAGTTCGCCGACGATCTCGTAGCGGTCCGCCAGTTTGGTGCCGATCATGGCTCCCCCAAACCGCTCGGGGACACGTGTTCCGCGCCGGGTCGGAGCTACGATTCCCCCTCAAGGTGATACGTTGATGTTATCCGAAGTGAAGTAGCCGGAACGTTGCGCTGATTGTAGGCAGCAGGGTGGCGAAGTCAACCCTCGCTGTTTCCGACGACAACGGCCACCGAGCAAGGTGGCCGTTCCATCCGAAAGTACACCCTGGTGGATTCGAACCACCGGCCTTCAGCTCCGGAGGCTGACGCTCTATCCAGCTGAGCTAAGGGTGCAAACTGGGGCGATGATACGCGCCGCAGACGGGGGTTGTCCATAGGGTAGTCCGAGGCGCAAGAGCGATCCGCTCTCAGTGTCTCCGTGTCTCCTCGTCCAAGAGCAACGCGGATTTGGCGGATCGTGCGGATCAACGCGGATCTGAAATGTCGGGCTCAGATCCGCGTTTGTCCGCAGCATCCGCCTGATCCGCGATGCTCTTCACGTACGAAAACACGGTGGCACGGAGTAAACGGAGCGTCTACTCGACGTTGTCGTTTCGCACGAGCGACAGGAAGTGATCCTGGACGTTCATCGGGGCGGCTTCCGGTGCCGGCGCGAGTCTCGAGTAGGTGCCATCGCCATCGAGCACTCGCGATTTCACGTTGTCGTGAAGGTAGGCGTCGAGAATCTTTCGAACGCGCTTTCGCGCGCGGGCCTCTTCTACCGGGAATACGGTCTCGACACGGCGGTCGAGATTCCGGTTCATCCAGTCGGCGCTGCCGAGGTAGATCTCGTCGTGCCCATTGTTGTGGAACTGGAAAATCCGGCTGTGCTCGAGGAATCGGCCGACAATCGACCGGACGCGAATGTTGTCGCTGATCCCCGGGATCCCCGGCCTCAGGCAGCAGACGCCGCGGACGATAAGGTCGATCTCCACTCCAGCCTGCGACGCATCGTACAGCGCCCTAATCGTGCGCGTGTCGGTAAGGCTGTTGATCTTTGCGACGATCCGGCCCTTGCCTCCAGCCCTGCTGTGTTCCGCTTCGCGGCGGATGAGCCCGATGAACTTCTCGCGCAAGGCGACGGGGGCAACGAAGAGCTTTCGGTAGTCGGTCTGGCGCGAGTATCCAGTCAGGAAGTTGAAGAGCTCCGTCGCATCGGCGCCAATTTCGGGATTGGAGGTCAGCAGGCCGATGTCTGTGTAGATCCGCGCCGTCGATGGATTGTAGTTTCCGGTGCCGAGATGGACGTACCGGCGCAGGCCATCGCTCTCCTGCCTGACGACGAGCGCGAGCTTGCAGTGCGTCTTCAGACCTATGAGCCCGTAGACGACGTGGACGCCCGCGCGCTCCATCTTTCTCGCCCACACGATATTGTTTTCCTCGTCGAAGCGCGCCTTGAGCTCGACAAGCACCGCGACCTGCTTGCCACGCTCGCACGCATCCATCAGCGCCTCGACGATCGGCGAATCGCCGCTCGTGCGATAGAGCGTCTGCTTGATGGCGAGCACGTGGGGATCCTTGGCTGCTGCCCGGATGAAGTCGACGACCGGAGCGAACGAATCGAACGGATGGTGAAGCACGACGTCCTGCTTGCGCAGCACGTCGAATATCGACTCTCCCTCGCGAAGCTCGGCCGGAAGCACCGGCGAGAACGGCTCGTCCTTGAGCGCGGGGAAGTCGAGTTTGTAGAGCATCATCAGGTCCGACGGACTCAAAGGGCCGTCGATGGTGAAGACGTCGTCAGGTTCGAGCCCGAGCGAATCGGTCAGGAACTGCACCATCTCGGCCGGCATGCCGGTATCGATCTCGAGCCGCACGCTCGATCCGAATCGACGACGGCGCAACTGCCGCTCGACGGTCTTCAGGAGGTCGCCCGCCTCGTCCTGCTCGATTTCGAGATCGGCGTCGCGCGTCACGCGAAACGGGTGGATGTTCGTGACGAGCATCTCGGGGAAGAGCGACTGGACGTTTGCGGCAAGAACCTCTTCCATCAGCACGAAAGCATGCGGCTCGCCCGAAACCGGCACGAGTCTGGCAACGACGGGCGGCACTTTCAGGCGCGCGAACCGAGGCTCGTGGACGCCCTTCTCCTTCGGACTGACCATCATCGCGAGGTTCAGGCTGAGGTTCGAGATGTAAGGGAAAGGATGGCTGGGATCGACGGCGAGCGGCGTCAGAATCGGAAAGATGTAGCTTTGAAAGTACTTGCGCATCTCCTCCTGTTGAACGGGAGTGAGGTGCTTGTACCGGAGGATCCGGATTCCGTGAGAGTCGAGCTCGGGCAGGATCTCGTTCACGAGGCACTTCGTCAGCTCATCGATCATCGGCCGCAGCTTTTCGGAGATCGACTTGAGCTGGTTGGCGGGGCTCAGGCCGTCTGGCGAAAGTACCGTGACGCCGGCGTCGACCTGCTGCATGAGGCCCGACACGCGGATCATGAAGAATTCATCGAGGTTCGTGGAGAAGATGGACAGGAACTTGAGCCGTTCGAGCAACGGGTTGCGATGATCGAGGCCTTCCTCGAGGACGCGCCGGTTGAACTCGATCCAGCTCAGCTCGCGATTGAACAGAAGAGTGCCCTCCAGCGAGCCCGTGCTCATAGACGTGTGGCGCGACTCGTCGAGCGCCGAAGTATTGACCGACTCTTCGAGGGTCGACGTCTCGGAGTGGAGCGCGGCAGTCGAGCTGGCCTTCTTTTCTCGCGTCATTCGATTGGGTCCCCTGGCAGCGAAATCTCCGCGAGATGGCAGTCTACCGCAGCGAGAGTGGCGCTTGAAAGCAGACCATTGGCAGTCGGATCCGCACTGCCAACCAGGGCGGCCGTTCCTCGCTGCGCCCCTGCGAGACCTCTGCGTCTCTGCGGGAAACTCTTCTCACGCAAGGAGCCTTTCTCGCGGAGACGCAAAGGTCTCGCAGAGGCGCAGAGCAACAGGGCGACCCTTGAGCCGGCGCTACTCGCCAGCGTCTTCTCCGTCGGGCTCGGCTTCCGGCATCGAATCCGAATGCACGAGCGCCGATACCGCCTTGAACGCATACGGTTTCCCGGACGTGGAAAAGTAGCTCTCGTCGGGAAGCGCTTCGAATTGCGTGCCGAACAGCCCCGCAAAGATTGCGCGAAACGAGTTCACCGGACTGATCGACGGGTAGAGCTCGCACCGGAAATCCTTCGGGACGAGGTACGCATTCAGGATGCTGAAGCGCTCGCGATAGAAGGCCTCGGTAGTGTTGTTGCGCCGCCGCAGGGAACGCGGACCGTGATCTCCCTGCACGATGATGACCGGCTGGTTCTCCGCGTCGTATCGACCCAGGATTGCGTCGATCGCCGGCATCAGGCGTTCATTGACGAACGCCACCTGACCGCGAAAGCCGTCCACGTATTCGTCCTTGCTGTACTTCGTGTGGTTGAAGCGGCCTTTCTTCTCGCGCATTCCCCCGGCCGCGTCAAAGACGAATGGAGGGTGGGGCGAGAGGATGTGCGCGAGTACGAACGTCGGCCGCGACGAGGGCTGCATTCCGGCGAGCGCTTCGAAACCGTGAAGGACGGCATACCGGCGAAGCAGAAACGGGTCCGACGTCGCCTTGATGGCCGGCAACTCGGCGAGCGGAGTCGTGCTGATGGCGAGCACTTCGAACTCGCTCAGGTTGCCCTTCGGAAACCGAATCTGGACGTCCGCAGTCGGCATCGGGTCGGTGCCAGAGTACCCCGATGCGATGTTCACGAAGCGGTATCCGCGCTCGCGCAGCGTCCGGACGACGGCGCTGTCACGCACCGCGTCCATCATTACCGTCCGGTCGCTCGTTTCGCGGTAGGGGGCAGTCATCTCGTCGAGATGCGTCATGTTCAGGGACGAGCCCAGCGAAAGAAGCGTCACGCCGTAGTTGCTCTTGCTCTCGCCGGCCACGTAGAAGCCCCGCGAACGAAGTCCTTCGAGGAACGGAGCGTTGTCGACGCCGTAGAACTCGCGAAGCGACCGCTCCGAAGGGTAGCTGTCGAGAATGATGTAGTAGATGTCCGGACGTCGGCCTGCGGACGCAGTAACCGGTTCGGCGCCGGCCGGACCGGCCGCTCCCGCTGCGCCAGGCGCAACCGCGCGTCGCGCCATCAGCCCGAGCGCGATCGTCGAGACCGGAAAGACCAGAAGTACGGCGGCAATGACGGTGATGAACATGGCCGGCGTCGTCGGGCTCGTCTTGGTCCGGAAGAGCACGATTGCGACAGCAATGAAGATCGCCGCTTCGACGGCGCCCGTTCCAACCGACGCTGCAACGGATGCCTTCGAGACGAGGTTCACGACGTGGCCGTAAGCAAAGAACAGCACCACGAACGTCGACGTCAACACGGCCGCCTTCGAAGCATCGCGGTACACGAGCGCGGCGATTCCCAGCAGTACCGCTGCGCACCCGACCGAAACGAGGAGCGGTCGAACGACGTCCGAGGCGTAGGTCTGTCCCTGGTTGTGCGCAAACAGGAACAGCACCGGGTAGGCAGCGAGCGCGATCGGCGCCAGGAGAGCCGTCCATCGCTTCACGTCAGTTCCCCTCTCCATCCGATGCCCGCATCAGGTATAGCGTCCGGTGCGTTCCTTCGATCCGTTCGACTCCATCGATCGTGTAGTGCCGACGGAACGCAGCTTCGAACGCATCTACGTTGTAGTCGGAGAAGATGTCTTCGCGACTCGCGAGCAGTCGCTGCACCTGGGAGTCTTCCTTCGGGACGAATTCGATGACCAGCCATCGTCCGAGAGTCGAGAAATACCTCGCGATTCGTTCGAGAGGAACGTTGTTGCCGATCGCCAGGTGATGGACGAGGGCGAGTGCGAGAAGGGTATCGACTGGGCCGCGCTGCGCGAGCGTGTCGCGCTCCGAGTTCTCCCATCCAAGCCCGGGGCTCGGATTCGTCGCGTCCAGCTGAAGCGGCAGGAGTTTCCTGTCCCCGTCGCGAACGCCCTCCCGGTAGTTCTTCTCGACCGCGGCGGGATCGATGTCGAATGCCACGGTCATCGCTCCACGCCTGCTCGCGAGCCGGCTGAATGCACCCGTATTCGCCCCGAGGTCCCAGACGGTCGACGGGTTGACGCGTTCCAGGAACCGCGAAACGAGCTCAGACTTGCGGCTCATCGCCTCAGGCTCGTAGTTCGTCTTCTCGTAGTAGTCGCCCCACGCGGTGCCGGCAGGCGTCCAGTCCATGCTTTCGATCGCCTTTCGAAGACTGTCGAGCAGACCGATGAGCGAGAGTCTGCTCACCTTCATCGATGAGCCCCTTACCGGCTTGTCGGCGTAGCGCGCCTGTGACTTCGAGTGTAGATGAAGATGCGTGAGCAGCGGGAACTTGAGGCGTGAGCTCCACGGCAGCAGTCGACTCGCCAGATCGAGCGGGACTCCGTCGAGGTAGGTTCTGAGCAGCTGTCCGAGCCTTACGTCGACCAGGCTCATGAGTGCCAAAGGCGCCAGAAAATGCTGACAGAACTGGCGATACGCGACCCATGGCCGCCCCTCGACGTACGGCTCGAACGAAAGCGTATCTATGAAGACCGGAGAGCAGCCCACGAATTGCACGTTGTAGGCGCTGGCGTCCTTGAGCGACATCTTCCGGTCGAGCGCCTCGCGCTGGATCCGCAGGGTCAGGATCGCCGCGTCCTTGAGCTGGCCAAACGACCACTCGTACGGATAGGAGATGAAAGGGACTGCCGTGGGCCTGATGACGCGCCAGGCATCGTCCGAGTGCCGAAGGCCCAGGTCGGCGTCCTCGTGCTCGATGAGTTGGCCTTTCGACACGAGGGAGTCGTAGAGGCCCGACGTTATCAGCGCCTCGAAGTCGTCCCGGTACGACGCGTTGATCTGACGGTACAGGACGCCGTCGCGACGGTAGACGAACCCGCTCGGATCGCGAAAGGAACCGGAAAGCGGCTCGCTATGCTCCGCGATCGGCGTCGCCATCGTTCCGCTCGCTGCGGCTGCCGAAGTAGGCGCGCAATCGCGCCCAATACATCTTCACCGCGACCGAGGCTCCGAGAATCGCCCCGACGACGACCTGGAGAATGAAGCTGCCGCTGCCCGGATCGATATACGCGAGAGCACTCATCGCAACGAGAATTGCACTTGTCATCGGAACGGATGTAACAGTCGTCGAGCGGCCGTGTCAATTCTAGACGGGCCGCAGAACAGAGTGCGGTCGCCGTCGGCGTTTGAATGAGAGTCGGACTGTCGTCTCAGATCCGACTGCAATGACTCTCCGTCCGTTGCGTTATTCCGGTCATCGTGGCGAATCACATGCGTTTTTCATTTGCTCCCGCGGCCGGGACCATGGCCCTGTTGATGATCTGCTCGTTCACGGCAACCGGACGGGCCCGTGGTCAGGCGCCTGCCGTCAGTCCGGCACCAGCGTCCAGAGCGGCAACGGCCGTGGCGGCCGATGAACTGCCGTGCGGACGCATAGTCGATCGGGTCGTCTGTGCGGCCGAGCCGACGCAGAGCTACGCCCTGTATCTTCCCTCGGGCTACACGAAGGAGCGTGCCTGGCCAATCGTCTATTGCTTCGAACCTGCCGCGCGGGGACGCCTTCCGGTCGAACAGTTCCAGGCGGCCGCCGAGCGATTCGGTTGGATCGTGGTCGCGTCGTGGAACTCGCGAAACGGGAGCGTGACGAAGTCCATCGCCGCGGGATCCGCAATGTGGCGCGATACGCACGAGCGGTTCCGGATCGACGAGCGACGGATCTACACTTCGGGATTTTCAGGAGGTGCCCGTATCGCGACCCTGGTCGCGATGTCGTGCGACGGCTGCATCGCCGGAGTGATCGCGTGCGGCGCCGGCTTTCCGGATACCGTCGAAACGGTCGACAAGCAGACTCCGGACAAGCTCAGGTTCGCCTATTTCGCCACTGTAGGGATGGAGGACTTCAACTTCGCCGAACTTTCCGCCCTCGGTCCCACGCTCGATCAGCTCAAGATGACGAACAGGGTCGCTCGATTCGACGGCGCGCACGAGTGGGCGCCATCGGAGCTGCTCGTCGAGGCCGTCGGCTGGATGGAGATCGAAGCCATCCGATCGGGCGCTCGCCCCACCGACGCGGGTTTCGTCGACGCGCTCTATGCCGAAGGACTCTCGAGGGCGCGCGCGCACGAAGCGGCCGGGCGGGTCTTCGACGCCTGGCAGTTGTTCGAGTCGGTTCACCGACAGTTTTCGGGATTGCGCGACGTCGCCGAGGCGGCGTCCGGCGCCAAGGCGCTTGCCGGCGATCGCCGAGTCAAGGATGCGGTCAAGATCGACCAGGACGAAGTGAAGCAGCAGAACAGGCTGGCTGGAGAAGCGGCGACCTGGGCGAAGGCCCGTCAGGATCAGGACTTGCGCGTCGAGGCGATCGCGGAGTTCCGGAGGCGAATCACCGACTTGCGGACGAAGGCGCGCTCGAAAACGGACTCAGCCGAGCGACGCGTGGCGCGACGGACGCTGAACCTCCTTTATGCGAACTACTACGAAGGCGGTCTGGGCGCCTCGCTTGCCGGTAACCACGTGAAGGCGATCGAGATGCTCGAAATCGCGGCTGACATTGCTCCGCGATGGGCGGGCTCGCACCTGGCTCTCGCGGGAGAGAGATTCCAGATCGGGGACCGAAAACGTGCAGTCGAAACGCTAGGCCAGGGGCTTGCCCTGCTCGCCGAGTGGGCGACGATCAACGGGGCGGCCACGCCGAAGAGCAACTGAGTCGCGAACGAGCCCGTCGTAGTCGACTCTCACTGCCACGCTGTCTCTGAGTCTCCTTGTCTCCGTGTCTCCGTGTCTCTGTGTGCGTAGCTCTTCTTTAGTGCGAAGAGCTACGCACACAGAGAGCCGGAGACACGGAGACACA
>CAZQBW010000197.1:0-1666 GCA_964591515.1 uncultured Clostridia bacterium
ATGAGCTGAAGAATGATCGACGCAGTGATGTAGGGCATTATCCCGAGTGCGAGCACCGAGATCTTCTGCAGGTTTCCGCCAGAGAAGAGGTCGAGGACGCCCAACAGCGACGAAGCGACGTTCTGCCAGAGCTCTGCCAGCTGCACCGGATCGATACCGGGCACCCGGATGTGGCTGCCAATGCGATAGACCGCAAGAAGGCTCAGCGTGAAGAGGACCCGCTTGCGCAGGTCCGGCACGGCAAAGACGTTGCGGAGACTGTTGAGAAAGTTCTCGATCATCGTGTTCCCAACCCCAGAATCACCCGGCGTTCGGCCGGTCCCCGAATGGCGACATCGCCGCCGCGAGACCCGGCGCCCGATCCAACCAGTGCTATGAAGCCGTCGCCTCGGCGGCGCCGAGGATCGTCACCGATCCGCCGGCCTTCTCGATCTTCTCGCGCGCACCCTTCGTGATGCGGTGAGCCGATACCCGAAACGCCTTCGTGACGTCGCCCTTGCCCATGATCACAAGACCCGCGCTCGACTCGATCGAGCGCTTGGAGCAATAGCCCGCCTCGATCAGGAAGTCCGGGGTGATCTCGGTGCCGGCATCGAACCGCTTCTCGAGAGTGGCGAGGTTCACCTCGACCCACTCCTTCTTGAAGATGTTCGTGAAGCCGCGCTTCGGCAAGCGGCGCTGGAGCGGCATCTGGCCGCCCTCGAAACCGGGCCGCAGCGAGTAGCCGGATCGTGACTTCTGCCCCTTGTGTCCCTTCCCCGACGTCTTGCCGGTTCCGGAACCCGGGCCTCGCCCGATCCGCTTCCTGTTCTTGGTCGCGCCCTTGGAGGGCGTCAGATTGTGGAGTCCAAGCATTGTGTTTCTCCGGTCGTCGCTGGTCGTTCACGCAAACCGTCTCCGGTTCGCGCCAGAATCAGTTCGACGACTCCTCTACGATCCGCACGAGGTGCGGAACCTTCGCCACCATGCCGCGGATGGCCGGCGTGTCGGGACGCTCGAGCGTCTGGTTCAGACGCCGGAATCCGAGGTGCTTCACCACGGTCTTGAGCGTGCTCTTCTGGCCGATCGTTGACCGGTACTGCTGAATGCGCATGGTCTTGCCAGTCGCTTTCGCGTCGGATGCCGCCATTGCAGTTACTCCTCTCCGTCCTTGCCGCGCAGCTTACGGACATACGCCGGATCCTTGAGGTCCCGAAGTCCCTCGAAGGTCGCACGGATGACGTTGTGCGCGTTGTTCGTGCCCAGGCACTTCGTGACGATGTTGTGGATGCCGACCGCCTGCATGATCGCCCGGACCGCGCCGCCCGCGATGACGCCCGTTCCTTCGGGAGCCGGCTTGAGCAGGACCTTTCCGGCGCCAAACCGCCCCGTCGTTACGTGCGGAATCGTCGTCTCGGCCAGCGGGACATGGATGAGGTTCTTCTTCGCCGCTTCGATGCCCTTGCGGATCGCCAGCGGAACCTCACGTGCCTTGCCCGTGCCGAACCCGACATGCCCGTTCTCGTCGCCAACGACGACGAGCGCGCTGAACGAGAGGTTCTTTCCGCCCTTGACGACCTTCGTCACGCGGTTGATTGAAATCACCTGATCCTTGAGATCGAGGCCATCAGCAGTAATTCTTCGCATTCGTGCTCTCCGCCTAGAACTTCAGGCCAGCCTCGCGGGC
>CAZQBW010000197.1:1766-10217 GCA_964591515.1 uncultured Clostridia bacterium
AGTAATTCTTCGCATTCGTGCTCTCCGCCTAGAACTTCAGGCCAGCCTCGCGGGCGGCCTCGGCAAGTCCCTTGACCCGACCGTGATAGATGTAACCACCGCGATCGAAGACCACCTGCTCGATGCCCTTCTCGCGCGCCCGTTCGGCAATGATCCGGCCAACCTCGCGCGCCGCGGCAATGTTGCCGCCGGCAGTCGCTCGCATCGGCTTCTCGACCGTCGATGCCGCCGCAATCGTGACGCCCTTCGAGTCGTCGACGAGTTGAACGGAGATGTGCTTGAGACTGCGGTAGACAGACAGCCGCGGACGCTCGGACGTCCCGGCGACCTTCTTGCGAATTCTGCCGTGAACCGCTTCGCGCACAACGGCGCGTGACTTGGTGGCCATGTCCTCTTCTCCCTTACTTGGCCGACTTGCCCGGCTTCAGCCGCAGCGTTTCGTCGGCGTACCGCACGCCCTTGCCCTTGTAGGCATCGGGCCGTCGCAGATTTCGAAGGTTCGCGCAGACCTGCCCGACCTCCTGCTTGTCGATTCCCGACACTATCAGCGTCGTCTGATACTGGTTCACACCGGGCTTCGGCTTACGTTCGACCTTGATGTCGATCGAAGGCGGCGGTAGGAACTCGACGAGATGCGAGTATCCAAGCGCCATCACGAGCTTCGTGCCCTTCTGCTCGACCTTGTAGCCGACCCCGACGATGTCGAGCTCGCGCGTGAAGCCGTCCGTGACGCCCTTGATCGCGTTCGCGAGAAGCGCCCGCGCCAGTCCGTGCGCCGCGCGCTCCTGGCCAGTTGCGGCCTTGAGACGCAGCGACGAGTCTTCCTGCTTGACCTCGATCCCTGCCGGAATCGGCGAGACGAGCTTGCCCTTCGGCCCGGTGATCTCGATGTCGGTTTCGTTGATCGAAATCTTGACGCCGGCCGGCACCGGAATCGGCTTCTTGCCGATTCTCGATTCCTTGGCGAACTTCACTTCTGTGGTCGACATAACGCTTTCCTTTAGTGGACCCGGCAGAGGATCTCTCCGCCGATGCCGAGGCGCCGGGCGTCCCGACCGGTCATCACGCCGCGCGAGGTGCTCAGGATGTTGATCCCGAGACCGGCGAGCACGTTCGGGATCTCGTCGCGTCCGACATAGACGCGGCAGCCCGGCTTCGACACACGCTCGATGCGGTTGATGATTCGCTCATCGTCCGGCCCGTACTTCAGGTAGACGCGGATGGCGCGGTTCGCGCCCTCCCCGATCACCTTGTAGTTCGAGATGAATCCTTCGTCCTTGAGAATGCGAGCCACCTCGACCTTGAGGTTCGAGGCAGGGACATCGACCTTCTGGTGCTTGGCCCCCAGCGCATTGCGGACGCGCGTCAGCATATCTGCGATCGGATCTGTCACGGTCGATTCTCCTTACCAGCTCGACTTGATGACGCCCGGGACATGTCCCTGCAGCGATAGCTCGCGGAAGCAGATCCGGCACAGCTTGAACTTGCGCATGAAGGCGCGCGCCCGTCCGCAGCGGTTGCAGCGGTTGTGCTGGCGCACCTTGAACTTCGGGCGCTGCTGCGCCTTGACCATCGATGACAGCTTTGCCATTTCGCTTCCTTCTCCTATTTCCGGAACGGCATTCCGAACGACCGAAGAAGGGCTCGGCCCTCCTCGTCGTTTCGCGCCGTCGTCACAATGCTGATGTTCATCCCGCGGACCTTCTCGACCTTCGCGAAGTCGATCTCAGGGAAGATGAGCTGCTCGCGAACGCCGAGCGTGTAGTTCCCGCGTCCGTCGAACGCGTCCGGCGAAATGCCGCGGAAGTCGCGGATTCGCGGAAGCACCGCGTTGAGCAGCCGATCGAGGAACTCGTACATCCGGTCGCCGCGCAGCGTAACCCGGGCGCCGATCTGCATCCCTTCGCGCAGCTTGAACGCCGCGATCGATTTCTTTGCCTTCGTGACCACCGCGTGCTGTCCAGTGATCTGGGCCAATTCGGCTCGCGCAGCCTCGAGCCCCTTCGGGTTCGAATGCGCGTCACCGAGTCCCATGTTCAGGACTATCTTTTCGAGCTTCGGCACGGCCATGGCGTTCTTGAAGCTGAACTCCTTCATCAGGGCCGGCGCGATCTCGCTGCGGTATCTCTCTTTCAGTCTCGGGTTCATCGTTCGTTTTCCTCAGTCGCTCCGGCGTTGTACGGAGCTGTCGGTCACACGCGTTGCCGCGGTCCTACTTCGTCTTGTCCAGAACCGTTCCGGAGCCCTTCGCGTAGCGGACGATCGTGCCGTCCTCCAGAATTCGGCGTCCCACGCGGGTCGCCTTTCCCGTCGTCGGATCGATCACCTTGAGATTCGACAGCTGGATCGGTGCCTCGATCTTCACGATGCCGCCAGCCCGGCCGCGGGCGCGATCCGGCTTCTGGTGCTTCTTCACCACCCGGATGCCCTCGACGCGCGCCGTCGACGCTCTCGGATCCACCTCGAGCACCCGTCCCGTGTCACCGCGGTTCGCACCACTGATGACGAGGACCTGGTCGCCCTTCCGGATCTTTACTTTCGGTACCGGCTCCTCCGCCCGAAGGCGCGCCAGCTTCGCTTTGACTAAATTCGCCATCTCAGATCACCTCCGGAGCGAGCGACACGATCTTCATGAACTTTCGCTCTCGCAGCTCGCGCGCCACCGGTCCGAACACGCGGGTACCGATCGGCTCGCCATCCGGCTTGATGAGCACGGCGGCATTCTGGTCGAAGCGGATGTAGGTGCCATCCTTTCGCCGCGTCTCCTTGCGCGTCCGGACGACAACCGCCTTCACGACCTGGCCCTTCTTGACCGTGCCGTCGGGCGACGCTTCCTTGACCGCTGCCGTAATGATGTCACCGAGTCCGGCCTTGTCACCCGTGGATCCGCCGATCGGCAGGATCATCGAGAGACGCTTGGCGCCGGAGTTGTCGGCAACCTCGAGCATCGTTCGCATCTGTAACATTGTGCTGCTCCTCCTCTCCCGCGTCCGCCCGGACTACTTGACGGCCTTCTGAACGATCTCGACGACGCGCCAGCGCTTGCGCGATGACAACGGCCGCGTCTCCATGATCCGCACCTTGTCGCCGACCGACACGCCGAGCTCGTCATGCGCCATGAACTTCGAGCGCTTGCGAACATACCGGCGGTACTGCGGATGCTGGACCAGGCGGTCAACGCGGACGGTGCAAGACTTGTCCATCTTGTCGCTCGTCACGATTCCCACCTTCTGGTTGCGGGCCTTGCGCTTCTCGGCGGCTTCGGTCCCGTTCTGAATTTCGTCAGACATCTCTCGCTCCTCTTCCTCGTTCAACCGTTGCTACGACCGCGCCTGCGCGTTCTGACGAGCCGCCGCCTGGCGAACTCGCTTGGCCCGCGGCGCCTTGCCCACGGTCTTCGCCCCTTCGGCCGCCTCGTTGCGGATCTCGCGGGTCCGGACCTCGGTCTTGATGCGCGCCAGGTCCTTGCGGGACTTGCGGATATCGTTGACCGTGTCCGTGTTGCCAAGCGCAGCCTTGAAGCGCAGCCGAAACAGCTTCTCTCGAAGCTCGGCGCCCTTCGCGAACAGCGCGTCGTCGTTCATGTCGCGAACTTCGCTCGCCTTCATATGAGGCCCCCCTCCTGCTCCTTCCGAGTGACGAACTTCGTCTTGATCGGAAGTTTCTGCGCCGCGAGTCGCATCGCTTCACGCGCGAGCTCCTC
The DNA here is from genome assembly GCA_964591515.1 of uncultured Clostridia bacterium. Classification (GTDB taxonomy): domain Bacteria; phylum Acidobacteriota; class Blastocatellia; order UBA7656; family JADIYM01; genus JADIYM01. The sequence continues at coordinate 5,470 of CAZQBW010000197.1, forward strand.
GTTGACGCCTTCCATCTCGAACAGCACACGGCCCGGCTTCACGACGGCAACCCAACCCTCGGGAGCGCCCTTGCCCTTACCCATGCGCGTTTCGGCCGGCTTCTTCGTGATCGGCTTGTCGGGAAACACGCGAATCCAGATCTTTCCGCCACGCTTGATGAAACGGGTCATCGCGATACGGCCGGCCTCGATCTGACGGCTGGTGATCCACGCCGGCTCCATGGCCTTCAGACCGAACTCGCCAAAGCTGATTGCAGCGCCACGCGTCGCAATGCCGCTCATGCGTCCGCGCATCTGCTTGCGGAACTTGACCTTCTTGGGAATCTTGTACTCTGCCACGGCTTACCTCCCGTCCCGATCGAAGCGATCGCGCGGTGCGCGGCCTGCCGGCGCCGCATTCGCCGCGCGGCGGCTGTCGAGCACGTCGCTGCGATAGATCCAGACCTTGACTCCGATGACGCCGAACGTCGTGCGGGCCTCGGCGAATCCATAATCGATGTCCGCACGCAGCGTGTGCAGCGGAAGCTGGCCGTCAAGCGCCCACTCCGAGCGGGCAATCTCGGCGCCGTTGAGCCGTCCCGATACGCGAACCTTCACGCCCTTCGCGCCGAAGCGCTTCGCGTTCTCGACCGCCCGGCGCATGGCCCGGCGAAACGCAATGCGCTTCTCGAGCTGCTGGGCAACCTGCTCGGCCTGGAGCTGCGCGTTGAGCTCCGGCTTGTGGATCTCCTGAATGTTGACGAAGACCTCGCGCCCGGTGCGGTTCTTGATCTCCTGCTTCAGCTTGTCGATCTCGGCGCCCTTCCGGCCAATGATGATGCCGGGACGGGACGTATGGATGATGATCTTGAGCTTGTTGGCCGCGCGCTCGATGTCGATGTGCGACACGCCGGCGCCGGCGAAGCGGTTCTTAAGATCCTTCTTGAGCTTCAGATCCTCGTGCAGCAGCTCGGCGTAGTCCTTGTTGGCAAACCAGATGGAATGCCACGTCTTGTTGTAGCCAAGCCGGAACCCAAACGGGTGTACTTTCTGACCCACGACTCCTCCTTACGCCTCGCCCGACGCCGTGGCGGCTGGCTTCTTCTTGGTGGCAAACTGTGCGTCACGCGCCTCGCGTTCGGCCACGGCACGCGGCTTCTCAGTCGAAACCTCGATCGTGATGTGGCTGCGCCATCGGCGCTCGCTATAAGCGCGTCCCATCGGTGCCGGACGGCGCCGTCGCCGGTGCTTCGTCGGTCCGAGGTCGACCATGGCCGCCGAGACATAGAGATTGTCGACGTCCACGCTGACATTCTTCTCTTCGGCCAGGTTGGCGGCATTGGCGACCGCCGACCGCAAGGTCTTCTCGATCATCGCCGCCGCGCGCTTGTTCGTGTAGTGCAGGATCGCAAGCGCTTCAGGCACCCGCAGACCGCGGATCGTGTCCACGACGAGGCGGGCCTTTTGCGGCGAACCCTGAACGGCCTTCGTAATCGCTCGTGCGTCCATTATCGCCGTCCCCCCTTCTTCGCGGTCTTCTCGCTCTTGTCGGCGTGCCCCTTGAAGGTGCGCGTCGGCGAGAACTCGCCAAGCTTGTGCCCCACCATGTTCTCGGTGACGTAGACGGGGATGAACTTTTTGCCGTTGTGGACCGCAATCGTGTGGCCAACCATATCCGGCGTGATCACCGAACGACGCGACCAGGTCTTGTGGACTCGCTTGTCGCCCGCGGCGTTCATGCGCTCGATCGCCTTTTCAAGGTGACCGTCGATGAAGAAACCCTTCTTTACTGAACGCGCCATAACTCAGCTCTCTCCTACTTGGTCCGTCGACGAACGATGAAGCGGTCCGTGTTCTTGTTGCGCCGTGTCTTGTAACCGCGCGTGGGCTGTCCCCACGGCGAGACCGGGTTGCGGCCGCCCGAGGTCTTGCCCTCGCCGCCGCCATGCGGGTGATCGACCGGGTTCATCGCCACTCCGCGCACCTTCGGCCGCCGGCCCTTCCAGCGCGAGCGTCCGGCCTTGCCGAGGCTCACGTTCTGGTGCTCGGCATTGCCGACCTGACCGATCGTCGCGACACAGTCGAGCGGCACACGCCGGACTTCGCCCGACGGCACCTTGATGAGTGCCCAATCGCCTTCCTTCGCCTGAAGCTGAACCGCCGCGCCGGCGGAGCGCGCGATCTGCGCGCCGCATCCGGCCTTCATCTCGACGTTGTGCAGTGTCGTGCCGAGCGGGATGTTCCGCAGCGGGAGCGCATTGCCGACGATGATGTCCGCCTCGGGGCCCGAAACGACCATCTGGCCAACGGCCAGGCCGATCGGAGCGAGGATGTATCGCTTCTCGCCGTCCGCGTAATTGATCAGCGCGATGTGCGCCGAACGATTCGGATCGTACTCGATCGTCGCGACCTTGCCGGGAATCCCGGTCTTGTCGCGCTTGAAGTCGATCTTGCGGTACTGGCGCTTGTGTCCACCGCCGCGCCGACGCATCGTGATGCGTCCGTTGTTGTTTCGACCCGAGATCCGTGTCTTCGGCTCGAGCAGACTCTTCTCCGGCGTCGACGTGGTCAGCTCATCGCGCGTCAGGTACGTCTGGTACCGCCGCGCGGGGCTGGTCGGTGTGAGCTTCTTGATGCCCATCGGTGCTCTCCTTCAGCCTAGATCGTGTCTTCGAACACGATCTCCTTCTCGCCTTCGGCGATGGTGACGTATGCCTTCTTCCAGTCGGGCCGGCGCCCTTCGAATCGTCCAACGCGCTTGAGCTTTCCCTGCACGTTGATCGTCCGGACCGACTCGACCTTCACACCGAAGATCTTCGAAACCGCCGTGGCGATCTCGGTCTTCGTCGCGGCCGGCGCCACCTTTAGCGCAAGCATCTGACGGGTATTGCCGGATCGGCCGTACGACTCGGGGTCGTCCTTCATTTCGAGGGCCTTCTCCGTGATGATCGGCCCGAGAATTACGTTCCATACGGTACGCATTTCGACTCCCCCTTAGCGCGACAGCCGCGCGGCAAGCGCCTCGATGGCGGCCTTCGAAAAGATCAGGCGGTCGTGCGCCAGGACTTCGTGAATGTTCAGAAGAGCGTCGCTCGACAGCGTTACCGACTGCAGGTTGCGCGAAGACAGCGCGAGATTCCGGTTGTCGCCGCCATCGACGAGCAGCGTCTTGCGGTCGTGGCCGAGCGTCGTAAGGACAGAGGCGAAGGCCGCCGTCTTGTGCGACTCGAGCGCGAATCCGTCGACGACCGTGATCCGGCCCTCGCGCAGCCGCTCGGACAGTGCCGAGCAGAGCGCGCCGCGGCGCATCTTCCTGGGCATCCGCGTCTCCCACGGACGCGGCTTCGGGCCGAACGTGGCGCCGCCGCCCTTCCAGAGAGGCGATCGGATCGACGCGATTCGCGCACGGCCCGTTCCCTTCTGTTTCCAGAGCTTGCGGCCGGAGCCCGAGACTTCGCCGCGCGTCTTCGTGCTCACCGTGCCCTGCCGCTGGTTCATCTGATACGCCTTGACGGCGTCGTAGATGAGCGCGCGGTTGAGCGGAGCGCCGAAGATGGCTTCGTCGAGCTCGATCTGGCCGACCACTTCGTTTTTCAGGTTCTTGATGTCGAGAGTCGCCATGGCCCTTACCTCTTCACCTTGTTGATGAGCACGAGGGCTCCGTTCGGCCCGGGCACCGCGCCGTGGACCAGCAGAAGATTCTGCTCGGAGTCGACCTGCACCACCGTCAGGTTCTTCACCGTCACGCGGGCATCGCCCATGTGGCCGGCCATCTTCGTTCCCTTGATGACTCGCGAGGGATAGGCCGACTGACCGATCGAACCCGGCGCGCGATGGAACATCGAGCCGTGCGTGGCCCGTCCTCCACCGAAACCGTGGCGCTTCATGAAGCCCGCGAAACCGCGGCCCTTCGACGTTCCCACCACCGTGACAGTGTCGTTCGCCGAGAACTGGTCGACAAGCACCTTGTCGCCGACGTTCGTCGCTTCGCCATCCAGGGCGTCCAGCCGAAACTCCTTGAGCACGCGCGTCGGCGCGGCGCCCTGTCCCGTCTTCTGGAAGTGGCCCTGCATAGGCTTGGTGACCTTCTTGGGCGGACGATCCTCGACGAAGCCGAGTTGAACCGCTTCGTAGCCATCGGAGTTGACCGTCTTCTTCTGCACGACGACACACGGACCGGCCTTGATCACCGTTACCGGTGTCACCGTGCCGTCTTCGTCGAAGACCTGCGTCATTCCGATTTTTCTGCCGATTATTCCGTTGACCATGCCTGCTTCTCACCCCGCGGCGCGCGGAGTAATCTCCGCCGTCCCGCGCCTGCGACCCCGCGAAGGGGCCGTGGATGCTATTTGTGTTCCTTGCCGAATGCCTTGATCTCGACGTCCACGCCTGCCGGCAGATCGAGCTTCATCAGCGCGTCGACCGTCTGCGGCGTCGGATCGAGAATGTCCATCAGCCGCTTGTGCGTCCGGATCTCGAACTGCTCACGCGACTTCTTGTCCACGTGCGGGCTGCGGAGCACCGTGTACTTGTTCTTGACCGTCGGCAGCGGGATGGGCCCAGCCACGCGAGCACCCGTGCGTTTCGCCGTGTCGACGATTTCCGCCGTCGACTGGTCGAGCACGCGGTAGTCGTAGGCCTTGAGCCGGATTCGAATTTTCTCGTTCAGCATATCGGTTCACGTGCGAGGGGCGGTCGCGAAGACCGCCCCGGCAAACTCCTACTCCACAATGTCCGTGATGGTGCCGGCGCCGACGGTGCGTCCGCCC
>CAZQBW010000198.1:0-9983 GCA_964591515.1 uncultured Clostridia bacterium
GGAATCGGCGCGAGTTCTCGACCGCGCTTGCCCTCGCGGCGATTGGAGTCACTAGAATGCCGTCTATATCCGCTTCAAGCCTCCGATCGGCGGAGGACGCCGTCGACCACATCCTCCTCGGCCACGCCAATCTCGATGTGGGGATCAAGTACGTTTTCGACAGGACTGGCGTGCGAGCGGTTCCGAGCGGCGTGCACCCGGGGCGAGGGACACGAAACGCACTGGCGGCCCTCGGTAGCCGCCGCTACCTCGAGGTGATCGGACTCGACCCTGACCAGTCCGTGACGAATCCCATGACGGCCAAGCTGCGTTCCCTTGCGAAGCCGACGCTCGTCGGATGGGCGATCGGCTCAGATGACCTTGCCGCGCTGCGAATCGGAGCCGAGCGCGGGAAGCTCGAACCTGGCGAAGTGACTCCGGGGTCGCGCGTGACGCCGACAGGCAAGACGCTCGAGTGGGAGACGGTTCAGTTCGGGCTCCAGATCGGCGGACTCATTCCCTTCGCCATCCGATGGAAGAACCCGGACGATCACCCGAGCCTTACCGCGCCAACGGGCATGAAGCTCGGCAAGATCTGGTTCGAGCATCGCGAACCGTCGGAACTTGACGACGCCCTTTCCGCACTCGGTGTCTCTGCGACCGTCGATCAGAGCGGGACGCCGCGAATCCGGGTGAAAGTTGCGTGCGAGAAGGGAGACATAGAGCTGACGTAGGACGGCAGGGGAAGGGCCACGGATCAAACGGATCTGACGGATAAAGACGGATCTGAGTCCGAATTCAGATCCGTCTTTATCCGTCAGATCCGTCTAATCCGTGGCCCTTCCCCTCTTACTTCGCTGCGCCCACCTGCTCGAGGATGAAGGCGTAGTCGAAGGCCGCGTCCTTGAGCCTGTCGTAGCGGCCGCTGGCGCCGCCGTGACCTCCGGGCTCGAGCTTCACCTTGAAGAGCAGCAGGTTCGCGTCCGTCTTCATCGCGCGCAACTTCGCCACGTACTTCGCCGGCTCCCAGTACATCACCTGGCTGTCGTTGAGCGACGTCCGCACGAGCATCGTCGGGTAGGCCTTGCGCTCCACGTTGTCGTACGGCGAGTAGCTCAGCATGTAGTCGAAGGCCGCCTTCTCGTTCGGATTTCCCCACTCGAGGTACTCGACCGACGTGAGCGGAATCGTCGCGTCGAGCATCGTGTTGATGACGTCGACGTAGGGCACCTTGGTGACGACAGCCTTGAACAGGTCGGGCCGCATGTTCGTGACGGCACCCATCAACAGACCGCCCGCACTGGTGCCGGTAATGACGAGACGGTCCTTCGACGTGTACTTCTCGGCAACGAGGTGTTCGGCGCAGGCGATGAAGTCGGTGAATGTGTTCTTCTTCGCCATCATCTTGCCCTGATCGTGCCATTCCTTGCCCATCTCGCCGCCGCCCCGGATGTGCGCGATCCCGAAGATCACCCCGCGATCGAGCAGACTCAGCCTATTCGACGAGAAGTCCACGTCGTTCGACGAGCCATACGAGCCGTAACCCTCGAGCAACAGCGGCCGCATGCCATCGCGGACGAGATCCTTTCGATAGACCAGCGAGATCGGGATCTTCGCGCCGTCGGCCGCTGTCGCCTCGATGCGCTCCGACGCGTACTTCGCCGGGTCGTAGCCGCCGAGTACCTCCTGCTGCTTGAGCAGTTCGAGCTTTCGCGAGTTCACGTCGTAGTCGTAGATCGTGTTCGGACGCAGAAGCGACTCGTAGCTCAGCCGGAATTTCGTGGCGTCGAACTCCTCATTCGAATTTCCCGCAATCGAATACACCGGCTCCGGAAACACGACGTCGTGCGATTCGCCGGATTTCGCGTCGACGATCCGCAACTGCGGGACGCCCTGCCTGCGCTCCTGCAATACGTTGAATGACGCAAAACACTCGACGCCTTCGAGCATCACGTCCTTGCGGACCGGGACCTGTTCGGTCCAGTTCTCGATTCGCGCGTCGGCAACCGGTGCGGTGACGAGCCGGAAGTTCTTTCCCGTGTCGTTGGTGCGAATGTAGAAGCGGTCGCCCCGATGATCGACGTAGTACTCGTGATTCTCGCGCCGCGGTAGCAGTACCGTCGGCGCCTCGCCTGGCCGGTCGGCCGGAATGGTTCGGTTCTCGCTCGTCGTCGAGCTGAAGCTGACGAGGACGAGATAACCGCGGCTCCGCGTTCGATAACTCCAGACAGAGAACTTCTCGTCCTTTTCGTCGAATAGCAGATCGTCCGCGGCTCGTCCGACGACGTGGCGAAGGAACTTGTCGGAACGCTTCGTGACGGCGTCTTCCTGCGTGTAGAAGAGTGTCCGGTTGTCGTTCGCCCAATTGAGCGAAGTCACACGCTCGGCGGTATCGCCGAGCATCTTGCCAGTCCGCAGGTCCTTGATGTGCAGGGAGTACTGGCGGAAGCCGGTCGTGTCGGTCGTGTAGGCGAGCAGGTTGCCGTCGTTCGACACCTCGGCGTCGCCGAGACTGAAGTACTTGCCGCCGGCCGCCATCCGGTTCTGGTCGAGGAGGACTTCCTCGGGGGCATCCAGGCTGCCGCGCTTGCGGCACAGAATCGGGTACTGCTTACCGGCCTCGGTGCGGGAGTAGTAGTAGAAGCCGTCCTGGCGGTACGGGACGTTGACGTCGGTCTCCTTGATGCGTCCGAGCATCTCCTTGTAGAGCGTCGCCTGGAAGCGGTTGGTGTGCGCCATCATCGCGTCGGCGTAGGCTTCCTCGGCCTTGAGGTAGGCGATCACCTCGGGATTCGACTTCTCACGCATCCAGAAGTAGTCGTCGACGAGAGTCTGACCGTGGATTTCGGTCTTCTTCGGGATTTTCCGGGCGACGGGTGGCTTGCCGGGGCCTTTGCCAAGGACGGTGCTGCTGCTGATGACGACTGCGCAGAATATACACATCGCGTAGATGCTCTTGCTCACGGGCCCCTCTCCCAGAAGTGAAGTGGTTGTGGCGACAAGGCTCGCCCAGGTTGGTGCGGCGGGTCAATTCGAACCAGAACCCTCCAGGTCACTGCGAATCCCTTGCGTCTTTGCGAGTCCTTTGCGTCTTTGCGAGAAACCAGAGTCCCTCGTGGGCGTCCCTCTCGAGAGCGGGCGTTTCTCGCAAAGACGCAAAGGACTCGCAAAGACGCAAAGGACTCGCAAAGTCGCAGGGGCGCAATCGAGCCGCACGGCCGGTTCGCTGGCCGCGCACTCGGCCCGTGTGCGACACTCCGGGTCCGTATGGCCGCCACATCCACTCGCCGGGACATCACGACCGGAGCCCGTCGCGTCGTCATCAAGCTCGGGACGGCGACCCTGACACGCGACGACGGCACGATCGCGCTCAGCCGGTTCTATTCGTTCGTCGAGGCGATCGCGGCGCTCCACCGCGAAGGCCGACAGGTGCTCGTCGTCTCGTCGGGCGCCGTCGGGCTCGGCTCGGCGCGCGTAGGCGTCGACCGCTCGGGGCCTTCCCTTCCGATCAAACAGGCGTTGGCGGCGATCGGCCAGGGGCGCCTGATGGCGCTCTACACGGACGCATTCGACCGGATGGGCCTGACGTGCGCGCAGGTGCTGCTCACTGAAGAGGACTTCTCGGACCGTCGTCGCTACCTCAATCTGAGCCAGACGATCTCGACGCTTCTCGAGCTGAACGTGATCCCGGTCATCAACGAGAACGACACCGTTTCGACCGCTGAGCTCGAGGCGAGCGATCCCGGCTCTCACCGTCGCGTGAACTTCGGCGACAACGACAAGCTCTCGGCCCTCATCGCGAGCAAGATGGAAGCAGATCTGCTCGTCATCCTGACGGACGTGGATGGCCTGTACACGGACGATCCGAGAGACAGCGAGGCGGCTGAGCTGGTCGCCGAGGTCAACGAGATCACGCCGGAGCTGCTGGCTGCGGCCGGTGGAGCCCGCGTTGGTCGCGGGGGCATGCGGACGAAGCTCGAGGCGGCCGAGATCGCGTCGCGCTCCGGTTGCGCCACTGTCATTGCCAGTGGTCGAACCGACTCGGTCATTGCGGCGGTACTGGCCGGCGACGCCGTCGGCACGCTCGTTCTGCCGCAGCAGGGACTCTCGGGGAAACGGCGGTGGATCGCGTTCGCGACGTCGGTCAACGCCGCCGTGCTCGTCAATGACGGCGCGCGCGACGCGATCCTGCACCGCAAGGCGAGCCTGCTGCCGGCGGGCGTCGTCGGTGTTCGGGGCGAGTTCGGCCGCGGCGACGTCGTGAGCATCCTCGACGAGCGCGGAAACGAGTTTGCCCGTGCACTGGCGAATTTTTCGAGTAGCGAGACCCTCGCGGTTCTCGGGCGCAAATCCACCGAGCTCGCCGTTGCCGGCGTGGAAGCGAAATACGACACGGTCGCGACTCGAGATCACATCGTCATCCTCGCCGGAGTGCGACATGAATAGCGAACACCGGTCGAAAGAGGCCGCAATCACGGGAGCTTCGGACACGACCGCGCGGGTCCACGACGCAGCCCGGCGAGCGCGCCGAGCCGCGCGTGAGCTTTCCGGACTCGCCGTCGACGGACGACGGGCAATTCTGGAGGCGTTCGCCGACCGTCTCGATGCGAATCGCGAGCGCATCCTCGCGGCCAATTCGCGCGACGTTGCAGTCCTCGAACCGCTCGTCGAGGCGGGAGACGTCTCTTTCGCGATGCTCGAGAGGCTCAAACTGGACGGCGGCAAACTCGACTGCGTGATCGAAGGCGTGCGACAGGTCGCTCGACTCGAGGATCCGCTCGGCGTCGTGACGCTTGCGCGCGAGCTCGACGACGGGCTGCGACTGACACGTGTTTCCTGCCCCATAGGTGTCATCGGCGTCATCTTCGAATCTCGCCCGGATGCGCTCGTCCAGATTTCGTCCCTTGCAGTGATGAGCGGCAACGGTGCCCTGTTGAAGGGCGGCAGCGAGGCAGCGGAATCGAATGCGGCGCTCTTCGCCTTGCTCGGTGAAGCACTCGGGGCGTGCGGTATGTCGACCGATGTCTTTGCGTTGCTCGGCGGCCGCGAAGACGTCGCGGCGCTGCTGACCGCCGATGGACTCGTCGACCTCATCATTCCGCGTGGGTCGAACGCCTTCGTCCGGCACATCCAGTTGAACACGACGATTCCCGTGCTCGGGCACGCCGAAGGCCTCTGCCACGTCTACGTCGACGAGTCGGCGGATCCGGCAAAGGCGCTCCGGATCGCGGTCGATTCGAAAGCGCAGTATCCGGCGGCCTGCAACGCCGCCGAAACGATTCTGGTCCATTCGGCCATCGCACCGGGGATCGTCGCGGATCTCGTTACCGAGCTTGCGAAAGCCGGCGTGGAGGTGCGCGGAGACGAGCGGGTGCGCGAGCTTACGGGCGAGGTGGAGGTTCGCGAAGCGACCGACGCCGACTGGTCGACCGAGTACGGAGATCTCGTGGTCGCAATGCGGATCGTCGACTCGCTCGACGAAGCCGTCGAGCACATCGCGAGCCACGGATCTGCCCATACGGACGTCATCGTGACCGAATCGCGGGACGCCTTCGAGCGGTTCTTTCGCGACGTGGACTCGGCTGGCGTCTTCTGGAACGCCTCGTCGCGATTTGCCGACGGCTTCCGGTACGGATTTGGCGCGGAAGTGGGAATCGCCACGGGCAAGCTGCACCCGCGCGGACCGGTCGGCCTCGAGGGGCTCGTGACTTACAAGTACAGGCTCGTCGGAGACGGGCACGTCGTCTCCGACTATGCTGGACCGGGCGGGCGGCGATTCACCCACAGGCCAATCGAGGACTGAAACGATGAACACGGAAATGACTCTAGGCATCGTCGGCGTCGGCAAGCTCGGCGAGGCGATCGTCGGCGGACTGATGCGTCGCGAGTTCCTGACGGCCGCGCAGATCGTCGGCAGCGTGAAGCACGAAGGCTCGCTCGATCGGGTCGTCGAGCGGCTGGGCATTCGTCCGACGCTCGACAACCGCGAAGCCGTGCGTGGTCGCGACGTCGTTTTGCTCGCGGTCAAGCCGCAGAACATGCACGCGGTGCTCGAGGAGATCGCCGACGTCCTGACGCCCGATCAACTCGTCATCTCGGTTGCGGCGTCGGTTACTGCGGCGTACGTGGAGGACCGGCTGCCACACCCGATTCCGGTCGTAAGGGCCATGCCGAACACTCCTTGCATTCTCGGAGTGGGAATGACGGCGCTCTGTGCCGGCCGCCACGCGACGTCGGCTCATCTGGCGACAGCCGAGGCGCTCTTCGCGTGTGTTGGCGAGACGGCTCGCGTCGACGAAGGGTTGATGGACGGGGTGACTGCGCTGTCGGCAAGCGGTCCGGCGTATCTGTACGTCGTGATCGAGTCGCTGGCCGAGGCCGGGGTGAAGCTGGGGATTCCGCGAGAGGTCTCTACCAAGCTCGCCGCGCAGACGATGCTCGGGGCCGCGACGATGGTCCTTGTGTCTAAGGAGCATCCGGCGCTCCTCAAGGACACGGTGACGACGCCCGCGGGATGCACGATCGACGGACTGCTCGAGCTCGAGGAGGGCAAGCTGCGGGTGACCCTCATCAAGGCCGTCGTGAAGGCTGCAGAGCGCGCCCGCCAGCTCGTCGAGAAGACGTCGGGGTAGGACAGTGGAGCATCGCGGATACAGCGGATCTGGCGGATTTTCGCGGATCTGAACTGTCAGGCTTGGATCTGCCGAATCCGCCTGATCCGCTAAATCCGCGATGCTCTTCCTATTCCCCGAGTGCAATCCGCCGTTGAACAGGTATGATGCCCCAGTGAACGTCGCTTCGCGCCCGCGCGAGCCTCGTTTCAGGGTCGCTGTCCTATTCGACACGATCGAACATTAACGATTCGGCGTGTGCAGCAACCCGACGACGGCGAGAGCGAGGCCCCCGGTGACGAATGACGTTCGACGAGCGCGGCCACACGGCCGCCTGATGCTCCCCATTACCTTTCTGATGTTGATCCTTCACGCCGGAGCAGTCGGCGCGTTGTTCTTCTTCTCGTGGCCGGCGGTCGTCACGGCCGTTGTTCTCTACTGGGTCATCGGCGGGCTCGGCGTCGGCATCGGCTATCACCGGCTGCTGACCCACCGCGCGTTCAAGGTCCCGAAGCCGGTCGAATACGCGCTTACCGTGCTCGGCACGCTCGCCCTCCAGGGCGGTCCCGTCTGGTGGGTGGTAACGCACCGGATGCATCACGCGAGTACGGACGGCGTCGACGATCCTCACTCGCCGCGGAACGGCCGGTGGTGGTCGCACATGGGCTGGATCCTGAACGGTTACACCCTTCGGCACGACATCTCGAACGCGGAGCAGTATGCGCCGGAACTGGCGCGCGACCGCTTTCAGGTCTGGCTGACGCGATACCACCTCGTACCACCAGCTCTGTTCGGGATCGCGCTGTTCGCGATCGGAGGTCTTCCCTTCCTGATGTGGGGACTCTTCGCAGGAGTGACGTTGCTCCTCCACACGACGTGGATGGTCAATTCCGTCACACACATCTGGGGACGGCGTCGTTTCGAGACGCGCGACGATTCGCGAAATACGTGGTGGGTCGCGTTGTTGACGTTCGGCGAGGGCTGGCACAACAACCATCATGCGTTTCCCGCAACCGCGCGCCACGGGTTCGCCTGGTACGAGATCGACGTCAATTGGTGGTGCATCCGTGCCATGCAGCTCGCTGGCATTGCGTCCTCGGTGCGATTGACCGGAGTGGATGCAAAGCCGACGGTCGTTAACGACTAAGGCTGAGCCTCACCTGAAGAAGGGCCACGGATCTCACGGATCTAACGGATAAAGACGGATCTGAGGTTTCGATAAGATCCGTCTTTATCCGTTAGATCCGTGAGATCCGTGGCCCTTCTTCCCTTCCTAAACGATCTCGCCGATGAGCTGCACGCGCACGGTCTCGCCGGCGGCAATGTGCTTCGTCCCCTCCGGAACTATCACCAGCCCGTTCGCCGCGACCATCGACGACAGCACACCCGAGCCCTGCGCCCGCTTCGTTTCGGCCAGGAGCCGGCCGTCTCTCCAGGAGATCACAGCGCGCTGGTAGTTGCGCCGGTCACCCGTCGACTTCACGTCACCCGAGAGCTCCGCCAGCACCTCGGGCCGCATCCAGCGTTCCGGCACGACGCCCATCATCTTCCGCAGCGCCGGCCAGACGAACAGGTGAAAGCCGACCATGCACGACACGGGATTGCCCGGTAGCCCGAAGAACGGCTTCCCTCGCAACTCGGCGAACACGACCGGCTTGCCGGGCTTCATTGCCACACGCCAGAAATTCGTCTGCGCGCCGAGTGCGTCGAGCGACGCCTTCACGAAATCGAAGTCGCCGACCGACACGCCGCCGCTCGTGACGACGACGTCGGCTTCGGAAGCCTCGAGTAGAGCCGCCGAGATGTCTTCGAGCGTGTCGCGCGCTATCGGGAGCACGGTCGCGAGCGCACCCGCCTCGCGCGCGAGCGCCGCGAGCGAGAATGCGTTCGAGTTCACGAGCTTTCCGTCCTCCGGAGCCGCGCCGACCTCCAGCAGCTCGTCACCCGTCGACAGCACGGCCACCGTCGGCCGCCTCGCAACGGTCACGAAGGGCCTTCCGAGAGACGCGAGCTGGCCGATCTCTCCGGCCTTCAGGTCGGCTCCGGGAGTCATCACCGTGTCGCCCGTTCGCACGTCCTCGCCTCGACGGCGAATGCTCGCGCCCGGCTTTGACGGACGGAATACGAGAACCGAGTCGCCTTCGGACTCGGTCACTTCGACGATGACGACCGAGTCGGCCCCATCGGGCATCGGCGCGCCAGTCATTATCCGTATCGCCGTGCCGGTCTCGACGCGACGGCTCGCGACGTAGCCGGCGGGCAGTGTCTCGATGACCTCGAGCGTGACTGGCGTCTCGCGCGACGCGCCCGCGACGTCGTCGGCCCGAACGGCGTACCCGTCCATCGCCGTGTTGTCGCGAGCCGGGATGTCGTACGCCGCGACAACCGGTTCGGCGAGCACGCGACCGTGAGCGTCCGAGAGCGAGACACGCTCAGAACCCACAGGACGAATCGCTTGGAGGATTCGCTCGCGCGCCTGCTCGACGGTAAGCATCGATCCGCTCGCTGTTGGTGTCGGCATTCGGGTTCCCTTCTTCCCTTCCATTGCGCGAGCCAGGGCTATTCCTTTCGCATCTGCGGATCGAGCGCGTCGCGAAGTCCGTCGCCGACGAAGTTGAGACTCAGAAGCGTCAATGCCAGCGTCACCGCCGGAAATATGAGCTGCCACGGATATATCGCCATCGTGGCGACGCCGTCGTTCACCAGCGTGCCCCACGACGAGTACGGTGGCGGAACTCCGAGGCCGAGAAACGAAAGAAAAGCCTCCTGGAGCATCACCGTCGGCACGGTCAGCGTCGTGTAGACGATCACCGGACCGAGCGTGTTCGGCACGATGTGTCGGAAGATCGTTGCAAAGGTCGAAGCGCCGACGCACCTCGCGGCTTCGACGAACTCCTGGTGCTTGAGCGAGAGGACCTGTCCACGGACGATGCGGGCCATCGTGAGCCACGAGACGGCGCCGAGCGCGGCGAAGAGTATCAGGAAGCTGCGTCCGGCGATCGACACGAGCACGATGACGAGAAAAATGTACGGCAGCGAGTAGATGATGTCGACCGTGCGCATCATCACCTGGTCCGTTCGACCTCCGAGGTAGCCGGCAACCGCTCCATACGACACGCCTATGACGAAGCTCACTGCCGTCGACACGAGTCCGACCATCAGCGAGATCGCGCCACCCACCATCAGCCGGACGAACAGGTCGCGACCGAGCACGTCGGTGCCCATCCAGTGCGACCAGGACGGCGATTCGTTGGCGATCTCCAGGTCGGTCCCGTCGAACTGATGCGGAAGAGGATCAGGAATCCAATTGAAGAGCGGCGAGGCCGAACGGTGCCCCAACTGCATCGCCCCGACGAGTGCAAACGCGATGATGACGATCAGGATCGTGAGCAC
>CAZQBW010000199.1:0-9942 GCA_964591515.1 uncultured Clostridia bacterium
TCGGCCTTCCCGAGGAAGATCTGGTCGCGCTTCATGATTCCGAGCGCGAACGCGTTCACGAGCGGGTTCTTGTCGTAGCGGTCCGAGAAATGCACTTCGCCGCCGATCGTCGGCACGCCGAAACAGTTGCCGTAGTGGCCAATCCCTCGCACCACGCCATCGGCCACGCGCCGCGTACCCGCCTCGTCGATCTCGCCGAAATGGAGCGAGTTCATAGCCGCGATCGGGCGCGCGCCCATCGTGAAGATGTCGCGCAGGATGCCGCCGACGCCAGTGGCCGCGCCCTGGAATGGTTCGATGAAGCTCGGATGATTGTGCGACTCGATCTTGAACGCCACGGTGTAGCCTTCGCCGATGTCGACGATGCCCGCATTCTCGCCCGGTCCCTGCACGACGCACTCACCGGTCGTCGGAAGCCGCTTCAGATGCACGCGCGACGATTTGTAGGAGCAGTGTTCGCTCCACATCACGGAGAAGATCCCGAGCTCCACGATCGTCGGATGTCTTTCGAGCAGCTCGACGATCCGGTTGTATTCCTCGGGCGTCAGCCCGTGTTCGGCAATGACTTCTGGCGTAAACGGCTGCGACATTCTGTCTCCCTGTGGCGAAACTCGGCGCGAGTCGAACCGGGGAGGTTAGCAGAGGCGCGCCGCTTGGAGGAAGGAGAGTATGAAGAATTGACAGGATGTGAAGAGGATTCACGGGAACTGTGGTGGTTTTCTTGAAACCAATTCTGGTCCGGTCAATCCACTTCACATCCTGTCAATTCTCTATCGTCTCCTCACCTCCGAATTTTGTCTGAGGGGATCTGGTCGAAGAATCCGGTAGCTCTCATTGAAGGGCAGAACGTGCCGGTGCTGCACGGCCTCCGAGGCCAACTCGCAGCGGTCGCAACGTGCTCACCTGGAACCCACGTCAATAAGGAGCAACCGATGAATCGCAAGAGCATCCTCACCGTAATCGCAGTAGTCATGATCCTCTCCGCCGGCTACGCCGTCGGAGCCCAGATGTCGCGCCCGTACCACAACGGCAGTGTCTGGGGGATCGGCCAGATTCGCATCAAACCGGGCATGGACGAAGCCTACAAGACCTATCTCGCCACCGAGTGGAAGACAAACCAGGAGGCCATGAAGAAGGAAGGCATCATCCTCTCGTACAAGGTCATTACGACCGAGGCGCACGGCACACAGGACTTCAACATGCTCCTGATGACCGAGTACAAGGACCTCGCGACGTACGAGGCGAATCAGGACAAGGCCGAGGCCGTCGCACAGCGGGTCGTCGGCGACGACAAGAAGCAGGAGCAGGGATACCGGGATCGATCCGAGATTCGCGAAGTGCTTGGAAATCGATTGGGTCGCGAGATCGTCCTGACGCCGAAGTAGTCGACGAACGGAGACCCGTGCGCGGACGGCCGCCGGGAGTCGAGCCCGGAGCGCAAGCGACAGGCACCGAGCCGATAAGAGGCATCGCGGATTCAGCGGATCGGGCGGATGACACGGATCTGATTCAGGAAGTTCAGATCCGCGTCATCCGCCCGATCCGCTGAATCCGCGATGCCTCTTCTTCTTATCGAGCCTGTCCGCTTCAGCCGTGTCGCCTGTGGAACGGGCTGCCGCTGCAATCAACTCTTGATGTCTACTCACTGCCCCGTCAAACTGGAGCCTCTCGAGGTCAAACGGTTTCCCATAGAGACTCTGGTCGGCATGCCCAAGACAGGTGCACCTTCACCACACGACGTCACGATACTGCTGGCTCGCTGGAGCGGCGGGGACAAAGCCGCGCTCGACGAGCTCGTGCCGCTGGTGTACTCCGAACTTCGGCGTCTGGCGGCTTCCTATCTGCGGCGCCGGTCCGGCCAGCGCCCGCTCGAGGCGACTTCGCTCGTCCACGAAGCGTACGTACAGCTTGCCGATCAGACCTCGATATCGTTCGAGAACCGCGCGCAGTTCTTCGGCCTCGCGGCAAAGTTGATGCGCGACATCCTTGTCGATCACGCGCGGCGGCGGCACGCGGCGAAACGTGGCGGCAACCAGTTGATGTTGTCGCTTGGAGAGGCCGAACGCGTCGGAACGAAGCCCGAGGTCGACCTGCTCCTGCTCGATCTGGCGCTGCAGCGACTCGCCGAAACGCAGGCCGACTACAGTCGCGTCGTGGAGCTGCGCTTCTTCGGCGGCCTCACCATCGAAGAGACCGCCGAAGCAATGAAGCTCTCGCACGCGACCGTCGAGCGGTACTGGAACTTTGCCAGGGCCTGGCTTCGCCGCGAGCTCGATGCCTAGAAACGCATGATGTCTCCTTCCGACATGCGTCGTCTCGAGGAACTGTTTCACCAAGCCGCGCAGCTCCGCGGCGACGAGAGGGCGGCGTTCGTCTCGCACATAAAGACATCGGAACCCGAGCTCGGTATCGAACTGCAGGCGCTGCTCGAAGCGAGCGACCGTGAAGGAACGTTCATGGGTGAGCCGGCCATCGAAGCCGCGCTCGAGGTCATCGCGGAGGCGGCGTCGGAGGTTCAGACGGGTCGCACGCTCGGCCGGTACACGGTCGTGTCGCCGATCGGAAAGGGAGGCATGGGCGAGGTCTTTCTCGCCGAGGACTCGCAGCTGGGTCGCAAGGTAGCGCTCAAGCTGCTGCCTGGTCGCTTCACGGACAGCGAAGATCGTCTGCGCCGGTTCGTTCAGGAGGCCAAGGCAGCTTCGGCGCTCAATCATCCGAACATCATCACGATTCACGAGATTGGCGATGCCGACGGCACGCACTTCATCGCGACCGAGTTCATCGAGGGCCACACGCTACGCAGTCATCTCGCTCACAGGAAGCTCACTCTGGCCGCGGCGGTCGATATCGCGATTCAGGTGACGAGCGCAATCGAGGCGGCGCACGAGGCCGGCATTGTTCATCGGGACATAAAGCCCGAGAACATCATGATCAGGCGCGACGGCTACGCGAAGGTCCTGGACTTCGGGCTCGCGAAACTCACCGAGGCGCAACCGCCGGCCGAGGCGAACGTGGATTCGCATCTGAGCACTGCGATCGCGAACGGCACGATGCCCGGGATGATCCTCGGCACGCCGAAGTACATGTCGCCCGAGCAGGCGCGCGGCCTGGTCACCGATGCGAGGACCGACATCTTCAGTCTCGGGGTGGTGATCTACGAGATGGTCACGGGTCACCCTCCGTTCTCGGGCGATACGAGCCTGGACGTGGCGGCTGCGATCATCTCGAGCGAGCCCGCTCCGCTGTCCGAGGCAGTGCCCGGAACGCCCCCCGAGCTCGAGCGTATCGTCAGCAAGGCGCTGCGGAAGGACAGGCGCGATCGCTATCAGTCGGCGCACGACCTGCTCGTGGACTTGAGGAGTCTGAGGGAGGAGCTCGCCTTCGGCGAAAGGCTCGAAAAGAACGCGTCGAGCCGGGTTCCCGCGACGCGACCCCCGGGCATCGAGAAGAAGAACCGTGTCGGCATCGTGCTCGCGGTGGTCGGGCTCCTCATCGCGCTGCCGATCGCCGTCGTCGCGGTCTGGCCATACCTCGTGCCGTCGGCGCCGCCTGCCGCAGAGAGCGTTCCAGCACCCGAGCGCTCCATCAGTTACTGGATACAGGTTCAGAAGTACCGGGACGGCAAGCCATATCTGGAGCCGATCCGTCTGCGCGACGACATCAACTTCGAAAAGGACTACCGGCTGCGGCTGAACATCAGCAGCACGCAGGCCGGCTATCTGTACCTCCTGAACGAAGGACCGGTGCTCGACGGAGGCGTGCCCTCGTACGTCGTGATGTATCCGACAACCGCCAGCCAGTCCGCGCTGCTCGCCGCCAATCAGCAGGTTCACATACCTGAGCCTGGCTGGTTTCAGTTTGACGGACAGGAGGGCGTCGAGAAGATCTGGCTCGTCTGGGCCGATCGCGCGATTAACGAGCTCGAAGCCGTGAAGCAGTTCTCCAACTCAGGGGACAAGGGACTCGTCGCCGACACAGGTCTCCGCGCAGGTGTTATCGCCTTTCTGGAATCCCACTCCGCTGCCGCGACTTCGGTCGAGCGGAACGAGGCCACTGCCGAAGCTACGCTGCTGGCCCGCGGTGATATCCTCGTGCACATCATCAGGCTCTCGCACCACTGACCCTAACCTCTGCTTCGAGTCTCCGTGAGGGGGCTCACATCGAATCTGCGGTTCCTTCGTTGGAGTTTGTATGTCCAGAAACACACGAACACTGCTTTCCGTTGTGCTCGTCCTGTGCTTCGCCCCAGCCGTGACAGGCCAGACGGGCCAGGCGGGCCCGGAGGCACTATCGTTCGGTCCCGAGAAACCCGTCGAGCGCGAGATAGCCGGAGGAGAATCGCACACGTACCGGGTCGCGCTGACGGCGGGCCAGTTCGTTTGGTTCCGTCTCGACCAGAGGTCTCTCGACTGTGTCCTCGTCCTGTCGGCGCCGGACGGAACGTCCCTCGCCGTGATGGATTTCACCGGCACCGGGGAGCCGGAGTCGCTTGTGATCGAGGCAGCCACCGCCGGCGAGTATCGACTGACGGTACGAGGCTATCCGACGGCCACTTGGCGCGGGGCATACCGACTCGACATGACGATCCTACCGCCCGCATCGGATTCGGATCGCAAATACCTGGCTGCGCAGTCTCTAATGCTCGAAAGCGTGGCGCTCCGAAAGTCCGGCCCGGACGGGACGACTCAGGCGAAGGCGAAGCTCGAGCAGGCGATTGCCATATGGCGCGAGTTGAAGGAGTCGTCCTGGACAGCCGTCACGCTCGGCGCTCTCGGAGACGTCCTCGCAAGCGCCGATCAGGAAGGCAATGCGCTCACGTACTACGAGCAGGCGCTGTCTGCCGCGCGCGAGTCCACATTGCGGGCCCGCGAAGCCGCCGCGCTCGGTGCTCTGAGTCAGATCTGCTACAGCACTCGGGAATATGAGAAATCGATCGAATACAGCGAACAGGCCCTGGTGATCCAGCGCGAACTGAAGGACCGGGCCGGCGAAGGCATCACGCTCAACGACCTGGGAGTGACGTACAGCACGATTCGCCGCGCAGACCGAAGCATCCCGTATTACGAGCAGGCGCTGGCGATCAAGCGCGAACTGAAGGACCGATTCGGTGAAGGAGGCACGCTCGCCGATGTCGGTTGGGCATACCTTGGCGCGAGCCGTTCCGAGGAGGCGATCGCGAGTTTCGAACAGGCGCTGGCAATCTTCCGCGAATTGAATGACCGGGGCCGCGAGGAAAGCGCATTGAGCGGCCTGGGTGCTACGAATCAGTCGCTGAGCCGATACGAAAAGGCCATTGAGTACTTCGAGCAGGCCCTCGTGGTCGAACGCGAACTGAAGTTTCGAGGCAAAGAGGGTGTCACGCTCGCCAGTATTGCGACTGCGTATTCCTCGCTTCGCCGCTACGACAAGTATTTCGAGTATGCGGAGCAGGCGCTCGCCATCGCCCGCGAGACCAAGACCCGCTACGCGGAAGGTCGCACGCTCAGTGGCATGGGCGGGGTCTATCTCACGCTTGGCCACCTCGACAAGGCAACCGAGTATCTCGAGCAGGCCCTGGTCATCAACCGCGAGCAGAAGGACGTGATGACGGAAGGCTTCA
Organism: uncultured Clostridia bacterium; assembly: GCA_964591515.1. Taxonomy (GTDB): domain Bacteria; phylum Acidobacteriota; class Blastocatellia; order UBA7656; family JADIYM01; genus JADIYM01. Next base: position 5,600 of record CAZQBW010000199.1, read on the forward strand.
CGCTCCGCTCGCTGGGTTCGGTCTTCAACAAGCAAGGTCAGCCGGCGAAGGCCATCGAGCAGTACGAGCAGGCCCTGGCCATCTTCCGTACCGCGAAAAGCCGGCCCCACGAGGCCGGCACGCTGAACATGCTGGCGGGGGCCTACCGGTCCCAAGGCCTGTACGAGAAGGCGATCGAGAACTCGGAGCAGTCGCTGGCCATTGCCCGTGAGGTGAAGAATCCGGAGTACGAGTTGAATGCCCTCACGACGCTTGCCTGGACCGAGAATGACCGAGGAAATCTTGCGGCGGCGCGCTCGCGCATCGAGGAAGGATTGAACGTCGCCGAGTCGCTTCGGTCCGATCTCGTAAGCCCGGCTTCGCGCACGTCTCTTTTCGCATCCGTACAGACTTCTTACCAGCTCTATACGGACATCCTGATGCGCCAGCACAAGGCGGATCCGTCGAAGCGACTCGACGAACTGGCGGTCGACGTCAGCGAGCGGCAGCGCGCCCGCAGCCTCCTCGATCTTCTCGTGGAGGCCGGCGCCGATTTCCGCAAGGGTGTGGATCCGGCGTTGCTCGAGCGCGAGCAAAGCCTGGCCAGACAACTCAGCGAGAAGGCGCGCACGCCAACCGACACGCCCGAGAAAGCTGCCGCTGTCAAACTCGAAATCGGCCAGCTCGAGACCGAGCTCGAGCGGGCACAGGTCGCGATCCGCAAGAACAACCCGCACTATGCGTCGCTCGTTCAGCCACAGCCGCTCAAGCTGAAGGAAATCCAGGCGCTGCTCGATCCGGACACGTTGCTGCTCGAGTACGCGCTTGGGACGGACCGCAGCTATCTGTGGGCGATCACCGGGGATTCGCTCAAGAGCTACGAGTTGCCAAAGGGAGCCGAAATCGAGAAGCGTGCTCTCGACGTCTACGGGTTGCTGAAGACGCGCAATGCCGATCTCTCGACAGCTGCCGGTGCGCTCGCCCAGATGGTGCTCGCGCCGGTCGCGGCCGAACTCGGGACGAGGCGCGTGGTCGTGGTTGCCGACGGCGCGCTGCAGTACATTCCGTTTGCGGTATTGCCAGCCCCGGCGGCTGCGGATGGGCGTCCGCTCGTCGTGGATCACGAAGTCGTGAGCCTGCCGTCGGCATCGGCGTTGGCAGTCCAGCGTGCGGAGCTTGCGGGCCGGCAGCCTGCCCCGAAGCTGCTGGCGGTCATCGCCGATCCTGTGTTCGACGCCACGGATACGCGGGTGAAGGCGGTTGCGCGAAAGTCCGCGGACAAGGACGCCGTGCAGGTGCTCGCGGCGAACGACGCGCGAACGATCGAGCATCTCGCCGAGGATTCGAAGGCCGGCGCCGTGACGAGGCGTGTCGTGATCCCGCGGCTTCCCTTCACCCGACAGGAAGCCACGCGGTTGATCGCCCTTGCGCCTCCGAATTCGAGTATCGGCGCGGTCGATTTCAATGCGAGTCGCGAGGCGGTGCTCGGCGGGGAGCTTTCCCAGTATCGGTACGTGCACTTTGCAACGCACGGAGTGCTGGACAGCGAGAGACCGGGTCTGTCGTCGCTCGTGTTGTCCATGGTGGATGCGGATGGCAACCCGAGGGACGGGTTCCTGCGCGCGAACGACATTTACAGTCTGAAGCTGCCTGCGGATCTGGTGGTGCTGAGTGCTTGCCAGACGGGACTCGGCAAGGACGTCAAGGGCGAGGGGCTCATCGGATTGACGCGGGGGTTCATGTACGCGGGCGCGGCCCGAGTGGTCGTCAGCTTATGGAACGTGAATGACAGAGCGACGGCCGAATTGATGACTAGGTTCTACGAACGGATGTTGAAGCGGGGCGAGCGGCCGGCGGCTGCGTTACGAGCGGCGCAGGTCGAGATGTGGAAGCAGAAGCAGTGGCGATCGCCCTATTACTGGGGCGCGTTCGTGCTGCAGGGAGAATGGCGGTAGCGTGAGTGGATCCGGCGACGGTTTGCGGTTTCCATCATGAATGAGCACGGGTGGGGAGGATGGTGTCGTGATGAAGTGGATCTGTCTATTTGCCGTCGTTCTGTTCATCCACCTGTCGGTGGCTCAGGCCGTCGCGCAGGTTTCCGCGGGGCCGGATGATGGAACGCGACACTTGTGGAACACCGCCTACATCGCCCCCGCACCCGGCACGACCGGGAGAAGGAGCCCTGCGAAGCGGATCTACCGGATTGCCACGCCGAAGGTGCCGGTGGCTGGCGTCACCGCTGATACGGTGGTAGGAGTGACGCTGTGGCGGCTGCGACTGGCCCGGTCGTCCGATGCTGGTGAACGGGTCATCACGCACGAAGGTCCGGATGCAGTCGACTGGGTACCGGAGCGCGTGTCGTCGACTACACGGCTCACGGAGGGCGACCGCCTGAGGATCAGCATCGAGGCGGCACGTACTGGCTACCTCTATGTTGTCAATCGCGAGGAGTATGCCAACGGCACACGCGGCGAGCCGATCCTGATCTTTCCGACGACGCGCACACGCGGAGGCGACAACGAAGTCCGCGTGGGCCGCGTGATCGAGATTCCCGCGCAGGAAGACTCACCTCCCTTCTTTACCTTGCGAAAGAGCCGGCCCGAGCACGTGGCGGAGAGCGTGACGATCATTGTGTCACCGACGCCGATCGAGGGGTTGGGCATTACGGACAAGCAGCTGCGGTTGACGGAAGTGCAAGTCGCTGCGTGGGAGAGGCAGTGGGGCGGTCAGGCTGGCCGCCTGGAGATGCAGGGTGGTGCCGGCAAGCCCTGGACAAGCGCCGAAAAGGACGCTGGCTCAGACGGTACCCGTTCGCTGACGAAGGCTGATCCGGTCCCGCAGACGGTGCTATACCGTCCCGGCGTCGCGAGCGACAGCGGCGTGCTGTACCAGGTGAAACTGAACTACGCCCGCCGTTCGCCGCGGAACAGGGCGAAGTAGCGCTCAGCGACGCACATACGAGACTGTCTGCGGCGAGGTGCCGACAGGAGGCGTAGCCGCACAGAAATCACAAAGGCACGGAGTGCACGGGCAGACAAACGGATCGTCTCTGTGTGCTTCGTGACTCTGTGCTCTCTGTACGGTTACGCCTTCTTCCGGTCCCTGGCTACCGCGTCAGCCGCGCGCGGACATCCGGACGTCGATCAGGAACCGATCGATGTCGGCGATGTTAGGTGCCGCGTCCGGCAGCGACGAGTGCTCGTAGGCCCGGAGCATGTCCGCCTCGAGCATCGAGATCCGCTGCGCGTGTCGCTCGACTTCGTCCCGTTCCATCGAAGTGGCTTCACCCGAGCGCTTTCGTTCGACGAGCTCGACGATGCCGTCGACGTTGCGTTCGGCGGCCAGCCGGATGATGTTGCACTCCACCTCGCCCGTCGACATCAGATGCATCCCGGTCAGCAGGACACGGTAGACGTAGAGCAGCGTCTTTACGCGCTTGGGCTCTTCGGAAGTGAAGGCCTTCCACCGGCCGCGCACGAAACCCCGGTAGTGGTGGTAGAGCGTGCGGTTGACGAAGCCGCTCGCGAGCGCGCGCAACCGCTCGAACTCGGGCCGCGCGACGACAACGTGCGGTGAAGTGATCTGCTCGAGGACGTATCCGTTCTTCGCGACCAGAAGCCGGAGGTACTTCGCGATGTCGTGCGACACGAGATCGATGCGCATGCCGTCGACCGTCTCGTCTCGATCGTGCGTTTCCCGCTGTGGACGGAGCGAAAGCACCGACTCGAGCGGCTGAACGTGCGCCCCTCGAATGTCGACGTCACTGTCCGGCGAAGGGAACCCGTAAAGGTGCGCGCCGCTGACGACGGCGAACAATGGCTGTGCGGGCCCGATGCTCGAGACGAGCGACGACAGCCACGGAGCGTCGAGTGCGGTCGCGTTCCTGCTCATGGGCAACTCCAGCGCGATGCGTCGGCCACGCCGATCGGCGCACGGTCTCGGAAAAATTGTTGAACGATACGGTGAGCGATCCGAGCATACGCCTGGGAGCGCGATTCACAAACAATGCGCGAAGCGCTTTGGAGTGCGGCGTGAAGCGCCGCTTTGGATGGACGAACCAAAGCGGCGCTTCACGCCGCACTCCAAAGCGCTTCGCGCAATGGTCACGTGTCAGGACGCCTTCGCCAGTTCCGCGAGTGCAGCCGCCAGCGACGTGAAGATTCCGCGGCCATCCGCGGAACCGAGAGCGTCCTCGCTCGCCCGCTCCGGGTGCGGCATCATCCCGAGCACGTTTCCGCGATCGTTGATGATTCCGGCGATGTTGTTTCGCGACCCGTTCGGGTTCGACTCCGCCGTCGGCTCGCCTTTTGCGTCGACGTAGCGGAACAGCACCTGGCCCTCGCCTTCCAGCCGCTCCAGCGTCG
>CAZQBW010000200.1:0-5612 GCA_964591515.1 uncultured Clostridia bacterium
TGCGGCGCTACACGAAGGCCGGCGACTGGGTGCTCGACGTCTTTGCCGGTTCGGGAACGACGCTCATCGAGGGACAGCGGCTCGGCCGCAACACGATCGGCATCGAGCTGCAGCCCCAGGTCGCGCGGATGGCGAGAAAGTCCATCGCCTCGGAACCGAACGCGTTCGACGTCGTCTCACAGGTCGTAAGCGGCGACAGCGCCACCATCGACGCAAGGAAGCTGCTGCGCGCCCACGGACAGGAATCCGCCCAGCTCGTCATCATGCATCCGCCGTACTTCGACATCATCAAGTTCAGCGAGGACGAACGCGATCTGTCGAATGCTCCGTCGGTCGAGGCGTTTCTGGAGACGATCGGGCGCGTCGTCGACAACGTGGCGCCGGTGCTCGACCGCGGGCGTTATCTTGCCGTCGTCATCGGCGACAAGTACGCCAACGGAGAATGGGTGCCGCTCGGATTCCGCACGATGGACGCGATCCAGCAACGCGGATTCATGCTCAAGTCAGTGATCGTGAAGAACTTCGAGCAGACGACGGCCAAACGCCAGCAGAAGGAGCTCTGGAAGTACCGCGCCCTCGCCGGCGGGTTCTACGTCTTCAAGCACGAGTACATCTTCGTGTTCAAGAAGGTCCACAGATGAACACCGATGACCACAGATCTGCCGCTCCTGGAACCGAAAAGGCCGTGTCTGGACGCCTCGTCCTTTCTTTCCTGACTGGAATGGCAATTGTCCTGCTCGCCGGTCTCCAGACCGTACTCGCCCAGGCAGAACCGTGGCAGAAGCTTCAGGATGAGGGGGCGAAGGCGGTCGCGGAAAACCGACTCGCCGACGCCGAGAAGATCCTGACCGAAGCCCTGAAGTACGCGGAAGCGAAGGACGCCGCGCTCATCGCGCCTAGCATCAACAACCTCGCGCTCGTCCTCGAGAATCAGGGACGGTACGCCGACGCGGAGCCGCTCTATCGCCGCGCCGTAGCTGTCCTCGAAGTCGTCGAGAGCCCGGACCACCCGTCCGTCGGCCAAACCCTGCACAACCTCGGCGTCTGCCTCGATGCGCAGGGCCGATATGCCGATGCGGAAGCGGTGTACCGCCGCTCACTCGGAATCCGTGAGAAGAAGTCGCCGGACAGCCCGTTCGTCGCCGACAGCCTCAACAACCTCGGGGTCGATCTCTACCTTCAGGGGAAAAACGCCGAGGCCGAGCCGCTCCTCCGTCGCGCACTGACCATTCGCGAGAACTTCTTCAAGTCGGACGGACCGTTCGTCGTGCAGAGCCTCAGCAATCTCGCGACGCTCTGCTACTCGCAGGGACGGTACGCGGATGCCGAGCCTCTCTATCGGAGAGCCTACGTCGCGATGCAGACCTTTCCCGACGCGGATCCGATGGAACTCGCTACCACGATGAACAACCTCGCGACGTGCAACACGGCCCAGAAGCGATACTCGGAAGCCGAACCGCTCTTCCAGAAGGCTCTCGCCGCGCGTGAAAAGGTTCTCGGTACAAACCACCGCGATGTCGCCGAAACACTGAGCGCCTATGCCACACTTCTCATTGCGACCGGTCGACAGCAACAGGCCGCAGAATTCGAGGCGCGAGCCAAGGCAATCCGCGCTGCCTCACGCTGATTCGTCTCGTCGCTCATTCGGCCACAGATCGTAAAGCCGGATCTGTGGCCAGCTGCGGAAATCCGCGGACTAGAGCAGTTTCTCGATCGCGGCGGTGAGCTCCGGCGATGAGGGGTCGACTTTGGTCGAGAAGACGGCCACGAGTTTGCCGTTACGGTCGATCAGGTACTTCTGGAAGTTCCACTTCACTTCTCCCGCCAGTGACGGATCGCCGCCACCAGCCGTGAGGAACTTGTAGAGCGGCGCCTGTCCCTCGCCCTTCACCGTCACCTTCGAGAACATGTCGAACTTCACGCCGAACTTCGACGTGCAGAACTCCTTGATCTCGGCCTCGGAACCCGGTTCCTGTCCGCCAAAATCGTTCGACGGGAAGCCGAGCACCCGCAAACCGCGCTCCCGGTACTTCTCGTTCAGCTCCTCGAGTCCCTTGTACTGCGGCGTGTATCCGCACTTCGACGCGACATTGACGATCAGGACCACGTTTCCGGCGTAGTCGCACAGGCTCTTGTCCGCGCCATCAATAGTCTTCGTCATGAAATCGAGCGCCGGAGGACACGCCTTCGCCGACTCTCTCGGACACGGCGCGCCGCCAGCCATCGCCACGATTCCCGATGCAAACGTCAGGGTCATCGCAATTGCGGCGATCCGGTTCGTACTCCACATCATTTCGGTCGTCCTCCACGTCTGGTATTCGAGCGCACCCGGCCACACCCACCTCTACGGGAGAAGTCGCCTGCCGGTTTCGGCGTCGGCTGGCAGGCCGGATTTGCCTGCTGGTACACTTCGGGGTTCGTGCCCGCGTCGCGGAGCGGACATGGGATCACCACCATGACTACGGAACTCGTGGAACGTGCCGGCAACCCGGATGCCGGCGACACATCGGACGCCGAGCGCGAAGTCATCTCCGTGCGCGGCGCCCGCGTCCACAACCTCAAGAACATCGATTTCGAGATCCCGATCAACCGGATGACGGTCGTCACTGGCGTGTCGGGATCTGGAAAGTCGTCTCTCGCGTTCGACACGATCTACGCCGAAGGCCAGCGCCGTTACGTCGAGTCGCTTTCGGCCTACGCCCGGCAGTTCCTCGAGCGGATGGACAAGCCCGACGTCGACGAAGTCACCGGAATCTGTCCGCCGATAGCCATCCGGCAGAAGAACTCGACGCGCAATCCCCGCTCGACCGTCGCGACTCAGACCGAGATCTACGACTATCTGCGACTTCTCTATGCGCGCATCGGCACGACCATCTGCCGCAACTGCGGACGCGTCGTCACGCGCGACAACCCCGAGTCGATCGCGGACCAGGTGCTCGAGATGGCGACCGGCACCCGGTTCTACGTGCTCTTCCCCGCATCTGCCGGACTGCCGGAGCGGCCGGTCGTCAAGCCTACCCGTCGAAAGGCAGTCGAGGACACCGCCAGCGCCGATCGCAAACGCGTCACGGCGCACCTGATGAGCCTGATGGCGCGGGGATTCACGCGTCTCTACCGGAATGGCGAGATCATCGAGCTCAAGACACCGGACAGCTTCGCTGAGACTTCGTTCGAGAACACCTGGGTACTCGTCGACCGGCTCGTCGTCGGACCCGAGGTGCGAGGTCGGCTCGTGGACTCGCTCGAGACTTGCTACCGCGAAGGCCACGGCCACGCTGCCGTCGAGACCGCCGGCGACAACCGCCAAACGACGACATTCTCGGAGCGTTTCGAGTGCAAGCACTGCGCCATCGTCTATGAAGCCCCGGAGCCGCGACTCTTCAGCTTCAACAATCCGTTTGGCGCCTGCCCGACCTGCCAGGGTTTCGGAAACACGATCGGGCTCGACCTTGACCTGGTCATTCCCAATCCCCAGAAATCGCTTGCCGACGGCGCCGTCGAGCCGTTCACGAAGCCGCAATACGAGTGGATTCAGAAGCAGATGCTCGGTTTCGCGAAGGAACAGGGCGTGCCGACAAAGCTTCCATTCGCCGAGCTCGAGACCTACCAGCAGGAGATGATCTACGCCGGCGACTCGGACCTTGGCTTCGAGGGTGTCCGCGGATTCTTCGACTGGCTCGAGACCAAGAAGTACAAGCTGCACGTTCGCGTGTTTCTCTCCAAGTACCGTGGTTACACGCTCTGCCCCGACTGTCGCGGCGGCCGTCTTCGCCAGGAAGCGCGCGACGTGAAGGTCGGAAAGCAGTCGTTGCCGGACATCTGCAAGCTGGCAGTCCGGGATGCGGCGATCTTCTTCGACGGTCTGGAGTTGACGACCGAAGAGTCGACGATTGCCGAACGGATTCTCGCGGAGGTACGTGACCGGCTGCGATTCCTGAGCGAAGTGGGGCTCGACTACCTTTCGCTCGACCGGCTGGCTTCGACGCTCTCCGGCGGAGAGGCCCAGCGGATCCAGCTTGCGACGAACCTCGGGTCGTCTCTCGTTGGTGCGCTGTACGTTCTGGACGAGCCGTCGATCGGTCTGCATCCCCGCGACAACGGACGGCTTATCGCCATCCTCAAGAACCTGCGCGACATCGGCAACACGGTGCTCGTCGTCGAACACGAGCCGCAGATGATCCTCGAGGCCGACGAGATTCTCGACATCGGACCGGGTGCAGGCGAACACGGCGGCGAGTTGATCTTCGCCGGCACGGCGGCAGAGCTGATGCGGTCAGAGCACTCGCTCACCGGCAAGTACCTGCGCGGCGACCTCGAGATCAAGATGCCGCGCGAGCGCCGCAAGATCCACGCGAACAAGATGTTACGTGTGTTCGGCGCACGTGAGCACAACCTGACGGGTATCGACGTCGAGATTCCACTTGGCGTGATGACCTGCATCACGGGTGTGTCGGGCTCGGGCAAGTCGACGCTCGTCCACGACGTCATCTACGCGGCGCTGCGCAAACTTAAGGGCGAGTGGACCGGACCTGTCGGCGTCTACAGCCGGATCGAGGGTGAAAATCTCGTCGACGAAGTGGTGATGGTCGATCAGTCACCGATCGGCCGGACGCCGCGATCGAACCCCGTAACCTATATAAAGGTGTATGACGCGATCCGGGACGTCTTCGCGGCGACGCGCGAGGCGCACGCGCGCGGGTTCGACGCGTCGCACTTTTCCTTCAACGTGACCGGCGGGCGCTGCGAGCGCTGCCAGGGCAATGGCGTGGAAGTGAAGGAGATGCAGTTCCTTGCGGACGTCGAGCTCGTCTGCGAGGAGTGCAAGGGAATGCGCTTCAAGTCGTCGGTGCTCGAGATCAGGCACAAGGGACGCAACATCCACGACGTGCTGTCGATGACGGTACGCGAGGCGATGGGGTACTTCTCGGACACGGCGCGGGTGTTGTCGCGGCTGCAGGTGCTCGATGACGTGGGGCTCGGGTATCTGAGACTCGGCCAGTCGGCGACGACTCTCTCGGGTGGCGAGGCGCAACGGGTGAAGCTGGCGTCGTATCTCAGCCGGAAGTCTCCGCTCAAGACTCTGTACATCTTCGACGAACCGACGACGGGACTGCACTTCGACGACATCAACAAGCTGCTGACGGCGTTTTACCGGCTGGTCGATTCCGGGAGCACGCTGATAGTCATCGAGCACAACCTCGACGTGATCAAGACGGCGGACTGGGTGATCGATCTCGGACCGGAGGGTGGTGACGCGGGGGGCCGGGTCGTGGCGATCGGGCCACCCGAGTCGATCGCCTCAGTCGAGGCGTCGCACACGGGCAGGTACCTGCGCGAATACATGCGTCGCGCCTGAGACTGGGTGATCCCCGCTTTTTGAGCCGCGAGCGGTAGCGAGCGTCCGGGGGACGGTCATGAGCTCTCGCGCCTTTCCGTCTTTTCGAGAAGAAGGCTCGAGACCCCATGACCGTCCCCCGGACGCTCGCTACCGCTCGCGGCTCAAAAAACGGGGACGCGGCTTACAGCTCCAGCGCCTCTTCGATTGCGCTTGCCGCGTCCAGGCAGTCGGCACGTGAAACGTCGTTGTGCGTGACGAGCCGGATCTTCCGCGC
>CAZQBW010000200.1:5712-9771 GCA_964591515.1 uncultured Clostridia bacterium
GCGCGCATTTCGGGCGTCGGCTTCGTAACTGTGTCTGAGCGTAGATCGATCATAGGAGAGTTGACAGGATTACAGGATCATCAGGAATGACAGGATTCTCTTCATGTTAATCCTGTAAATCCTGTAGTCCTGTCAACTCTTGCCCCTACACGAAGGCCTGGAAGACTTCATTGGACAGGAGAAGCCCGGATCGCGTCAGTCGCAATCGCCCGTCCGACGCGTCGAGCAGGCCAGCCTCGAGCAGCGGGTCGAGTCCCTCGGCAAAGGCCTGAATCAGGTTGATCCCGTAACGCTCCTCGAACCGCTCCAGATCGATCCCGGCAGTGCGGCGCAGTCCGAGGAACGCAGCTTCGGCCGCGCGGTCACGCGCGTCAAGCTGAGTGCGCTCGTGCGTGGCGTCACCGGCAGCTTCGATCGCGTCCGCATAGCCGGCGATCGACCGGACGTTCGAACGTCGCTCGCCGTTCAGATACCCGTGGGCGCTCACGCCAAATCCGAAATAGTCGGCGTCGAGCCAGTATTTCTCGTTGTGCCGCGAACGCCGGTCGCTGCCGTCCGGCAGCGACTTCGCGAAGTTCGAGATCTCGTACTGGACGAAGCCCGCACCGGCGAGCCGGTCCACCATCTCGTCGTACATCTCGGCGGCGACGTCGTCGTCGGGTCTGACGACCCGACCTGCTTCGACGTCGCGTGCGAGCTTAGTTCCCGGGTGCAGCTCGAGCAGGTAGAGCGACAGATGATCCGGATCGAGAGCGATAGCGGATTCGAGGTTTCGCCGCCAGGTTTCGATTTTCTGCACGGGCAGTCCAGCGATCAGGTCGAGGCTGAGGTTATCGAATCCGGCGGCCCGCAGCATTGCGACCGCGGCACGCGCTTCGTCGGCGTCGTGCACGCGGCCGATCGATTCCAGTTCCTCGTTGTCGAAGCTCTGCACCCCGACGCTCGCGCGGTTCACCCCGGCCTTTCTGTAGGCCTCGAGCTTCCCGGGCGTCAGCGTTCCCGGATTCATCTCGACGGTGATCTCGGCGTCCGGCGCGACGTCAAACGACTCGCGAATACGATCGACGATTCGCACTAGCTCGTCCGGCGGGAGCAGCGACGGCGTCCCGCCGCCGAAGAACACCGAATCGACGCGGGGACGCCCTGCCGCGATACCTGCACTGCGAATCTCGGTCTCGAGCGCCGGCATGTAGCGCGCCGACAGGCTTTCGTCGAAGTCTCCCGACACGAACGCGCAGTAAGTGCATTTCGTCCGGCAGAACGGAATGTGCACGTAGACGCCCGGCAGGACGGACGACTGGGGTGCCGGCCCGTGGTCTTGACGGTGAGTGGACAGGATTAACGGGATTTGAAAAGGATCTACAGGACTCATAATTGATCTGAAATCCTGAAAATCCTCCTAAAATCCCGTCAATCCTGTCCACTCACAATTCGAATCGCGAACGTCACGGCATCCGAAGCGAAATGAACCTCCGCTCGATCTTCGCCCCGACGCGGCGTGCGACCTGAAGGATCAGCTCGTCTCCCGGACTGAGCGCCGAGATCTGGTCGCTGAATTCCGGCTGTCCGAGAATTCGCCGCTGATTGACCGAGATCACAACGTCGCCGGCCTGCAGGCCGCGCTCGGCGGCCAGAGAACCCGGATCGACGCTCATGACGTAGGCGCCCGTGAGGCCTTCGAGCGACCGGTCCCGGGCCAGATCCGGCGTCAGTGTCCGGAGCGTGATGCCGAGGCTCGGACGAACCGGCGGATCGACGTCGGGATGTCCCGGCGGCAGTTCGAGATCGTCGTCCTGTTCACCGTCTGGATCCTCTCCATCGAGGTCCTCCGCGCGACCGCCCGCCGCCGCGATCATCTCTTCGCGGTCACCGAGTTTCGCCGTTGCGGAACCGGGATTGCCCTCCCGAATGTACGTGAGCTTCACGAGCGAACCCGCCGGATAGGATCCGATGCGACGGATCAGGTCGCGCCGGTTCCGCACGCGCTCGCCATTGATCTCGGTGATGATGTCGCCGCTCGCGAGTCCAGCCGCGGCCGCCGGGCTGTCCTCGCGGAGGACGCCGTTGATGACAACGCCGTCGACTCCGTCGAGGCCGTTGCGCTTCGCGACATCCGGCGTCAGGTCTGCAACCTCGACACCGAGGAACCCGCGGTTCACACGGCCCTTCGACACGAGCTCGTTGTAGATGTCCGAAGCCGTCGACGACGGCAACGCGAAGCCGATTCCGCTGAATGCGCCCGTCCGCGTCGCAATCTGCGTGTTGATGCCGACGACTTCGCCGGACAGATTCACGAGCGGACCCCCCGAGTTGCCGGGGTTGATCGCGGCGTCGGTCTGCAGGAACTGCTGGAACGCACTCGATCCTCCGTCGGTCTCGCGCCCCTTGGCACTGATTATGCCGGCGGTCACGGTCTGCTCGAGCCCGAACGGGCTCCCGATGGCAAGCACCCAGTCACCGACGCGAAGGCGATTCGAGTCGCCGAATCGCGCGAACGGAAGTGGTTTGTCGGAAGTTATGCGGATGACGGCGAGGTCCGTGTCGCGATCCGATCCGATGAGCTCGGCGTCGAACTCGCGGTGGTCGTAAAGGCGAACCCGCATCTTCTTCGCACCTTCGACGACGTGATAATTCGTGAGGATGTAACCGGTCTCGGTGACGAGCACGCCCGAACCCTTCACTTCGCGATCGCCCAGGCGTCCCTCCCCTTCCGAGACGTCAATGTGAACGACCGCCGGCTCGACGATCGACGCGGCGCTGGCGAAGCTGGCCGACAGGTTGTCGGCGACCGGTCCGGTCGAGCTGATGACGATTCGGTTGTCCGGATCGGCGAAAGCGCCTCGGGTGATGACCGCTCCGATCAGGACGCCCAGGAAGAGCGTAGCGACCATCATCGAGCCGATGACGACGCGTTGCTGCCTTGCGACCCGCTCGAGTGCGCCATTTGAGGATGGCACGGCATCGGCAGCCGGAGGACCGGCGACCTGGTCAAGCGCTTCGTTCATCGGGAATGCCTCCGTCGTCTGGGAAAACCGACTCCGCGCAGTATAGCAGGGGCCGTGGCAACGGTTCCCGCTCGTCAGTAGGAATCCGTCGATCCGCCGCCGCCGAAGTCGCCTCCGGATGACGAATCGGACGACGAGTCAGAGGACGAGCTCCAGCTGGAATCCGAGTTGCTCGAGCTGTAGTCCGACGACGAGTCGTAGGACGAGCTGTCGTACGACGGCGAATAGGTACTGCTCTCGGTGGACGACGACGAGTCGTACGACGGCGACGAATCCGAGCCGGTGCTCGACGACCACGCGGTCGACTGATTGTCACCCTCGCGATCCCGCCGTCTCTTGACGCGCGTTTCACCGCCGAGTCCCGCGCGCCTCCGGTTTGCGTCGTGTTCTTCCGGCGGCACCGGGTGAAACGCGTGTGATTCGCGCTTCGACTTCTTGCCTTTCCTCTTCTTCTCTGACGAAGTCCCCACTGTTGGGGCGTAGTGATCAACGGCCGGCCTGCGAGGGTGCTCTGCCGTGGCGCTCGCGTCGCGCCGCGTCGCTCGTGACCGGAGCACCAGAAAGCGAAGGAACCCTGCCACTGCAACGAGGCCTATCATCACTGCGATGAGCACGTAGAGCATGGCTGATCGAGTTTCGCACGCGACCTGCCGGGCGAACAACGGTCACCATGGGGAATCCACTCGCCATATGTTCCGGATCCAGTTCCGCCGTGGGATACCCGGTCGCTGAACGAAACCGCTGCGCGGTAGGAAGCGGGAGGCGGCATGAGGATTCAGGTTGCGAAGTTGCAGGAGTCAGACGATGGAGCCTCCGAGGAGCGCCGTAGGCGCGAAAGAACCAGAGCCCACGGCGTAAGCCGTGGGTCGTCGAAGGGCATTCGGTGGAGCCCCGAAAGGGGCGAAACAACAACCTTCGGCCGTGTTCGTCCAGGATGTATCGCCCCTGCCGGGGCTCTTGCGTCACTCTTCAATACTCCCACGGCTTACGCCGTGGGCTTCGACCGCGGAGCGGTCGTAGGTAATAGCCGTGGGTCGCGGGGGCGAGTGCAACG
>CAZQBW010000201.1:0-9749 GCA_964591515.1 uncultured Clostridia bacterium
GCTCCAGGACGGTCTGCTCCCAATCCGTTCCGTTTCATCAAAGGGGGTGCGGCGATGCCGTGCGAAGCTCTCCAGACGATCCGCACACAGAGTCACGGAGGCACGGAAACACAGTGGCTTGTTCGTGCCCCCGGATGGGGATAGCATCCGCGAACCCCCGTTCACTCCCCATTTCTGGAGCATTCCATGTCCCGTGGATCAACTGCCTTGGGCAGCCTGCTTGCCGCTGCCGTCCTGGTGTCGTTCTTCGTCTCGCCGGTTCGCGCCCAGAAAACGGCCAAGCCGCCCCTGCACGGCAGGAAGTGGATGGCAATCACGGGCAAGCCGCTCGCGGCAACCAGCGGCGCCATGATCTTCCAGAAGGGCGGCAATGCCGTCGACGCAGCCTGCGCCATGATCGGTACCACGTCGACGATGTGGGACACGCTGAGCTGGGGCGGTGAGACGCAGGCGCTCATCTACGACCCGCGGACGAAGAAGGTGATAGGCATCAACGCCCTGGGCGTCGCCCCGACCGGTGCCACTGCCGATTTCTACCGCTCAAAGTCAATGGCGTACCCGCCGGAATATGGTCCACTCGCGGCAGTAACTCCCGGCACTCCCGGTGGATTGCTCGTGATGCTGGCCGAGTACGGCAAGCTCTCTCTGGCAGAAGTCCTTGCCCCGTCCATCGAGCTCGCCGACGGCTATCCGATCGACGCCGAAACCGCGAACGCGATCGAACGCGAGAAAGTCCGACTCAAGCAGTGGCCCGACTCGAAGCGGGTGATGCTGCCCCATACTGGCGAGTCTCGCGAGGCGCCTTATCCGGGTGAAATTTTCCGACAGCCGGAGCTCGCCGCCACACTTAGAAAGCTCGTCGACGCCGAGAAGCAGGCACTGGCGGCCGGAAAGTCCCGTCGCGAAGCCATCATGGCCGCGTACGACCGGTTCTATCGCGGCGACGTCGGCGCGGCGTTCGTCGACGGGCTCTCCGCGCAGGGCGGTCTCGTCACGCGCGACGACCTCGCGAAGTGGTCGGTGAAGATCGAAGAGCCGCTGATGACGACCTACAAGGGAATCGAGGTCTACAAGCTGACGACCTGGGTGCAGAGCGCGGCCATGCTGCAGGCCTTGAACATCCTCGAACCGCTGGACCTCAAGGGCATGGGCTACAACAGCGTCCGCTACCTGCACACGGTCTATCAGGCAATGAATCTTGCCTTCGCCGATCGCGACTTCTACTACGGTGATCCGGCCTTCCCGCCCGACGAGCCAATCCGCGGGTTGCTCTCGAAGGACTACGCCCGCGAGCGCGCGAAGCTCATCAATCCGGAGCGCAACGACCCCGACATCCGGCCCGGCGATCCGTACCCGTTCCAGGGCGCGACGAATCCGTACCGCGACGTTCTCGAGCGCTGGCACACGGTCAGTGCCCGACACGTTGGTTCCGTCGACGAGGCGGCGCAGGCGCGCAGCTTCTACGCCGGAACGACGTCCGTCGAAACGGCGGATGCCGAAGGCTGGGTCGTCTCGGTGACTCCGAGCGGCGGCTGGATCCCCGCCGTGATCGCCGGCAACACGGGGATCGGCGTCAGCCAGCGCGCGCAGAGCTTCGTACTCGATCCAGCAGAGAATCCGTTCAACGTAATCGAGCCGGGCAAGCGTCCGCGTGCGACCCTCACGCCGACGATCGCGCTGAGGGACGGCGCGCCCTATCTCGCCTTCGGCGTGCAGGGGGGCGATTCGCAGGACCAGAACCTGTTGCAGTTCTTCCTCAACGTCGTCGAGTTCGGAATGACGGTCCAGGAGGCGTGCGAGGCCGCGAACATCAACAGCTTCCAGATGCGCGCGTCGTTCGGGAATCACGAGTCACGCCCCGGGCGCATGCTCGCCGCGGAGTCGACGCCGCCGTGGATTCGCAAGGAGCTTCGCTCGATGGGCTATGACCTGACGTACGCGCCGATCACGTCGGGCCCGATCAACGCGATCCTCTTCGACCTCAAGCACGGCACTATGTGGGGCGGATCGAGCAATCACGGCGAGGATTACGGCATTGCGTGGTGAGCCCGTGATGAAGGAACCCGGCCGGCGGAGCGATCGCTGATGTGCACCATGACGTGGGTTCGCCGGCCCGACGGATACGACCTGCTCTGCAACCGCGACGAGCGCGTGTCGCGGCTGCCGGCAACGGGACCTGAGGTCCGCGAGCTCAGGGGCCTTAGGTGCATCTCGCCGGCCGACGGCGATTTCGGCGGCACGTGGATCACGGTCAACGAGCTGGGCGTCACGCTCTGTCTGCTGAATGCCTACGGGGACGAAGTGCCGGAGCCTGCAGATGGGTGGACGAGCCGCGGGCTGCTTCTCTCGGACCTCGCGGACTCGGACGATGCCCAGGATGCGCGGCGACGGATCCTGGATCGCGATCTTTCGGTGTTCCGGCCGTTCGTGCTCGTGATCGCGGTGCCGCACCGGTCGCCGACACAGGTGCGTTGGACGGGGCGAAGCCTGGAGCTGGATGGCGCCGTTCGGCCTCCGATCGTGTCGTCCGGCGGCGACGAGCGGGCGGCGCGGGAATCCCGCCGCGAACAGCTCGAGTCTCTGCTGCGCACGGCAAGAAGGCCGAACCTGGCGTTGCTCGAGGGCTTTCACAGGAGTCACGAGCCTGAGCGAGGCCCTTTGTCCGTCTGTGTGCATGCGGGGGAGGCGAAGACTGTCAGCCTGAGTGTGGTGTCGGTGCGCGAGTCGATGATCGCGTTCCGGTATGAGCCGGGTTCGCCGTGCGAGCGGTCGACGCCGGAGGAAGTGGCGATTGCGAGGATTCCGTACCGCTTGGGGTAAGGAGCGCAGGATTGCAGTCCTTTGCGCCTTTGCGAGTCCTTGGCGTCTTTGCGAGAAATGCGAGCTGAAGGACGCGTTAATCGCCAAGACGCCAAGGACTCGCAAAGGCGTAAAGTCACAGAGGACACGCACGTCCCCAAGTGCGCCATTCAACCTTCACCCGCACCGCGCACCTGAACTACATTCCCCCTGATCCGTACCAGGCTTCACGCACGAGTCACCGCCATGCCCGATCCGACGAATGACCGCCGGTTGACTGCCGAGACCTGGACCCGGGTATTTCCGTGGGTCGCGGGACTGCTCGGCCTTGCCACTGTCGCCGCTTTCGTCGTCGTCATCGCCGCCGTTTCGACCCACGGAAACTCGATTCATGACCTCGGCTGGTCCGGCACGTTCCGGCAGGGCGTCTGGTACGTAACGCGCGTCAACGGCGGAGGCCCGGCCGACGGCCGCCTCCGCACCGGCGACCGGATCGTCTCGATCGACAGCGATGACGGGCCAATCCCGCTGGTCGGCCTCGCCCCCGCAGTGCTGCGCGACGGAAGCAGGTACATCGTCCACTACGATCGCGATGGTCAGCCCGGCGAGGTGACGCTCGAGACGCCCGCCACCCGCCACGTCAGCTTCGTCGCCAACGTCGCCGTCTCGTGCGTGATCAGCTTCTCGTGTTTCTTCGTGGCGATGCTTCTCGGTTTTGCCCGCCCGGGGCTCTGGGTTGCGCGCCTTGGCTGCGCGACGTTCGTGTGCGGCGCATTCGGGTTTCTGTCGATGGCGCTCGATCCCGTTCGCCCGCTGCTCGAAGGCTGGATGCGCGTGAGTGGATTCCTGATGACGCTCCCCGGGCCGTTCTGCTTCGCGTTTGCCTACCACTTCTACCGCAGCCTCCCGCACGGAGCGCGCATAGGCCGGGGCTGGCACCGGCTGACCGTCGCTTTCTACGTGCTCGCGGCGCTCTTTGCCGTTCCGAACGCGTACCTGCTGATGGAATTCCACATGGTGGGCTCGACGCGCGAGGCCATCGTCGCGCTGCCGTCCACGTGGCTCTACCTCTACTTCGCCGCCTTTCACACCTTCATCATCGGCAGCTTCCTGGCAGCGTTCTCGGTGCTGGTCCGCAACACGCTCGCGACGACGGATCGTCAGGAGCGGCAGAGGATGAGATGGATGATCGCCGGTCTCGGCGTAGCCACGTCGCCATTCGCCATCCTCTTCATCTCGGACATCCTCATCGTCACGGCCGGCGGCCCGTCCATCATGACGAACGTAGATGCGTTCTGGGTTGTCGTGATGATCAACGGCGTCTTCGTCCTGATACCGATCTCCGTGGGCTACTCGATTCTCAAGCATCGAGTCTTCGGAATCGACGTCGCGTTCCGGCAGGGCGTTCGGTACCTGCTTGCGAAGGGCGTTCTCGAGCTTCTGGTCGCGCTGCCGGTCATCGTCCACGTCGTCCGCATAGTCAGCAATCCCCAGATGACGATCGGCGATATGCTGTTCGGCAATCCGGTCACGATGACGCTCGTCGGGGCATCGGTCGTCACGCTCAGCCTCCGCCGCCCGCTGCGCGCCAGACTCAACCGGATGTTCTACCGCGACACATACGAATCGGAGGCAGTACTTCAGGGCCTCGTCGAAGAGATCAAGCGCAACGACTCGGATTCGGGAATCTCGCAGCGGGTCATCGCGGCGCTCGAGTCTGCGTTGCATCCGGAACGTCTGATCATCCTTTCTCGCGACGACGCCGGCGGCGACCTCGCGGTCGTGAGCAGCGCCGGCGACGCGGCGGGGGCGGGCGTTCGTTTCCGGGGAGACTCGACGCTCGCACGCGAGCTCGAAGGCGAAGTCCGCGCCCGTTCGATCGCAGATGCCGCGTCCACATTCGATCCGGCCGAGGTGGAGATGCTCGAGAGCCAGGGCATCGAGCTCATCGTGCCGATGTCGGGAACCGACGGCCGTTTGCTGGGGATGCTGCTGCTCGGCCGGAAGCGGTCGGAGGAGCCGTATTCGTCGCGCGACCGCGCGTTGCTCGAAACCGTCGCCGGGCAGATGGCCATCGTTCGCGAGAATGCGCATCTGCGGAGCCGCGTCGCCGAAGACCACCGCCTGCGCGTCGAAGTCCTCGGACGCATCGATCGCGACGGGGTGAATCTGGTGAAGGAATGCCCGGTCTGCCGCCGGTGCTTCGACAGCACCGAAGAGGTCTGCGATCGCGACGGCGCGACCTTGACGCACGAGATGCCGGTCGACCGCCTCGTCGATGGCAAGTACCGGCTCGAGCGGCTGCTCGGAAAGGGCGGGATGGGCGCGGTCTACGAAGCCGAGGACATACGGCTTGCGCGGCGGGTCGCGGTCAAGTTGCTGATCGGAACGATGTTCGGCAACCAGGCGGCGTTGAGGAGGTTCGAGAGGGAAGCGCAGGCTTCGGCGCGACTGAACCATCCGAACATCGTGCGGGTCTACGACTATGGAGCGCTCGGCGACTCGGGCGCCTATCTTGTAATGGAGATGCTGGCGGGTCGCTCGCTGCGAACCGAGATCGTTACGAGAGGATCGCTCGGCCCGGTGATTGCCGCGAGAGTCGTCGACGGGATCTGCGAGGGAGTGGGTGCCGCGCACGCTGCTGGAATCGTGCACCGTGACCTCAAGCCCGAGAACATCGTACTGATCGGGGACGGCGACGACACGTCGGCGCGCATCCTCGATTTCGGGCTGGCGAAATTCAAGTCGATCGACGTCACGAGCGTGTCGAGTCTGACGGCGCCTGGAACGGTCATGGGGACGTTCGGGTACATGTCGCCGGAGCAGCTGGCGGGTGGTCAGGTCGACGAACGCAGCGACGTCTTCGCGATCGGGATAATGGCGTACGAGGCGCTGGTGGGGCGGCGACCTTACACGGCGCGAACGTGGCCCGAGTTGATCACGCAGACGCTGGAGGGGCGTGTGCGGGTGCCGGGTGACGGTGAGGGTGCGCGGCGGCTCGAGCGCGTGCTGGCGCGGTGCCTGGCTGGGGTGGCGATGGATCGGTATCCGGACGTGCGGAGCGCGCAGCGCGAGCTGGTGCCGGCGCTGCTGGGGTGCGGGGAGGTCGGAGGCCCAGGGCGTGCGCCGGTGAGCGGCACGGATCCGACGCTGCTGTACGGGGGAGACTCGTAGGGTCCCGGGCCGTTGTCGCCCGAATCTCCGCTTCTTCTTTGCGTCTTTGCGAGAAGACGCCGCCGTGAGGACGCGTTTCTCGCAAAGGCGCAAAGGACTCGCAAAGGCGCAAAGTCAGAATCCTCAATTTCCCGAGCGACTCGTACCCCTCGACCCCGGCTTCGCGGGTTCATTGCCTCCCACCGGATCCTCCGGCCACGCGTGCTTCGGATAGCGCCGCCCGAGCTCCCTCCGAAGCGCCGGGTAATGCCTCTCCCAGAACCCCGCGAGGTCCGACGTCACCTGTACCGCCCTCTGGTTCGGCGCCAGCAGATGCACGACGAGCGGCCGTCTCCCATCCGCGATCGCCGGCGTCGTCTGCATCCCGAAGAAATCCTGCAGCCGCGACGCGATCCACGGCTGCATCCCCTCGGCGTAGTGCACGCGCACTTCACGCCCGCGTGCGAGCCGCACACGCTCGGGCGCGAATCGCGCGAGCGCGCGCAACGCATTCGGACCCGCGCGCCGCACGATCGCCGCCGCGAGCGCCGCCGGCATGCGCGCCCGCAGTTGCGCGAGGGAAGTGAGCGACTCGCAGACCTCGGCGAGGCAGGCCTCGACGTCTGCTTCGTCGATGGAGGCGAGCCCGCAATCGGGCGCCGCGTCAGCGGCAAACCGGATGCGCGCCACCAGGACGCCAATCGCCGGATCGGAGAGGATTCCGGGCACCACGCGCGCCGCTGCGAATACGAGTGCGGACGCCGCCGGCCCCGGCGCCGCCAGCCGCCGTGTCTCGTCGATGACGAGCCCGTCATAGACGAGGCGTCGGACGTCGTACGCCCGCTCGTCAGTCTCGCTCCATACGCACTCGAGCTCATCCACCACGCGATCCGCGAAGAGCTCGATGAGCCAGTCGCTCTCGATCGCGCTCGCCGTGCGCACGACGGGCGTTCCGGCGCTGCGCGGCGTCCACCCTCCGCGCGCGTCGCGCCGGGTTTCGGCATCGACTGCGACCATGAATTCGGCTGACCGCACGACGCTCGCCGGATGCAGCTCGGCCGACGCGCCGGCAGCGAGCGCGAGCATGACCCGCTCGTCGCGTCCGCCTTTCGGTCGCGGCACCCGACGGGCGACGCGGTCCGGGAACGCCGCGAGCACGGCGATGCCGAGCGCACGCTCGGCCTCTTCGTGATCGACTACCGAGCTTCGCTCCTTCGCACCCCTGCTCAACCGGGCGAGCGAGCGCTCGAGTTGAGTTGCCGTGCGGACGATCGAGGCCACCGCCCCGCGATCGAGTGTGGAGCCGACGCGCCCTTCAGCATCCGGCTCGCCGATCAGGTCCAGTATTGCGAACACGTCCGAGGGACCTGACACCGCAGCTGCCGGCCTGCCCGGGCTCTCGAACGGCGTTCGCGAGCGCGGGTCGCGTTCCGAGAGCACGGCCGCTGCGCGACAACCGAGGCGCCCGATGCCGCGTCTCGCGGATTCGATCAGCAGCCGTCCCAATCGCGGATGCACCGGCAATCCGAGCATCGCCCGACCGTCCGCAGTGAGGCTGCCGAGTGCATCGATCGCGCCCAGGCGCTCGAGCAGCGAGTCCGCGGCCTCGATCGCGGATCGCGCCGGTTTCTCGAACCATTCGAATTCCGCGGCCTGCCGAACGCCGCATCCGTGCACGAGCAGCGCAGTCTCGGCGAGATCGAGCCTGAGGATCTCGGCCGTCGAATGCGCTGGTCGCGCTCCGAAGTCCTGTGAAGTGTAGAGCCGGATGCAGCGCCCCGGCCGAACGCGGCCCGCGCGCCCGGCGCGTTGGTCGGCCGATGCCTGGCTGACGCGCTCCGTCTCGATTGTAGGCAGGCCCGTCCACGGCGAATGCGCGGGCACGCGCGCAAGCCCCGAATCGACGACCGCAACGACGCCGTCGATCGTGATCGACGACTCCGCGACGTTCGTCGAGAGGATGATTCGCGAACGCGCCGAGGGCGAAACGGCGCGGTCCTGTTCGGCCGCCGGCAGGTCGCCGTGAAGGGGAAGCAGCTCGGCGCCAGTTCGCTTCGCAACTGGCGCGCAGGTCTCGAGCGCGCGGCGGATTTCGGTCGCGCCAGGCAGGAACACGAGCACGTCTCCGTCGAGTCCACCGCTAGTTATCCTGCTCACGGCAGCCGCTACTCGATCGGCGAGCGGTCGGTCGTCCGGCCTGGAATCGTACTCGATCGCGACGTCGAACAGACGTCCTTCCGATCGGACGACGGGACATTCGCCGAGAAATGCCGCAACGGGCGCCGCCTCGAGCGTCGCCGACATCGCCAGGATGCGAAGGTCGGGACGCGTGTCGAGTTGCAGTCGGCGCGCGAGGGCAAGTCCGACGTCCGCGTGGATGTGGCGTTCGTGGAACTCGTCGAAGACGACCGCGCCGATCCGGTCGAGTCCCCGATCCGAGAGAATCCGGCGCGCGAGGATGCCTTCGGTGACGAATCGCAGCCGCGTCCGCGGGCCCGATACGTCGTCGAAGCGTACGGTGTAGCCGACGGTCTCGCCGAGACGCTCGGCCATCTCGGCGGCGACTCGACGAGCGGCGGCGCGGGCCGCGATCCGGCGCGGCTCGAGCACCCAGACTTCGCGTCCGTCGTCGACGAGGTCGAGCAGGCGTGGCGGAACGCGCGTGGTCTTGCCCGCGCCCGGAGGCGCCTCGATGACGAGGTTTCGGGACGTTCCGAGCTCTTCGACGATCCTATCGAGAACGTCGTCGATGGGCAGGGGAGTGCGAGTGACGGCCACAGCCCGGCGAGTATAGCGCCGCGTGTGTGGCGCATCGTGAATGCTGACTCAAATGCCGGCTCCGTGGTCTCTGTAGCTCCGTGCTCTCCGTTCGCGAAGCCTTCCCCTTCTCCATTCCCGCCTTCCATGCCACCCTTGGCGCGCACGCCTCATCGCGCCACCACTCGTATCCGAGGTGTTCCATGTTTCGAAAGGGACGACGACTTTTCTCAGCGGCGGCGATCTCGCTGATCGTCATCGCGGGACTGCACACGATGGGCCACTTCTCGAGCCCTGAGCCTGGCTCGGAGGTCGCCGCGCTCGAGGTTTCGATGAACGCCACGCGCATCGATCTCGGCGCGGGAATGAAGCCGTCGATCGGCGACATCCTGAACTCGCTGAGCCTGCTGATGACGATCTCGCTCGTTGGTTTCGCGGCGATGATGCTCGCGATAGCGTCGGCGGGCACGGCGCGGATGGTCCGGATCGCGACGGTGATTTCGACGGGAGTCGTCGGCGCGATGGTCGTGCTGTTCGGCGTCTATCAGGTGTTGCCGCCATTCATGACGCTATTCGTCACCGAGTTGATCCTCGTGTCGGCCATTGCCGGAGGAACGCCCGATGACGTGGCGGAAGGTATTGCGGCGTGACGGCGCAGAAGGTCGTGCCGGTCGTCATCTCGGTCGTTGTCATCATTCTGGTAGCGGTCATTCAGGAGAAGTCGCGCGCTGCAGCCGCCATACTCTCGGTGATGCCGCTGGCGATTCCGCTGGCAGCCTGGATCGTGTTTTCGGCTACGGGCGGAGATCACGGGCAGACGGCCGAGTTCGTGAAGTCGATGCTGGTGGGGCTGCTGGCGACGATGGCGTTCGTCGCGGCGTGCTGGTTGTCGCTTCGAGCGAGGTGGGCGTTCCCGGTTGCGATTGCTGTCGGTTTTGCGGCGTGGGGAGCTGTCGTCGCGCTAATCGCGCTCGTCGCCCGGTTGCGGTGATCGAAGCAATGCGCGAAGCGCCTTGGAGTGCGGCGTGAAGCGCCGCTTT
>CAZQBW010000202.1:0-9710 GCA_964591515.1 uncultured Clostridia bacterium
GATCCGGGACTACGCCGACCTGATCTGGAAGACGGGCTCGGTCTGAGGCGACTGACTCGTCTCTTGCGCGAAGCGCCTTGGAGTGCGGCGCGAAGCGCCGCTCTGGATTCCCCTCGAGATTACGGTTCTTCGAGACAATCCAAAGCGGCGCTTCACGCCGCACTCCAAGGCGCTTCGCGCAAGAGGCGAGTCAGTCGTCGTCCCCGGGACTGTTGCGCGGCACGTACATGCTGACGATTCTCGCGATCATCACGGCGAGGTAGAGCTGGCCGATGATCGCCTCGACGATCGCGATGCTGCGCGCGGCTTCGGACGTCGGCACGATGTCGCCATACCCGAGCGTCGCCAGCGTCACGAAGCTGAAGTAGACGGCCTCCGAGATGTCGAACGCGACCAATAGAGGCACGCCGTTCACGGCATACGATCCTGGGACGGCTCGTTCGAGGACGTAGTGAATGACGCCGAACACGAGACCGGCCAGCAGGTAGGCGCTGAGCGCCGCGAAGAGGTGTTCGCTGTCGACCCGCCGCGCGCGAATCGCGAAGACCACCGCGTTCCCCGCCGCGACCGCAGCCGTGACACTCCACAAGCCGAGTCCTCCCGTCAGGAGGTTCACATTGAAGATGAGCTCCACCGGATAGACGATCAGGAAAACCGCGATCGCCGATCCGAACAGCGCACGGCGCATTTTTCGCGTCATCGTGGACAGCGCCGCGGCAACGAGGTTGGCAACGAGCAGCGCCTTTATCAACGGCACGCGCGACTGGGTCGCCGTCGTCACCGGAATGAAGGCAATCGTGAACAGCAGCGAGTAGAACAGGATTGCGTATCGACGCCGGACGTACCAGCGGCCAATGCGAGTCGGGCGGCCAGGCCGTTGCAGCACGATGTCGGGTAGCGCCATTGGATTTCAGATAACTTCCGAGCGTGAGCCATGTGCATCGGCACCGTGCGCGGTAGCGCACGGTGCGACCGTTCGAGACTGACCGTGCCGAATGGGGACAGACTCTGCCGTGAAGCGTGATGCAAGCGACCGCACGGACTACTGCTGCCAGCCGCCTCCGAGCGCCTTGTAGAGCTGGACGACGGTCGTCAACTCGCCGAGCCTCAGTTGCGCCAGCCGCAATTCCTCATCGAACAGTTCCCGCTCCGCATCGAGCACGCTCAGGTAATTGTCGATGCCGCCTTCGTAGCGGAGATTCGCGAGCCGCACCCGATCCCTGAGCGCGTTGACGAGCAGTTCCTCCTGAACCCGTTGCTCGCGCACGTACTGGTACGAGATGAGCGCATCCGAGACTTCGCGGAAGCCGTTCTGAATCGACCGCTCGTATTCGATCAACGCGATCTCGCGCTGTGCCTTCGCCACCCGCACGTTCGACTTGAGCCGCCCTGCCTGGAAAATCGGCTGCGAGACCTGCCCCGCGAACGACCAGACCCTCGTCGGGCCCGAGAAGAGGCTCGAGAGCTGGTCGCTCTGGAATCCGAAGAAGCCCGTCAGGCTGATTCGCGGGAAGTACGCGGCCTTCGCGACTCCGACCAGTGCATTCGCCGACACGAGCTGCTGCTCGGCGGCGCGAATGTCGGGTCGCCGCTCGATCAGGTCGGAGGTCAACCCGGCCGGAACCTCCGGCGGCATCTGCTGATCGACCAGCGCGGCGCCGCGGGGAATGTCGCGCGGATTGACTCCGACGAGCGTCGCGACGAAGTTCTCCTGCAGGCCGATCAGCCGCTGCAGCTCGGGAATGCGTGCCGACGCCGTGTAGACCAGCTCCTCGGCCTGCCGCACATCGAGCATCGTTGCGACACCGGCGCCCTCCTGCAACCGGATGATCCGCAGCGATTCCTCGCGGCTCGTCAGCGTTCGCTGCGAGATTTCCAGTTCGAGGTCGAGCTCGCGGAGCTCGAAATAGGACTGTGCGACCGCCGCAACGAGCGTGACGATGATGGCCTTCTGGTTCTCCTCCTCGGAGAGGAGTTGCGCGCGCTGCGCTTCGGTCGCCCGTCTCAACCTGCCCCAGATGTCGAGCTCGAAGGTGAGCAGGCCCAGCGCCACCGTGCCGAACGACCGCTTGACCTGCTCCGGCTCAGGGATCTCGAGCTGACCGCTGCGCGAGGACCGGACCGTGGCGAGCTCTCCGCCCGCGTTCACGTTCGGAAACTGATCCGCCCGCGTTATGCCGAGCTGACCTCTTGCGAGGTCGATGCGGGCCACTGCGACTCGCACGTCGAAGTTCGAGTCGAGCGACATGCGCACGAGCTCCTGCAGCTTCTCGTCCTTGAATATCTCGAACCACTTCGTGTCGGCGAGCGATGCCGACGTGGGAGCAGGCTGTACCGGCGCGCCCCGATGCACGTCCGGGATCTCCACAGCCGGACGCTGGTACTTCTTCCCGACGGTGCACCCGGTCAGGAGGACTGCAAGCGTTGCGATGACGGCGACTCGTTTCATGGCGTCAGTCTCCGTGACCCGGATTCGGGGAAACGAGCTCGTCCGTCCCCACAGGTTGAGGCTTCTCTTCGGCCTTCTTCCCGCCCGTCAGCTTGTTCGTGAGTGTCTGGATCACGAAGTAGAGCATCGGGATCAGGAACACGCCGAACAGCGTCGCGGCGGTCATTCCTGCGAATACCGCAGTGCCGAGCGAGACGCGCGACGCCGAACCCGCGCCGGTAGCGATCATCAGCGGCACGACGCCGAGAATGAACGCAAAGGAAGTCATCAGAATCGGTCGGAACCGAAGCTTGGCGCCCAGACGGGCGGCTTCGAGCACGGACTTCCCGTTGACCTCGTGTTCGATCTTCGCGAACTCGACGATCAGGATGGCGTTCTTCGCGGCGAGTCCTATGAGCAGGATCAGGCCGATCTGCCCGTACATGTCGAACGGGATGACCCGGACGACCGCGCCGAGGATCGCACCGAAGAGCGCAAGCGGGACGCCGAGCAGCACGGCAAACGGGATGGACCAGCTTTCGTACATCGCCGCCAGGAACAGGAAGACGAACCCGAGCGCCATTCCGAAAGTCAGCGGGAGCTGACCGGCGGAGAGCTTCTCCTGGAACGTCAGGGCAGTCCATTCGTAGCTCATCGTCGACGGCAAGACCTTTGCCGCCGACTCTTCCATCGCCGCGATTGCGTCACCCGAAGCGGTGCCTGGCGAGCCGACGGCATTCACCTCGATAGCGCGGAACACGTTGTAGCGGTTGATGGCCGACGGGCCCGTCGTCGGCGTGATCTTAAGGAGCGTCCCCAGGGGGACCATGTTGCCCGCAGCGCTCCGCGCATAGAGCTTGTTGATGTCGTCCGGCTTCGTCCGGTAGAGGGCTTCCGATTGGACCAGCACGCGGAAGTTGCGGCCGAAGATCGTGATGTCGTTGACCTCGAGGCTCGCGAGGTTGCCCTGGAGCGTCTTGAACACCTCGTCGATTCCGACGCCAAGAGTCTTGGCTTTTTCGCGATCGACCTCGATGTACAGCTGCGGGACCGTATCGCGGAAGCTGGTGAACGCGACGGCTATCTCGGGCTTTGCACTGATATCTCCGATGAACTGCTTGGCAACGTCGGCGTGCTGGGTAAGCGACCCGCCACTGCGGTCCTGCAACTCGAAGACGAAGCCGCCCACGTTACCCATGCCCGGAAGTGCCGGCAGTCCGAAGCCAGAGAACGAGGCCTCAGGGATCTCGGCGGTCTTCGACGCGATGTGCGAGATGATCGCCTTGTAGTACTCCTCCGGCGCGGTTCGCTCTTCCCAGTCCTTGAGCACGAGCACGGCGCTTCCGGTGTTCGTTCCGACCTGGGACACGACGCTGAACCCGGAGAAGACCAGGTAGTCCTGGACGCCCGGCGTCTCCTTTACGATGCCCTCGAGCTTCTTCATTACCTGCTGGGTGCGCTCGAGCGAGGCGCCGTCGGGCAGCTGCACGTTGACGAAGACCATGCCCTGGTCCTCGTCGGGAATCAGGCCTGTCGGATGCCGCGCGATCATCAGCACGCCCGCCGCCGTCAAAGCCGCGAGCATCCCGAGCGAGAATACCCATCGGCGGAGACCGAAGTTCACGCCGAACATGTACTTGTCCGTGAACCAGTCGAAGCCACGGTTGAACGCCGCGAATGCCCGGCCGATGAGTCCCTTGTGCGAGGCTTTCCGCATGAAGAGTGCACACATGGCCGGCGTGAGCGTGAGGGCGTTGAAGGCCGACAGGAGCACCGACACCGAGATGGTCACGGCGAACTGGCGGAACATGACACCAGTCAGGCCGCCGAGGAACATCAGCGGGACGAACACCGCCGACAGCACGAGCGCGATGCCGATGACGGGGCCGGAAACCTCGGCCATGGCGGAGAGCGACGCATCGTACGGCTTCATGCCTTCGTGCTCGATCTTGTGCGCCACGGCCTCGACCACGACGATGGCGTCATCGACCACGATTCCGATTGCGAGGATCAGTCCGAAGAGCGTGAGGAGGTTGATCGAGAAACCAGCTGCCAGCAGGACTGCGAACGTGCCGACGAGCGAGACCGGCACGGCGATCATGGGAATGAGCGTCGCACGCCAGTCCTGCAGGAAGATGAAGATGACGATGAAGACGAGCGCGAAGGCCTCGTAGAGCGTGTGCAGCACTTCCTCGATCGACAGCGTGACGAAAACGGTCTGGTCGTACACGACCTTCACGTCGAGCCCCGGAGGGAAGTTGGTCTTCATCTTGTCGAGCGTGGCGCGCACCGTCTCGGCGAGCGCGACCGCATTGGCGCCGGGCTGCTGGCTGACCGACAGCGTCAGACAGGGGGCGCTGTTCAGGGTCGTTGTCGAGCTGTAGAGTTTCGACGCGAGCTCGAGCCGCGCAATGTCCTTCATCCGGACGATCGCGCCACCTTCCTTCGCCCGTACAACGATGTTGCCGAATTCCTCGGCGGACGCGAGGCGTCCCTTGACCTTGAGCGGGTACTCGAAAACCTGGCCCTCGACTGTAGGTGCCTGACCGATCTTGCCTGCCGCGGTCTCCGCGTTCTGCTCCTTGACGGCACTGATCACGTCGGTGGCCGAGACGCCGAGCTTCGCCATGTCGTCCGGTCTTAGCCATATGCGCAGGCCGAA
Organism: uncultured Clostridia bacterium; assembly: GCA_964591515.1. Lineage (GTDB taxonomy): Bacteria > Acidobacteriota > Blastocatellia > UBA7656 > JADIYM01 > JADIYM01. The sequence continues at coordinate 5,091 of CAZQBW010000202.1, forward strand.
GTCCTGTTGGCTGATGATCATCACGTCGCCGATGCCGGGGATGCGCTTGAGCTCGTCGACCACGTTGATGAGAGCGTAGTTGCTCATGAAGAGCGTGTCGTACGTGCCCTCGGGCGAGGTCATCGCGATGTACATGAGCACGTCGGGGCTGACCTTCTTGATCGACACGCCTACGGTCTGCACTTCGGGGGGCAGCTTCGCCGTCGCGATGGCCACGCGGTTCTGGACCTCGACGGCGTTCAGGTCGTTGTCCGAGCCGATGTCGAACGAGACCGTAAGCGTATACGAGCCGTCGTTCCCGCTCGTCGAGTTCATGTAGACCATGCGCTTCGAGCCGTTGACTTCGGTCTCGATGGGAGTCGCGACGGTCTTCTCGACGGTATCGGCACTTGCGCCAGGGTAGGTCGCGGTGACCTTGACCTGGGGCGGTGCAAGATCCGGATACCTGGCGGTTGGCAGGGCCAGAATGGCGATGCCGCCGGCAATCGTGATGACGATCGAGATGACGGTCGCCAGGATCGGGCGGTCGATGAAGATCTTCGAGAACATAGCGTGGTCGTCCCGTTCCCGCTGGTCCTAGGAGGCGGATGGAGTATTAGCGCGCGGCGCGTTCGGATCGGGCATGGGCACAGTCGTCGGCGTCACCGGGATGTCCGGTCTCACCTTCTGCAGGCCCTCGATGACCACGCGTTCACCGGGATTGAGGCCCTTGTCGATGACCCACATGGTCCCCACGCGGGCGCCGGGAACGACGTCCCGCCGCTTGGCGACGTTGTCGTCGCCGACGACATAGACATAGCGGCTTCCGAGCAGATCCTGTATCGCCTCTTGAGGAATGATGATCGCGTCCTTCGTCTGGATGATCGCAGCCCGGATCTTCGCGAACTGCCCGGGCTTCACCAGTCCCTCGGGGTTAGGGAATACGGCCCGCAGACCGAGCGTGCCTGTCGCGGGGTCGACACTTCGATCGGCCAGATCGACGCGACCGACCTCTGGATGGACGCTGCCATCCGCGAGAATCAGCTGCAATTGGCCTCGTCGGCCGGGATCCGATTCAATGACCTTCATCTTCTCGGCGAGGTCGAGGTACTGCCGCTCGGTGATCGTGAAGTTGACGGTGATGTTGCCCGTGGTGGAGATGATCGTGAGCGGGTCCGGCATGGCCTGGCGAACCAGGCTTCCGACCTTGACCGAGCTGCGTCCGATGCGACCGGTGACGGGAGCGAAGATCTTCGTGTAGCCGAGGTCGAGCTCACTGGCGCGAACAGCCGCTTCACCGGACGCCACCTGCGCCTTCGCGGCGTCGATGTCCGTTCGCTGCGTGATCTCGGCCTGCTGGACCGCCGCCGTGTCGCCGGCGACGCGGGCCTCGGCCTCCTTCTGTCGGGCGGTCGCCTCGTCGAGTTGCGCCTGCGTCACGGCGCGCTGCGCCGCGAGGGGCTCAACGCGTGCGAGCAGTTGATTGGCATTGACCAGTTCGGCCTTGCTCGCCGTGAGGTTAGCTCTGGCGCGAACGAGCTCGACGCTCTCCTGGGCCTTTGCCAGCATCGCCTTGGCCTGGGCCAGGGTCGCCTTCGAGCTCTGGAGGGCAGCCTCGAAGGGCCGACGGTCGAGCGTGTAGAGCAGTGCGCCTTTCTGGACGATGCTTCCCTCCGTGAAAGGGATCTCCTCGACGTACCCCTCGACCCTCGCGCGGATTTCGACGTTGTCCGGCGCGTCCGTCTGACCGATGAACTCGTCGTAGATCGGAACGCTCATCGGAGCAAGCTGGACGACGTTGACCGATGGCGGAGTCGCCGCGGGAGCCTGTTTCTTGGAGCACGCAATGGAGCCCGAGAGCGCGAGTGCGCCAATCAGGACCGGCACGATCTGATGAGGTGTGAAATTCATGATGGACACGGCGGACGGCCTCCCGCGTTGATGCCTGGAAGGAGCCTCGACTCGGTGCGAGGCAGAGGACATTCAGGAAGTCCGAATCTACGTTCGTTTCTTTGCGCCGGATAGTGGACCTTGGTCCTATGTCCGGTACCGTGCGTGTGGGCGATAACGAGCTTCTGACCCGTCTCGCCCTTCAAGTCACCAAACTCGTAAGGTGTCGACCATCTGCCGGAAGTCCTGCTCCACATCGGCGGGATATGGCGTGATGAGGTGGCGCAGCTCCGGCCGGATGTTCTCGCATGTCAACGTTGCATAGCCGACCAGGACCTTTCGGCCGGCGACCTCCGTCAGGTAGAACCCGGCGTGAAGCGTCAGCCCCTGGGCAGTGACCGCATCGAGCGACTTGCCGAGCGACACTTTGGGGGGCAGTTGATCGGCCGGGATGTCCGTCACCGTCTGGGTGACGATCTGGTTCGCGCGCGCCAGCCGATCGAGCATCGCATTTGCCAGGAACCGTCCCTGTGGGATCACGGTGTCTTCACCCGATCTCGACATGACCGCGAACAGGAAGCCGAACGGGTTCGTCGAAGTGAAGAACCCGCCAGGGTCTGTCGAACTGAGCGGCTGCGGCGTATACGACGTCGGATATTCGAGTGCGTACCGGTCGAACCGGAAGGTCGCCGAAGGCTTCAACGGGGGCATCTTCTGTTGCACGCCCGAAACCGTGACCGTCCACGGCGCGAACAGCAACATTACAAGCGCCAGAGTCCAACATCGAATTCGCATCGTCGTCCCTCCTTCCTACAGCCACACGACACTGAACCCGCCGCCGTCGTCGACGACGACCACCACGGGCTTGCCTCCGACCGTTCCGATGGTCAGGCCTTCGGCCTTCATTCCGTCGGCGAAGACATGCGGAAACCTGCTGACGTGACCGCCATCGAGGCCGTCCCACGAGTAGACGGCAAACGGCGCAGAGTCCTTGCTCGTAGCGTTGGCGACGACAACCAGAAATCCGTTGTCGTTCATTCTGGTGGTCACTCCGCGAACGCCGGCCGCGCCGGCGCCGCGCTCGACATGGAGCTTGATCGGCGCAAGAGCCTCGAGGTTCGACGTCGTCCACGGACCGGCCGGAGCCTTGATGCGCACGGGCACGATGATGGGAAGCTGATCGACGAGCGGAGTTCGGACGCCGATGAGCAGCGCCTGTCGCTTCGGATCCCATCCGAGCCCCTCGACGTTCAGGCCGCCGGCATCCGGGTCGCGCGTAGCCGCAGCGGCGATCGCCGGAACGTTCCTGACGAACCACTCGCGAAAGTCGGGCATCGCCTCAGTATCGAGCGATCCGTCTTTCCCGATTTCAATGCGCAAGAGGGCGCTAGGCCGCATCGCGCCCCCCGCACCCTTCTTGCCCGATTTCATCGACAGCGACGGCGTCGCGAAGATGAAGCGGCGTCCGTCTATCTCGGCAAGCGCGAGATCCTCTATGTCGTCAACGGTTCCGGGGGACAGTCCCCGCAGCGGCAGACGCGCAATCGGTGCGGCCTGCTGTCCGTCCGCGGTCAATCGCAGCTCGAGCAACGCATCGTTCGTGTTGTTGTCGACGAACACGAAGTGCGAGTCGCCGAGCGCCACGATGCCCGACGCGTTGAACACGTCCTTTCCATTGCGCTCTCGAAACGGCACCGGGGTGACGACGTGGCTTTGCGCGGGTGCAACCGTCGCAGTCGGGGGCTTCGTCTTCTTCTTCGACTTCTTCTGGGCGCCGTCGACGACTGCGGCCGGAACGGCCACGACGAGAATGAGCAGGAGAGACAGTCGAAAACCGATCGACAGCATGGCGAGGAACTCTCCGGACTGGTTTTCCGCCACCACTTTATGGGGCATTGCCGGGTTGCGGTATTGGACCTTGGGCCAATATGCCGCATGAGACCTTGGTCCCATTGACCGTGTCGAGAGCCGAAAGTAGGTTCACGGCGAGGCCAAGGGAGGGCCAACAGATGCTTCGTACCTCAATCGTCGCGCTAGTCTTCGCCCTTACGGCGTTCGCCCCACAGGCGGCAAGTGGTCAGGCGACCATTCAGCAGATCGAGGGTTCGACGTCGCTGTTCGGCGTCAAGGGGGTCTCGGTGCCCCCGATCAAGCGCTCCGAGATCCGTTCGCTCGTCGACCTTGGCACGATCGATACCGACGGACACGAGAAGATCATCCTGAATCTCGCCGGACAGATGCTCGGGGCGGACGAGGTGCCCGGGACGGTTGGGGTCATTCTCATCCCGGATATCGCGCCGTTCGATCAGGCGTTTTCGGGAATGGGACTGCTGCCGGCGTCGCTCGAGATTACCGTGGTCGTGAATTCGAGGCAGTCACCTTACTTCATGGCGCAGCAGCAGAAATTCGACGTCGGGTTCCCGCGGTACCGGGCGCTGGCGTACAACAGCTCGAGGAGTCCAGTGACGATCTCGTTCTTCGCGTACCGGACGCGGTGAGGTTTCGACGCCTCTGTGCTCTCTGTGTCTCTGTGCTCTCTGTATGCCGACGGCAATACCGTTGGTGTACAGAGAGCACAGAGGCACGGAGTGCACTGAGCTGGACTCTGAAGAGCGCCGAAAGCGCGAAAGAACCCGAGTCCACGGCGTAAGCCGTGGGTCATCCTTTTCGTCTCTGCGCGAGCCCCGCAAGGGGCGCTGGAGTTTGGCCTACTGAACGACCGCGGAGCGGTCGAAGGAAATAGCCGTGGGT
>CAZQBW010000203.1:0-9695 GCA_964591515.1 uncultured Clostridia bacterium
CAACGCGCTTCGCGCAACGACCGCAATACGAGCCTAACGGAAAGAGTTCTTGCGTGGATGGACCGCGCTGGCTATACTCGCTGGTTCATCTTGGAGTATCGAGCGTTTCCGACGCTCGGTGGTTTCGAAGGTGGGCTCGGGCCCACCTTTTTTCTCGGCCGGAAGTCGAAGGTAAATGACCGGAATCGACGAAAACAAGATCGCGGATGTGATCGAACGGGTCGTGCAGACCGAAGGCCTCGAGCTCGTCGGGTGGGAGCTCAAGGGCGACGGGTCGCGTGCGTCCATGCTTCGCATCACGCTCGACAGCGACCAGGGGCTCACCCACGAGCACTGCGTCGCGGTCAACCGGGAGGTTGGCACGATTCTCGACGTCGAGGACCTCATTCCGTTTCACTACACGCTCGAAGTCACGTCACCCGGACTTGGCAAGTCGTTGTCCGGCCAGCCCGCCTTCGACCGGCATCGCGGCGAGATTGTCCGAATCCGCGTTTCAGAGCCATTCGAGAACGGGCCGAGCATCAAGGGGCGTGTCGAGCGCGTGACGCCCTCGCAGGTGATCGTCGTCGATCGCCACGGCACCGAACACAATATTCCCTACACCCAGATTCTCGCGGCCAATACGGTCCATGCCCCGGGGCGTGGAAATCGGCGGTCCGAGGCCGGAGGTACCCTGTGAATCCGAACACGCCGATCGCGCAGAACATCGAGACCCTTGCGCGAGAGAAGAACATCGACCCGACGATCATCATCAGCGCCATCGAGGACGCCGTGGTGACCGCCTCGCGCAAGCAGTTCAAGACCGGAGAGGATCTGCAGGCCCGATACAACATGGATACGGGCTCGGTGGATCTGTTTGCCGTCAAGCGCGTTGTCGAAGACGTCGAGAACGACGCCATCGAGATCTCGCTGGCCGAGGTCGAGAGCATGGGAATCGAGGGCGCTGAAAGTGGCGACATTCTCGAGTTTCCGCGCTCGACCGAGGATCTAGGACGAATCGCGGCGCAGACGGCGAAGCAGATCATCTTCCAGAAGGTGCGCGAGGCCGAACGGAACAACATCTACGACGAATACATCCTGCGCGTCGGAGATATCGTTCACGGTTACGTAAAGCGGTTCGAGGGCGGACGGATCATCGTCGATCTGGGCAAGGTCGAGGCCGTGCTTCCGCGAAATCAGCAGTCGCGCGTCGAGAGTTTCACGCAGGGTGAGCGAATCCGCGTCGTGATTCACGACGTGCATCGGGACACCAAGGGACCGCAAGTTGAGGTATCCCGAACGAGCCCTGAGCTGCTCAAGCGGCTTTTCGAGATGGAAGTTCCGGAGATATACGACGGCACGGTGATCATCAAGGCCGCCGTGCGCGAACCCGGAGACCGGGCCAAGATCGCGGTAGTCAGTCGCGAGCGCGACGTCGATCCGGTCGGCGCCTGCGTCGGCATGAAGGGCTCGCGCGTCCAGGCGATCATTCGCGAGCTGCGCGGCGAGCGCATCGACATCATCGAGTGGAACGAGGATCCGGCGATCTTCGCCGCCAATTCGCTGTCGCCCGCAAAGGTCTCGAAGGTCCAGATTCTCGACTTCACGAACAAGGAGCTCGAGGTCATCGTTCCCGAGGAACAGCTTTCACTCGCCATCGGCCGCAAGGGCCAGAACGTCCGGCTCGCCGCCAAGCTGATCGGTTGGCACGTCGACATCCGGAGCGAGGAAGAGATGAAGCGCGAGGTGGAGAGCCAGATGGAAGCTCTGCTCTCCGGTGCGAACGTTCCGCTGACCGTCGTCGATTCGATCGACCAGGTCATGTCGGACACGCTTCAGCGCGGCGGCATTCTTACGGTCGAGCAATTGGCCGAATCCACGGTTGACGACGTGACGCAGATCATCGACATGAGCTTCGACGATGCGGAGCGTCTCATCGCCTCGGCGCGCCGGATCATGGAAGTGAAGCGGCTCCGCGGCATGCAGGCAGCTGCGCACGCAGAACACGAGGCAGCGGATGCGGCGGCCCTGCAGGTCGAGGCTGGTGACGAAGCGCCGGTACTAGATCGGGCTTCTTATGAGGCCGGCGAAGCTGTGCCTGTCGAAACCGCTGACGCGTCGTCTGACGACACTGCAGTGGAGCCGGCCGATGACACAGAGGTCGAGGCACCCGCGGCCGTCGAGGCCGCACCCGACGAGATCGCTGCCCCTGAAGTCGCCGAACTTGAATCGGAAGAAGCTGAGGTTCCCGAGGCGGCAGCCGGTGAAGCCGTCGAGGAAGCATCTGTAGTCGAAGAGGAACGGGAGGCCGAGCCTGACCTGGCGGCCGAAAGTGCGGCCGTCGACGAGAAGTCGGGCGCGGACGCTGACGTGACGTCGGAGACTGAAGAAGCGTAATTGAACCCCGCATCGGGGCTGAGGAAGACGAACACACGTATGGGCTCAAAGAAAGTTCGAGTCTACGATCTGGCCAAAGAGCTCAAGATCGACAATAAGAAGGCCATCGAGGAGTGTCGCCGCGAGGGCCTCGACGTCAGCGTGCCCTCGAACAGCGTCCCGGACGATGTAGCCGAGAGAATTCGGAACAAGTACTACCCGAAGAAGGCCGCTGCGCCCGCCGGTCCGCGTCTCGTGAAGACGGTCAAGACGGCGGCTCCGGTCGACGAGGGAGACTTGGAGGCCGACGCTGGTCATCATGCCGAGCCCCACGTAGAGGCCGAGGCACCTGCGGGCGCTGCTGCAGCGCCGGCGACGGAAGCAAGGCCGTCGCAGCCGCGCGTTCGCGTGCTCAAGGCCTCGCCGGCTCGTGCGCAGGCCGTCGACGAGGAGTCCGCCGAGGTCGAGGCAGAGGAACCGGTCGTCGACGAGGATCTCGTTGCGGCTTTCGCGCCAGACGAGACGGATGAAGCCGATCTTGACGTCGGCCCGGATGTCGACGCCGATGCCGCGCCTTCTGTCCGGGTTCGTCGGATCGTGCCTTCGACGCGCGTAGCTTCGCAGGAGGCCGCTGCGAGCTCGCAGCCGGCGTCAGCGAGTGCCAAGCCGACCGGTACGACCGTACGAGTCCTGACTCGCCGTCCCGGAGCTGAAGCGGTTCTGTCTCCGCCGACGCTGCCAAAGCCATTGCCGGTCCCCGGGCGTCCAACTGTTGAGCCGGGCGCGACCGGTGAGACTGGTCCGGTCAAGCTTCCGGCACACACGACTTACATTCCGCCGAGGGACAAGGCGAGACCGAGAGGTCTGCGTTCGACGGGCCGCGGCGGGAAGAAGGGATTTCGCGAGGCTCCGTCGCGGACCACGCCGGTTGACGGACGTCAGCCGAGCATGGCGCGCACGGGCACGGTCGCGACATTGAAGCAGCGTCCTTCGTTCGATGAGCTCAAGCCGATCAAGCTCGTCGAGGGCACGACGCTCAAGGACTTTGCCGAGAAGCTCGACATCAAGCCGAAGGACGTCGTTACGACTCTGCTTGGCCGCGGCGTCATGGCAACGATCAATCAGACACTGAACCAGGACGTCGCCAGGGAAGTGGCGATGGAATTCGGCTTCGACGTCACGTTCGTGCCGTTCGAAGAGATGGTCGTGTCGAACCAGGACGACGCGTTCGACGCCGCCGAGACGGGTGGTACGCTCGAAACGCGAGCGCCTGTCGTCACGGTAATGGGACACGTCGATCACGGAAAGACGAGTCTTCTGGACGCCATCCGTTCGGCGCGTGTGGCTGAAGGCGAGGCTGGCGGTATCACGCAGCACATCAGTGCCTTCAAGGTCGACGTACACGATCCGGACGACCACTCGAAGATGCGCCGGATCGTTTTCATCGACACGCCAGGTCACGAAGCGTTCACGATGATGCGCGCTCGCGGTGCCAAGGTGACGGACGTGGTCGTTCTCGTCGTGGCCGCGGACGACGGCGTCATGCCACAGACGGTCGAAGCCATAGACCACGCCAAGGCGGCCGAGGTGCCGATCATCGTCGCGATCAACAAGATCGACAAGCCCGACGCCAATCCTGACCGAGTGAAGCAGGAGCTTACCGAGCACGGCCTGCTCTGGGATGGCTGGGGTGGCGATACGGTGATGGTCGAGATCTCTGCCAAACAGAACATCAACATCGAGAACCTGCTCGAGATGATCGTCCTCACGGCCGACCTCAGGGAACTGAAGGCCGCCGGAGATCGACTGGGCTCTGGCGTGGTGCTCGACGCATTCCTCGACCGCGGCCGTGGCGCGGTGGCGACGGTTCTCGTTCAGAACGGAACGCTCAAGGTTGGCGATCCCTTTATCGTGGGCTCGGTGTTCGGCAAGGTCCGCGCGATGTTCGATGACCTCGGCCACGCGGTGGACGTCGTCGGACCCTCGACGCCGGTCCAGGTGCTCGGCTCGAGCACCGTGCCTCGCGCCGGCGACCTGTTCCAGGCCGTCGACGACATTGCGAAGGCCCAGCACATCAGCTCGTTCCGGACGACCCAGCAACGCATCGAGCGCATTGCGTCGGACTCGCGGCGGGGCCTCGACTCGCTGTTCACGGACATGCAGCAGGGCCAGGTCAAGGAGCTGCAGGTCATCCTCAAGGCCGACGTTCAGGGTTCGGTCGAGGCGGTCAAGGACACGCTCAACAAGCTGTCGACAGAGAAGGTCAAGATCCGGGTCGTCCACATGGGCGTCGGCGCGATCACCGAGTCCGACGTCATGCTTGCGTCGGCGGCGAACAAGGACATGAACCGTGCAGCCGTCATCATCGGCTTCAACGTGCGTCCCGAAACGCGCGCCGAGGACGTCGCCCGGAACGAAGGCGTCGACATCCGGCTCCACACCATCATCTACAAGGTGCAGGAGGAGATTCACGATGCGATGCTTGGGATGCTCGACAAGGCGAAGCGTGAGGTCACGCTCGGCCAGGCCGAGATTCGCAACATCATCCGCGTGCCGAAGGCGGGGAACATCGCCGGCTGCATGGTCACCGACGGGGCGATCAAGCGTGGAGCCGAAGCGAGGCTCATTCGCGACAGTGTGGTGATCTATACCGGCAAGATCGATTCGCTTCGCCGGTTCAAGGAAGACGCTGGAGAGGTCAAGCAGGGTTTCGAATGCGGAATCCTCCTCGACCGGTACCAGGACATCAAGATAGGCGACATTATCGAAGCCTATCGCACTGAAGAGGTCGCGCAGACGGAGCTGTAACGCCGATGCGGGGCGAACGTCACAGTGGAGGCCACGGCCATCGGAATGACCGACTCGCGGAGCAGATCCGCGAGGAGGTCAGTCAGATCGTGGGCTATGAGCTCCGCGACGAGCGCGTCGGATTCGCGACCGTGACCGACGTGCGGTTGATGCCCGACCTTTCGTCGGTGCGGGTGTTTGTTTCGATCCTCGGCGACAAGGCCGAGCAGATCGAGGGACTTGCGGCGCTCGACCGCGCAGCCGGATACGTTCGAAAGCTTCTCGCGCCGCGAATTCGAACGAAACGCGTTCCGACCCTCATTTTTGAGCTCGACGATCTGCTCGAGCGGGGGAGTCGGATTGAGACCATCCTGAAGGAAGACGAGGAAAAGCCGCCGCTGCCAACAGAGCCGCCGGCAGAATAATATGCTCAGCCAAGTCGTCGAACTCATTGAGTCCAGACATCGCTTCATGATCACAGCGCACGTCCGTCCGGACGGCGACAGCCTCGGCTCGTCGCTCGCGCTCTACTGGATTCTCGTGGCCCTCGGCAAGGATCCGGCCGTGATCATGCGCGACCGCGTTCCGCACGCCTATCGATCGTTGCCTGGTGCTGCCAGCGTCCTCACGATGCCGGAGGTCACCGAAATGTATGACGGCGCCTTCGTCATCGAGTGCAGCGATATCGATCGGCCGGGCCTCATCGGGCTCGAGCGCCAGCACGTCATCAACATCGATCACCACTCGACGACTGCATTGTTCGGAAACGTCAACTGGATCGACGCAACGGCGTCGGCGGTTGGCGAGATGATCTACAACCTCTGCAAGGCACTTGGGGTCACGCCAACCAAGGAGATCGCGACGTGCACGTACACGGCGCTTCTCACCGATACCGGCTCTTTCCAGTTCTCGAACACGACCGAACGGACCTTCAAGATCGCATCTGAACTCGTGCGGCGTGGCGTCGAACCGGCGTCAGTCGCGCAGGCGCTCTACTATTCGTATCCCTATGGCAAGATCAAGCTGCTGGGCCTGGCGCTCTCGACGCTCGAGCACGACGAGTCCGGCCAGATTGCCTGGATTCGCGTTACGCGTGAGGCCATGGATCTCGCTGGTGCGGCGGAAGAGGATGCCGACGGGATAGTGAACTACGCGTTGTCGATAGGCGACGTGAAGGCTGTGGCGTTCTTCAAGGAAGTAGAGAACAGCTCCTGGCGCATCAGTCTCCGGTCGAAGAACAAGGTCAACGTGGCGAAAGTGGCTGAGCAGTTTGGCGGCGGCGGTCACAAGAACGCCGCGGGCTGTTCGGCGGATGGTGACTACAGAGCCGTGTGTGACCGTGTGATCTCGGGACTGAAGGACGCCGTGTTGGGAGTTCCGGCGCTCTAGACCCTCGGTGAGATCTCAGTGGTCTCCGTGCCTCTGTGCTCTCTGTATGCCAACGGCAATGGCGTTGCCGTACAGAGAGCACAGAGGCACGGAGACCACAAAGAAGCAATCTCTAGCGCTCGGATTTCCCGGCCGGTCGCGGCGCCGTGTAGTGCTTCCACGCCATCTTGGCAAGCTTCCAGGTCTTGGACCAGTTGATCGATCCCTCGTCGCCCTTGAGCACCCGAGCGAGGATCTTGCCTCCGATGTAACGCCCTTCGCGACGCAGCATGAACTCCTTTGCATGCGGTCGCGCGACCAGGAAGAAGTTGAAGTCGGGATCCGCCTTCGAGCCGATGCCTTCGATCGTCGTCAGGGCGCGCAGGATGAACGTGAAGTGCGGCGGAATCTGGAACGGATAGCGGTAGAGAAGGTCGGCGACCTCCTCCGACATGTCCTGGAACGTGAGGTCGCCGAGCCGAAGCCCCTCATACTGTTCGATCAGGCGCGCGCCGATCTCGTCGAGCCCTTCCCGGTCTGCAGGATCGATCCGCAGGAATCCAAGCTCGGCCGCGGCGCCGAGCAGGCCGCGCCAGTCCTTTTCGACGATGTGGAAGAACGCGTCCACGAGTTGCGACTGCAATTCGAGCGAGAGGCGGCCGGCCATTCCGAAGTCGAAGAAAGCGAGCCGTCCATCCGGCATGACGCGAAGATTGCCCGGATGAGGATCCGCATGAAAGAAGCCGTCCTCGAGCAGTTGCTTCAGGTAGGCCTGGACGAGCCGTTCCGTGACGTCCGTCGGCGCGAGACCCATTCGGCGCAATCCCGAATGGTCGTCAACCTTGACGCCCGGGATGTACTCCATCGTGATCACGCGACGTGAGCTGAGCTCCGGATACACGGTGGGAACATGAATACTGTCCCACTTCACGAAGTTCTCGCGAAACGTCTCGGCGTTCTCGACTTCGCGGACGTAGTCGATCTCGTCGGCGAGGACGGATGCGAACTCGTCGATGATGCCGTTCCAGTCCGTGGCCTTGAGAACGTCGGAGACCTGCAGTCGTGGAGCCATATGGCGAAGAGTCGCCATGTCGAGATCTATTCGGGTCTCGAGTCCGGGACGTTGCACCTTGACGACCACTTCCTCGCCCGTCCGCAGTCTTGCGCGGTAGACCTGTCCGAGGCTCGCAGCGGCAATCGGTGCCGAATCGATGGAGGCATAGGCCTCTTTCAATGGACGGCCGAGCTCGGCCTCGATGATCGAGAAGGCCTGCTCGGTGGGAAACGGCGGAACCCGGTCGAGCAGTTCCTTGAGTTCTTCGGTGTACTCGAACGGCAGCAGGTCGACACGCGTCGAGAGCATCTGCCCGATCTTGATGAACGTGGGGCCAAGTGCGATGAGCTCGTTGCGAAGACGGGCGCCCTCGGCGCGACGGCGGCCTTCGGGACTGTCGCCGGTCCAGCCCCGGGCGTTGAGCCACATGGCCGTGCGCAGTCTCAGAGCCGCCCAGCCGATGCGGACGATCCGAAGTCTGCCGCGCCAGCCATACGCCTCGAGGGATGAGCGCGAATCCTGACCCGGTCGAGCCTCAGGGTCGGGAAGAGCAATCATTCTGGGTTCATTGTCCACGACCCTGAGCATAGCCTCCCGTACGCCATTCCGTTGCCGGCGGTTCCCCGCGACATTTCGAGTCGCGATTGAAACCGGGGACGTCGGCAGCTAATCCTTCGGCGACCAGTAGCCCGGTCGAGTGACGACAACGGCCGACACGGCTCGGGGAACACTGACCGCGAGCTTTCGCCAGGTGCCGTCGTGCCGATTGTTCGTCGGATAGTAGCCGATGGAGTAACGCGTCCGGAGCTCGGAGGCAATGGCCCGGTACGCAGCGCCGGCGCCGGCCAGACTGGCGATCGGATAGACGCGACCTCCGGATCGCTTCGCGAGCTCCGCCGCCTGGTTACGAGCGAGCTCGTAGAGGGCACGGTTGATCTCGAGCCGCTCGAGAACGGAGTAGCCTCTCGGATCACGATCCCGGTCGGGACTGTCCGGCGCGTACGCCTGGTAGAAGCGCATAAGTTGGCTTCGCGAGAAGTTGATCCGGTTCTCGTCGCCTTCGGGCTGTGTAAGAAGCCGGTCCGAGAACCCCTGCGTGTCGAGCAGCACAACGTACACCGAGATTCCCGAGCGTTCCGCCAGCGCGACCACTTCTTCGAAGTCGTACGTGCTCGTCGAATCCACGCAGTCCGAGAAGAGAATGACCGCGCGACGACGCGACGACGTATCCTGCGAGACGGGACTGTCGCTGAGAGCGAGAACGAGCGCGTCGTAGAGCGACGTTCCGGTGTTCGAGTCGAACCGGTGCGCACCAGGATCGCTGGCCCTTGTCGGCCCGATCTCGTTGACGCGCCGCACGAGCAGAATACGATTGCTCGTCAATTCGTCGGGCAGCTGGATTCCTCGGCTGAACGACCCGATACCGAGACGGTCCGTCTCGCTCAGTCCGTTGACGAACTCGCCGGCGGCCGAGCGCATGCGATCGATGTCATTGATCGTCGATCCGCTCGTGTCCAGCATGAGCAGCAGCGAATACGGATCGCTGACCGGCTCGAAGAACTCGATCTTCTGGGGCACGCCGTCCTCGAGCACTCGAAACGACTCGGGACGAAGCCCCGTAACCGGCTGTCCGGATTGATTCGTGACCGAGACGGTCAAGGTGACAAGGTCCGACCGGAGCTCGAGCTGTCCCTCGTCACCGCTGGAGCCGGGGACGGCACGCCTGGGCCTGTCCTGACCGTCCTGCGCGCCCAGTGAGGCAACGCAGCCAACGGCGACGGCAAGCACGACGAGAAGGCACCTCAGTCTCATCCTCGCGAATGGTACGCAGCCTTGTCGCAATTCGACAATGGCAGGATGGGGGTGATGCTCGTGGCGAAGCAGGATCGGACGCGCTCACGATTCCAGGTACGACGGCGGCGCCCGCGGAGGGGGCCGTCGCTGCCCGCGCCGAGCGATTCTGCCAGAGCGTTCGCTGTACGAAGTCCTGCTTGGCCCCGGTGCGTACGAAGGGTCGGCGCTGGCGTCCGCCGTCTCGGGTCTTTCGGAGAGGTGACTGGCCTCTTGCGCGAAGCGCCGCTCCGGAGTTTGGCCTACTGAACGACCGCGGAGCGGTCGAAGTCATGCGGCG
>CAZQBW010000204.1:0-9689 GCA_964591515.1 uncultured Clostridia bacterium
GCGGTACCGCCGCCCACCTCGGTCCGACCGCGGAGCGGTCGCATCGTCAGTCCCATAGGTAACGTGCGTCGCAGGCGATGTCGTGCCCGTCGTCGTGTTGCTTTCCATTCTGGAGACAATGCGACCGCTCCGCGGTCGCCGCGCTCTGGGCTTAGGTACCGCGGGTCGCACTACGGCTCGTTGCACTCGCCTTCGTGCGACCCACGGCTATTCCCTTCGACCGCTCCGCGGTCGTTCAGTAGGCCAAACTCCAAAGCGGCGCTTCACGCCGCAAGGCGCTTCGCGCAAGAGGTAAGGAATCTCTAGCAGCGGAGCTTGCCAAGTTGAATCTCAGTCCGCACAGTTCTCACGTGAACCGCGCCGAACTCTCCCGGGCCGTGCGCGAGCGCGCGCTCGAGCTCGGATTCGCAAAAGTCGGAATCGCCGCCGCGGGAGCCCTCGAGCCTGAAGCCGCTCACCTGCGTGAATGGATAGAACGGGGATTTCACGGTCGGATGGAGTGGATGGCGACCGGCGCCGCCAGGCGCGCGGACCCCCGAGTGCACATGCCGGCCGCACGTTCGGTCATCTCGCTGGCGATGAACTATTTCACGCCTCACGAGCACCGGGGAGCCGACGGGACGGGCAAGATCTCGCGTTATGCGTGGGGCGACGACTACCACGAGGTCGTCGGCAACCGCGTACGCGAGCTCATGAACTGGCTGCGCGAAGTCGTGCCGGACCTCGAGGCGAAGATCGCCGTCGACACGAGCCCGGTCATGGACAAGGCGTGGGCCGTGCGGGCGGGCATCGGGTGGATCGGGAAGCACACGAACGTGATCCTGCCGGAGCTCGGATCCTGGGTGTTCCTGGGAGCGCTCCTCGTCAGCATCGAGCTCGAGCCCGACGAACCATTCGGCGAGGACCTGTGCGGAACCTGCACCGCGTGCATCGACGCGTGCCCGACGGCGGCGATCGTCGAACCGTACGTCGTCGACTCGAACCGCTGTATCTCATACCTGACAATTGAGTTACGGGACGACGAGCTGCCGCTGCCGACCCACGGCTGGGTGTACGGATGCGACGTGTGTCAGGACGTCTGTCCTTGGAACCGGTTCCGTGAGGCTTCGCGGGAGGACCGGTTCGAGCCGCGGGAAGGACTTGTCGAGCCCGAGCTCACGGCGCTGGCCGGAATGACGCAGGAGGAGTTCTCGGAGCGATTCCGGCACTCGGCGATAAAGAGGACGAAGGTCTCGGGAATCAGGAGAAACGCGAGGGCGCTGCTCGAATCCTGAAAGTCGAACCCGACTCTGCACCTTTGCTCCTTCGCGACTTTGCGCCTTTGCGAGTGCTTGGCGTCTTTGCGTGAAATCTGGTCTCGAGACTGTGTTTTTCGCGAAGACGCCAAGCACTCGCAAAGACGCAAAGATAGGACTCGCCGCCGAGAGGCCTCCCGCCGCCTCCGGATTTTGTAATTGACTTGATCAGAAGGGTTTGCTACGTTCGCGGCAGTCTCCAGACACTCGCAGCACCCCCGTATATCCGTTGGAGGAACTGGCTATGCCACGTTTGCGCCGATTCGCCACACTGCTCCTGCTCCCAATGCTCGTCTCCCTGCTCCCGCTCAGTGGTGTTCGCGCTCAGCAAGGCTCCGGGATGCCGATCGAACCCAATCGGGCCCCGATCGTCCATCGCACCGACCTCTACTGTGCCGGTGTGATTTCGAAGCGCGAAGTCTCACCCGAATTCATGGTCGTTGGTGGTGAGAAAGAGACCGAAATCAGCTGGTTCACGACTTCGAACGTCGTCTACCTGAACTACGGCGCCAAGAACGGCGCATCGGTCGGCGAGAGCCTCTACGTCGTGCGTCCGCGCGGCAAGTACGAGAACCCGTTCACTGGAAAGGACCTTGGCTGGTATATCGAAGAGGTCGGTATGGTGCGCATCATCTCGGTGCAGCGAAACGTTTCGACGGCTCGCGTCGAAACGAGCTGCGAACCGATCAAGATGGGCGACCTCGTACGCGCCTACTCCGGCTACGTCGCGACGACGCCCCGCGAGTACGCGCCGCTTAACCGCTATGACCTGCCGAGCGGCAAGCTTTCCGGCCAGATCGTCCTCTCGCGATGGAACCGCAACTACATGACCGAGCGCGACGTCGCGTTCATCGACATCGGCGACGACAAGGGCGTGAAGCTGGGCCAGTACTACACGATCTATCGCGATCCGGGCATCCCGGAAGGTCCGGTCGGCCGAGGCACACGCGTGCTCCGTTATGACGACGAATTCCCGAATCGCGTGGACGAGTACCGCGACGATCGCTATCGCGGCGCCGACTTCTCGACGCTTCGCAACAAAAAGCATGAAGCCGAGATCGTCGACGAGCGAAAGGGACTTCCTCGCAAGGTCGTCGGCGAGATGGTGATCATCCGCGTCGAGGACAAGGCCGCAACTGGCTACATCACCCGCGTCACGCAGGAAGTGAACATCGGGGACTACGTCGAACTGCAGTAGTCGCAGGTCCAACGGAATACCGGAACGGGGGCACGACCGCAGTCGTGCCCCTTTCGTTTTTCGGGATCGGAGAAGCCCCTCGCTACCGCTCGGGGTTCCGGACTGTCAGCCGTTCATCCACAGGTCTTCGGGCCGGATGACGGGCGTCAGCAGATGCAGCCGCAGACCTTCGACCTCAGGCTGGTGAGCGATGACGATTCTACGGTGCATCAGGAAGGCACACGGAGCGTCATCCACGATCGCCTGGGCAAGCTGCTGATACAGGCGGTCGCGCTCCTCTCGATCCATCACCGCACGTGCGCGCTCAGCCATCTGGTCGACTTCGCCGTTGCGGTAGTTCGACGAGAAGATGCCTTCGTTCGACGAGTGGAACAGCACATACGTGAAGTTGTCGGCGTCGGCATAGTCGGCGAACCAGGCGCGCCACGCTATCGGAATCAGCCCGCGCTCGCGCGCCCTGGCGAACTC
Organism: uncultured Clostridia bacterium; assembly: GCA_964591515.1. GTDB lineage: Bacteria > Acidobacteriota > Blastocatellia > UBA7656 > JADIYM01 > JADIYM01. The sequence continues at coordinate 2,962 of CAZQBW010000204.1, forward strand.
GGCCGGCTCGACCATCCGCACGTCGAGATCCACGCCAACCGCTGCGAGATCCTCGCGAATTCGCAGCGCAGCCGTGTCCGGTACGAACCCGCGCGTGCACCAGAGGCTCGTCGAGAGACCACCTCCGAGCCCGGCCCTCGCGAGCGCAGCTCTTGCCCGGTCGGGGTCGTACTCGAGCCCGGCAAGCGACTCCGAGTAGCCGACGAGGCCCGGTGGAATCGGTCCCGCCGCGACGACGCCCGCATCGCCGTGCACCTCGCGCACGTAGCGCTCCTTGTCGATCGCGTGGCAGAAGGCGCGCCGCACGTCGCGATTGTCGAAAGGCGGAAACCCGCAGTCGAAGATGAGCCGCTCCGTGTGGAGCTGCACCGCGCGAAGGACGATGCCTCGCCAGCTCGGGTCGTCCTCGAGTCTTGCGACGAGCGCGTGAGAGGGATTCTTGATGTACGAGAGATCGCCGGCGAGAAATCGTCCTTCGATCTCCGGCGCGGCGACGCCAACCTCGTACGTGATTCGGTCGACGTAGGGTCGCCCGCCGCCGTCGTAGCCGTCGAATCGCACGAGCTCCACGCGGCGCTGCGGATCGTGCTCGACGACGCGGAACGGGCCGCTGCCAATTGGCCTGTCCGCAAACGGCTGGTCCGTGCGCTCGACTTCCTCTCGCGGGACGATTGCCGAATAGTCCACGCAAAGCGTCGAAAGAAAGAACGCCAGCGGTCTCTTCAGCGTCACGCGCACCGCGTGCCGGTCGACCACTTCGATTCCGGACACCGAATCGGCTTGACCGCGGACGAATTCGTCCGCTCCCTCGACAGGCGCGAAAATCCACGCCCCGGTCTTTTCGCCCTCGCGGAGCAGCCTCTGGAAGCTGAACCTGACATCCTCGGCGTCGACAGACCGGCCGTTGTGAAAGCGCGCCGTGCGGCGAAGGAAGAACGTGTAGACGCGGCCGTCCGGCGACACCTCCCATCGCTGCGCAAGTGACGGGCGGATCTCGGAGCCCTCACCCGATTTGACGAGCGTCTCGAAGACGTTCGTCAGAACATCGGCCGACGTCACGGTCGTCGCGCGCACTGGATCGAGCACCACCTCGGCTTCGCGAAAAGATACGCGCAGGTGTCCGCCGCGCTTCGGCTCCGGCAGGCGGAAGTGCTCGACCTCCTTTCGCAGCAGCGTTGCCTCGCGACCGAGCGCGTCGACCGCGCTGTTGATGGTGGCAATCGAGGCTTGGTTGCGGGCAACGACTTCCTTGATCACTTCGATGGCGCGCAGTACGTGGCCGGTCCCGATCGACTGCTCACCGACGGCCGACTGGATCTGGCCGACGACCTCCGTCAGCTCCTCCATTGCGTGGGCGATGTGCTTCGACGCTTCGGCCTGTTCGACGGTGGCGCGGCGCACGTGCTCGGTGAGCTGCGACATGTGCACGGCCCGCTCTCCGATGTGCTGCGAAGTGCTCGCCTGTTCGGCGGTCGCGCGCTCGATCTCGCGCGCGCGCAGGCGCACGAGCTCGGCCGCCTCGAGCACGGTGTGGGTCTCCTTCGTCTGCTCGGACGTCGCGCTGGCGATCGCCCGGATCTCGGACGAAGCCCGCGCGGCACTGCGGCTGATGACGTCGAGCGCGCTGGCTGCAGCCTGCGCCTGGCCCACTCCAGTGGCCGCCAGCCGGTCGCCCGCCGCAACACGGTCCGTAGCCGCGAGAACGTCCGATCGGACCGATGCGATCAGGTCCGAGATCTCGGCCGTGGAGGCGGCAGTCCGTTCGGACAACTCCTTGATCTCGTCGGCTACGATGCGGAAGCCGCGTCCGTGCGGACCTGCCTGGGCCGCGAGGATCGCGGCGTTGAGGGCGAGCAGGTTCGTCCGCTCGGCGATCTCGTCGATGACGGTCACGATGGCGCCGACCTGCTCGGATCGGTCGCCAAGCGACGTGATCGACTCGGTCGCGAGGTCGATGGCCTGCTTGAGCGCACCCATAGTGGCTGCCGTTTCGCCGACGACGCCCGATCCCCGCTCGGCGAATTCGAGCACTTCATCCGAGAGCGTGGCGGCTTCGTTGGCCGACTGGTCGATGAGCTGGGTGGATCGATCGATCGCGGCGGCCGCGGCCACGGTGCTCGCCGCGGATCCCGAAAGCGCGAGCGTATTTCCGGCGACCGCCTGGATCGAGACGGCCATCTCCTCGATGGCCGACGCGAGCTCTTCGACCTCGTGAGAGAGCGAGTCGGCGTTGACCGAGACCTCGTCGATCGACGTGGCCATCTCGAGCGCCGAGGTCGACGTCGCCTGTGCGAGAGACGAGAGCGAGTTGAGGCTTTCCTCGACTCGGCGCAGAGACACGTTGATCTGGGTGATCGACGACGACGTCTCTTCAACTGACGAGCCCTCGTCGTGCACGCTCTGCGAAAGTCCGCGCGTTCCGCGCAGGACGTCGGTCGCCACGATTTCGACGGAGCCTGCAGCCCGCCGGAGTCCGAAGACGACGCGTCGCAACTGTCGCGCGAGACGGTCGATCGTCAGCGACAGGGCGCGGTCTTCGTCGCTGGCTGCGGCGTCGACGACATCGGGAGGGGCGGCAAGGTCACCGGCGGCGATGCGCTCGATGGCGTCGGCGATCGATGCGTCGTTGACGCGGTTGTCGCTCATGGTCGGCGATTGTGGACCATCGCAGGGAGCGAGGCAACGCATCGAGGTCGAGAAGAAGGGCCACGGATCTGACGGATCTGACGGATGAAGACGGATCTGAGCATTCGACATTCAGATCCGTCTCCATCCGTCAGATCCGTCAGATCCGTGGCCCTTCTTCGGTCATGTGGCGCACGATAGATCCATGGGCGGCATCGGACCGTCGGCCGGGCCGACCGAAACAATCAGTCCTCCCGGCCGTAGTCTGCTTCTTAGTCTTTTTCATTCGGAGTGGGACATGATTGCACGTGTGACGCTATGTGCTGTGATGGTTGCGGTTGTGTGCGCGGCGGGACTCGGCCGGGCGCAGGAGGCACCCAGGCCCTCCGGGTCTCTCGGTGACCTGGCCACGATCGATGCCGCGAACAACGTCTTGACGATCAAGACGGCCAGCGGCGCGGCGCAGAAGGCTGTTCTGACGAAGACGACCGAGTTTCTGCTCGTCGAGCCCGGCAAAAAATCGCTCGAGGGCGCCGAGAAGATCACGCTTGCGGATCTTAAGGTCGGCGACCGCGTCTGGGCGCGTGGCGCGACGAATCCCGACGGCAGCGTCACGACGCGCCAGGTGCTTGTGATGAATGCCGAAGCCATCGCGCAGCGCAACGCCCGCGACGCGGCGGACTGGCAGAAACGCGGGGTCATCGGCGAAGTGAAGTCTGTCGACACCGCTGCGCGCACGATGCTCGTCGAGTCCTATCGCGGCGAGCCTCTCACTGTCGCTGTAAGCGACGCGACGGTGCTCCGCCGGCTCAATCATGGATCTACTGATCTTGCCGACTCGGCTCCGATCTCGCTTGCCGACGTGCACCCGGGCAACCAGATAGCGACGCGCGGCGATCGGGATCCGGCGTCTGGCCGGCTCGATGCCGTTACGGTCCTGACGGGGACGTTTCCGCGCCCAATCCGGGGCCGCGTGATGGCGGTCGATCCGGCTGGCTCGGTGCTGACGGTCGGAACGCGCGAGGGCATGGTCCAGCTGTCGTCGAACGCCGATTCGCTGTTCCGGCGGTTCGACATCACCCCCGCGGCTGCCCAGCCGCAGCCGGCCACCGGCGAAGCGAATGGCGCGAGACGCGGGCCGGGTGGATTCGCGTTCGCGCTCGGCGACCGCGCCGAGCTCGACAAGCGGACGAAGCCGATCCAGTTCAAGGATGTGGCGGTCGGCGATTTCTGCTTCGTGGTCGTGGAGCCCGGTGCGACGGCGTCGGCAGCGGCTGTCCGCATCTTCGTCAAGTTTTCGCTCCCGCGGGCAGGTCAGTCCGGGCCGACGTGGCCCTCGGACTTCGGCGGCAGCGATCTTCCTTTCTGATGGTGAGGCGTTGCCGTACGGAGACCACAGATCCAGATTCACGGTTATCCGTGCTCTCTGTGACTCTGTGGTCTCCGTACGGCAACGCCGTTCCGCGCGGCCAAAATGGCGGATAGAGACTAATGATACGAATCCTCGGTACGACACTCGCACTTGCGATGACGCTCACGCTTCTCGCGCCAGCTTCGGTTTACGGGCAGTCACGGCCGGCGACTATCACGGGCAACGTCACTGACGAAACGAAGGCGGCCGTCGCTGCAGTGCGCGTCGAGCTCGTCGATGCGACCGGGGCGACGGCCGCGACGGATGACACGGACGAACAGGGCCGCTTCACTCTTCGCAACGTCGCGCCGGGCACCTACACGGTGCGCGCGGTCGCCGAAGGCTTCGAGACGGCAACGTCCGAGCCGGTTACCGTGGGTGCCGGGCCTGTCAGTCCGCTCGCGCTCGTCCTCAAGGTGGCCGGAGTCGCCGAATCCGTCGACGTTGCCGCCGACACCGGAGTGTCAGTCGATTCCGCGTCGAACGCCGATGCGATCGTACTCAAGGAAAAGGACCTCGAAGCTCTTCCGGACGATCCGGACGAGCTTGCGCAGGCGCTGCAGGATCTCGCCGGCCCGGGCGCCGGTCCCGGCGGCGGCCAGTTCTACATCGACGGATTCTCGGGAGGGCGCCTGCCCCCGAAGTCCTCCATCCGCGAGGTCCGCATCAACTCGAATCCGTTCTCTGCCGAGTTCGACCGCATCGGTTTCGGCCGCATCGAGATCTTCACGAAGCCCGGCGCCGACCGGTTCCGCGGCTCGATCTCGGTGAACTTCGGAGACGAATCGCTCAACGCGAGGAACTTCTTCGCGCCGACGCGCCCGGCTGAGCAGGAGCGGCGCTACGGCGGCAACATCAGCGGCCCCCTCGGCAAGAAGATGTCGTTTTTCCTCGACGTCGAGCGCCGAGAGGAGGACGACAACGAGACGATTGCGGCCGTCATTCTCGATCCGCTGCTCAATCCTGCCGTCTTCCAGTCGACGTTTCCGCAGCCCGAGCGCCGCTTCTCGATCTCGCCTCGGGTCGACCTGCAGGCGGGTGAGAACCACACTTTCATCTTCCGCTACGACTTTGCCGACGATACCCGCGAGGGGCAGGGCGTTGGCGGATTCGCCCTGCCGAGCCGGGCAGTCACGTCGAAGTTCCGCGATCAGACGCTGAGCATCACCGATACTTTCATCGTCTCGCCGACGGTAATCGCCGAGACCCGGCTTCAGCTCGGCCGGCGCCATTCGACCAGCGAGGCCTCGTCGGGTTTTGCGCCCGCGCTGATCGTCTCGGACTCGTTTTTCGACAACTCGTCGGCAGGAAAGTCCGAGAGAACGGAGCGGCGCTTCGAGATCAGCCAGAACTTCAACATCATCCGCGGCAACCACACGGTGCGAACGGGCGTGCGCGTTCGCGGAATAGGCATCGAGGATCTCGGCACGTCGAACTACGGCGGGACTTACACCTTCGCCGGCGACGTCGAGCGGAGTGCCGATGGGCTGCCGATTCCGGGCGGGGCGTCGATCTCGAGTCTCGAGCAGTACCAGCGAGTGCTCAACGGCGTGCGCGGCTACGTGCCTTCACAGTTCACGATTTCGGGAGGCGAACCGTTCGCGTCGACGACGCAGTTCGACGTGGGCGCCTTCTTCCAGGACGACTGGCGAGTTCGGCAGAATTTCACGGTCTCGACCGGTCTTCGCTACGAGAAGCAGACGAACGCCGGGGACTCGCTCAACTTCGCGCCGCGCATCGGTGTCGCCTACTCGTTCATGGACTCGGCGGGCATCGCATCGACGGTCGTGCGCGCAGGATTCGGCGTGTTCTTCGAACGGATCGGTGAGGGACTGTCGCTCGACGAGGTCCGATTCGACGGAGAGCGACAGGTGCAGTACATCGTGCCGCGCCCGCTCTTTTTCCCGCGTATTCCGACGACCGGCGAGTTGCAGTCATTCCAGCGGCCGTCGAGCGTGCGCCAGCTCGAGGCGCTCGCGAACCCGTATCAGATCCAGGGAACGATCAGCGTCGAGCGACAACTGCCGTACGGGATCACTGGGAGCTTCGTCTATCTGTGGAGCCGCGGGGTGCATCAGCTGCGAACACGCAACATCAACGCGCCGGTGGTCATTAACGGAATCCCTGGACCGCGGCCGTACGGTTTCGAGGCCGGTGACATCTTCCAGGTCGAAGCGACGGGATTCACGCGGCGCGATCAGTTGCGTGTTTCGGTGAACAAGCGCGGCGGACGGGCGACGTTCTTCGCGACCTATGCGCTGGGTTGGTCGCGAGGCGACACGGACGGATCGGGCACGCAGCCGGCGTACTCGTACGATCTGTCGAGCGAGTTCGGGCGTGCGAGCGACGACTCGAGGCACTCGATCTTCGTGGGAACGTTCCTGCAGGCGCCGTGGGGAGTGACGATCAGTCCGTTCGTCGTGTACCGATCGAGCCGGCCCTACAACATCACGATCGGTCGTGACCTGAACGGCGATTCCGTGTTCACCGATCGGCCGGCGGTCGGATCGCTGTTCGACACCGATCTGGTGGTCACGCCGGTCGGCGCCGTGGATGTCACGCCGCGATCCGGAGCGGAGCTGATCGAGCGAAATGCGATCTCGGGGACGACGTTCACGCGGCTGAATCTGAGCGTGTCGAAGACGTTCGGGTTCGGAGGTTCGAGTCGTGACGCGGTGGCGCAGACGACTGG
>CAZQBW010000205.1:0-9682 GCA_964591515.1 uncultured Clostridia bacterium
AGGGGGGACCGAACCCAATCGATCCTCCCTACCCCTATCAAGGCGCTTCGCGCAAGAGGCAGCGCAGAGATGTGCGCTACCGGAACTTCGCCTCTATCGGCCCGATCCGCTCCTGCAACTGGATCAGCTGCGCGTCGAATCCCGGCGCATCCGGATTTCCGCTCGCCTGCAACCTTCCCCTCACAGCCTGAATCCGCCTTCGCAGATTCGCGAGCTCTTCCCGGGTGTCTTCCTTCCGGAACATTCGCGACAGCCGCGACTCGGACCTCCGCTCGAGCGCCTCGATCTGCCGCGTAAACTCACCGATGATAGATAGATACGCCGTCCTCTGCAGGTCAGCGATCTGTTCGGCGCGTTCCGCCAGATCCGTTGTCCGATTGCCCAGACGCTCGGTCCGCGCCGTCAGATCCTTCACCGTCTCGTCGAGATCCGAGGCAATGGCATCGGCCGTGCCCTGCAGCTCGTCATCCCGCTTCTCGAGCGAATCCGACCTTCGCTCGAGCGCCTCCGTCCGCGTCTCGAACTGATCGCCGAGGTTGATGATCCGTGTATTCGCACTCTGCGCAAGATCGGCAGCCTCTCGCGCGCGGCCTGCCGCCTCGCGCGCCGCTCCTTCGGACGAACCGATCCGCCCGCCAAGAATTCCCGCCGTCGCCTCGAGCTGCGTCTGCCCGGTCTCGAGCCTCGCACTCTGCTTTCGCAGCACTTCGATCTCGCGATTTGCCGCCGACAGCTCCTCGGTCAGCGCCTTCAGCTTCTTTCGGGTGTCGTAGTCCGCGTCGTCAAAGGACTTCTGAAGCGTGGCGAGCCGGACGTCGATCGGCGGAAGCGGCGCCTCGTCCGGCACCCCGTCTCCGTCCGTGTCGATCGTAGCCCCGGGACCGCCTGGCCCGACCTCAGTGCCCTCGGCCGGTATCGCCGAATTGAGCGCCGCGCCAGGTCCGCCACCAGCGGATCGCAGCGACGTCGGCAACATCACGAACCGGTTCATCAGCCGCGCCTGGGTGGCCATCGGACGCCCATCAGTGCTGCGCGTCGCCATCCACACCGCCCAGAGTCCGAACACGAGCACGGTGACGAGCGCCACCGCGCGAACGAAGCCCCGGTGCACGCGGCAGACGACCTCCGACGAGTTGCCGAGGAATCCCGGATGTCCCTCGAGGTCGCGCAGCTCAGGATAGGAATAGTAGGCATCGCGGATCGACTCGATACGCGTGACGAGGCCGGCCATCTTCGCCTTGGCCGCGATCCAGCCGAGTACGAGCAGCAACGGTCCGAACAGGTAGACAACCAGGTACACCGCGATCATGGCGCCAAAGAAGACGAGGCCTGCGGCGCGAATCCGGCGAAACACCTCGCCGTAGTAGGCGCGTCGCACGTTCACGTCGCGGTCGCGAAGGAAAGGCTCAGCCTGCCAGATCGAGAGAAAACGCTGGTTCGCCGGGCCGACGAGAACATCCACATCGATGTCGCGCGAGTAGATGCGATTCCGTTCGATGTAGTCCTTGAGCCACTCCCGGAACTTCACCTGGTCGTGTTCCTGGTCCACGAACTGCCCGATGAAGGCCAGCGCATCCGGACTCGCCCAAGCTGCGTCGTCGTTCGTGTCGAATCGGTTCGTCAGCCACCGGCCCGGACCGGTCCGCAGGTACGACTCGTAGTCCGCGCGGAACTTCGGATCCTTGAGCAGCCAGTTCATGTCGAGCCACTTCTGGTATGCCTCGAACTCTGCCGTCTTTCGCGACTCGACGAACTGATGAATCGCATCTGGTGCGAATGCCGGGTTCTGCGTCCCTCCGGCTGCGAAGACGAACCACGTCGCGCCGGAAGACGCCAGCAGCAGCAGCACCGTCGCAGGAACCGAGACGCGCCACGAGCGCACGATCCGTCCAGCCCAGAGCAGCAGGAACGAGACGAACGGCGTGACGAAGAAGAACGCGAAGACGAAGAGGATCAGGAATACGACCGAGAAACGCGCTGCAGCCGGAATGTAGCCGGTTTCGGGAGATGCCGGCCGGTTCGCGACGTTCGCGTATGCCACGCCGAGAATCAGGATCGCAACCAGGACGAACTGCTGGGCGACCACGAGCAGCAGCGCCATGAGTGCCTTGCTGCCCCAGAAACTCGTCGCTATCCGGCGCCACCAGGATGTTCGCGTCTCGACCTCAGCCGCTGCGCTCGCTCGCTCGAGAGCCGGATCCGGATATCGTGAGACGGCGGCGGCGAGCCGTCGACGGAGCGTGCCGATCTTGGCCAGGGCCGCGAGCTTTCGGAATGGCATCGGCCGGGACGCATCCCGGTCGAGCATCGCGATGTAGTCCTGAATCGGATCGGAGTCGCGGTCGAGCCGCTTTTCGGTCTGCATTTCGTTTCTCTCGAGTCTCAGGTCTGAAAGTTCTGCACGGTCCCGACGGTCTGTCCGGTGACGGCGTCGACATAAACGGTCCACGTCATGCCTTCGCCAGCCTCGACCTCCCAGCACAGCCGAATGGCCACGGTCGAGTCGGTCGTCTGCGGAAAGACCACGAGCCGCTTTACGACAATCTGCTTCGGGTCGGTGACGGTCACGGTTCTGGGACGTCCGGCTATGTCGCCGTATGTGAAAGTCGTACCGAGGATCCGCTCGCCAGCCGCGGCGCGAGTCAGGCGAGGCTCAGGCAGGTCGGCCTGCGGAATGGTCGTGACCGACATCTGGATCAGCTCACCCGCGGGCGAAACGATGAACTCGAGGCGTCCGGCCGGCGGGGCGACTGGATGCGCGAATCCGTTCTGCGTGAACGAGTAACGGTTGCCCATTCCGCCTGCCGGGGCTACGCCCTCGAGCGAGAGCGTCGACGGCGACACGCCGAGCAGTTGCGAGTAGTCCGCGATGAACTTGCGAAGGAGCAGCCGGATCTCGGCGTCCTCGAGTTTGCCCGTGGCGGACGTGCCGAGCCTGATCGGACCGACTCCGAGGATCGACTGCGGCGTGTGGAGGATCGGGGTGAGCTCCGGAATCCGTCGACGCTCGGCTGGCACGGCGTAAGCGTCGAAGAGCCGGTTCCACTCCGTGCTCATTGCGTCGCGGTGCTCGGGTGAATCGACGAGCGTGAGCGGATAGTTCGCGGGCGTGTCGGTTCCTCCGGGCACGGATGTCTGGACCGAAGAGCCGCAGGCCGTCAGGGACGCGATCGAGGCCAGGACGATTGCGGCGAGAGCGGGCATCGCGGCGGAACGTGTTGCCTTGCGAGTGTTTAGCGATCGGTTCAACGGCCGATTATCTGCCGCGATCGGAACGTATGGCAAGTGGTTTCTCATGGGACTCGGATGCCGGGAGCGTGCCGGTGGCGTTGCCTTTGCGCTTCGAGGCCATCTGGTATCATTGCCGGCCAAATACGATACAGTGCGCGGAGGACGAATGGCCCAGAAGCGGCAGTTGATCACGCTGCTGACCGACTTCGGAACGGCGGATTACTACGTCGGAGCTATGAAGGGCGCCGCGTTCTCGGTGTTCGACGGCTTTGACTTCGTCGACATCACGCACGAAATCCCCAACCACGACATTTTTGCCGCCGCCTACGTGCTGCGCGGTGCCTACAGCACGTTCCCGAGATTCACGACGCACGTCGTCGTGGTCGACCCCGGAGTCGGCTCAGCTCGACGGCCGATTCTCGTGATGACGGACAACTACAACTTCATCGGTCCGGACAACGGAGTGTTCAGCTTCATCTACCAGATGGAAACGGTGAATCGCGTCATTCACCTGAACATCGACTACTACTTCCGCCGACCGGTGAGCGCGACGTTCCACGGCCGGGACATCTTCGCGCCCGTGGCGGCGTTCGTCGCGAAGGGGAACGACCCGAGGCGTATGGGTGACGAGATCACGGACTATGTGCGGCTCGATGCGCCGGCGCCCAAGCAGGTGGCGCCGACGATGCTCAAGGGTGCGGTGATGCACGTGGATCGATTCGGGAATCTGGTTACGAACTTCACGGCGGCACATCTGCCGGAGGACCGGATGTCGAGGGCGCGGCTCAGGGTAAACGGCAAGGAGATCCATCACGTGCTGACGCATTATGCGGAAGCGCCGGCGCAGACGCCGTTCGCGTACTTCGGCTCGCAGGGGTTCGTCGAGATAGCGATCGCGAAGTCGTCGGCGGCTAGGGTTCTCGAGGCGAGGCGCGGGATGGAAGTCGACCTGGCGTTCCCGGTGGTGGTGGACTAGGGGCGTCTGGATCGCTCGAGGAACGACCGTAAGAAGGGCCACGGATCTGACGGATCTGACGGATGAAGACGGATCTGACCTTTCAGTTTCAGATCCGTCTTCATCCGTCAGATCCGTCAGATCCGTGGCCCTTCCTTTGGTTCTACAACCCTCGCGCAACGACGGGCAGGTATCGAGTTCGGCAACGCACGACGCGCATCCGACGGTGAACGCTTCCGCTGGCCAGTCCGATCGACCGTCCGGTAAGCTCGCAGCGCTATGACTGACTACCTCTCCCTGCCCGTCGGGGCGAACGCGCCAGACGTCGTGAACGCCGTCATCGAGATCCCTCAGAACGAAGTCAACAAGTACGAGTACGACAAGAAGCTCCACGTCTTCCGCCTCGACCGCAACCTGCACTCGCCGGTTCACTACCCAGGCGACTACGGCTTCATTCCGAGCACGCTCAGCGGAGACGGCGATGCGCTCGACGTACTCGTCCTCGTCGACACACCGAGCTTCTCGGGCTGCCTCCTCGAAGTGCGGCCCATAGGAATGCTCGAGATGCTCGACCAGGGCAAGACCGACGAGAAGATCCTGGCCGTCGGACTGAACAACCCGCGCTACAAGGACCTGAAGAACTACACCGAGGTCTACACGCACATCCTTCGCGAGATCCAGCATTTCTTCGCGATCTACAAGGACCTCGAGGGCAAGCGGACCGAGCTCATCAGCTGGCACGACACGGAGCAGGCCCGCAAGACGATCCTCGAGTCAGCAGAGCGATACGCCGAGGCGCTTCGCCAGGGACACGTCACGGGTGATTGATCTGGCTCTAGTCGGGACCAGGCGGAGGATCGCCGCCGCTTTACTGGCCTTCGTCGCTGCCTCCGGCGCGGCCTGCGCGGGACCGGATTTCTCGGCCTGGCAGCCCTACACCCCGGAAGGCGCGGCGTTCACGGTCTCGATGCCTGGCACGCCGGTCAAGGAACACCAGCTCGCGAAGAATCCTCGCGGTAACCTCGAGACCGACATCTACTCGCTCGACCTTGCGGGCGGAGGCTTCCTGACCATCACCGACTCGGTCCTCCCGCCGGGTCTCAACCTCGAAGCGGACGCCGCGGAAACACTCGAGAGCTCGCTTGCGCGAATCGTCGAGAGTGCTTCCGGAAGGGTTCTCTACGCCCGCGACGTGACCATTTCCGGATATCCGGCTCGTGAGGTCGACGTCGAAGTGCCGACCTCGGTCATAGAAGGAGGCGGTCGGCTTCGCGCGCGCGCGGTGCGCGCCGGGCCGCGCCTCTACGAGCTGATCGGCGTAGTTCCGAATCGCCGTACCGCCGAAGTGGAGCTCGCGCATTTTCTGGATTCGTTCGCGCTCCGCGAGCAGCGGAAGACAAAATGAGCACACCCGCGCGGCCAGTCGCCCGCGCGATTTCGGAGTCATTGAAGATGATCAATCGTTCGCAGTCGCTTCTTCTAATAACCACGCTCGCCGTGAGTCTCGTGACCGGTGCCTGCCAGACCGAGCCTGCCAAGCAGGGCACCGGCAACAAGGCTTCGGCGCCATCCGGCGCTCGCTCGAACCCGCCAGGGTCAGTCGAGGAACGCGAGAACACGACGCTCTACGCCGTCAAGATGGTCGATGCGAAGACGGCATTCGCCTACGGAACGAATGACGTCGGGTTTACCGGCAGTGTCGTCATCCGCACCACGGACGGCGGCGCTTCGTGGAACTGCGTCCTTCGCACCGAACAGACCGAGCTCGTCGGTCTCGACTTCATCGATGCGAAGAACGGAGCGGCCATCAGCGACGGCGGTGTCGTTTACTCGACGAGCGATGGAGGCGACTCCTGGATGGCCTCCAACGACATCGACCTCTTCACCGCCAAGTACACGATCGAGACGAAGCCGATCGCTCCCGTGCGTCCGCAACCCGCGCCAGCGAACAGGAACTCGCCGGCGCAGCCGGCTCAGGTCGTTGCCGCGGACTACGTCGAACTGCTCGGACTGACCTTCAAGACCGAGAAGGACGGTTGGGCCTTCGGAAGCCGCGAGGAATCGACGCAGGGCTCGAAGCCCGGATCGATCGTCACCAAGACGCGTCCGGTCGTCGTGCGCACGTCGGACGGAGGGGCCACGTGGCAACCCGTGACCCTTGCATCGGACCTGCCGTCGCTCGGGATGTCGCGCAGCTCGTTCGTCGACGCGATGAACGGCTGGGTCGTTGCCGGGACGATAGACGAGGATGACACTGGCGCCGTCCTGCGGACCACGGATGGCGGGATGACGTGGAAGACAGTACCAATGCCCGATGCGAAGCAGGTTCCGCAGTCGATCTTCTTCCTCGACGCAAACAACGGATGGCTCGTTGGCGCGACCGAGGACGAGGCCGGAGATGCGGGGCCGAGTCAGATTCTCGCCACGAAGGATGGCGGCGCGACGTGGGAGGTGAAGACCAAGGTCGCCGCGTCGCTTCGCTCGGTGCATTTCATCGACGCGCAGACGGGAATGGCCGTCGGCAGCGGCGGCAAGATCTTCCGTACTGCTGACGGCGGCGCGACGTGGACCGAAGCGACGACGCACGACTGGACGACCGGAACCGTCGTCGAGACGACGGATCCGCTCTACAAGGCCGGTCAGCCGCAACCCACGTACACGGCATTCGTGCTCGTCGCGCCGGGGCGCGGCTTCGCCACGAGCGACCTTGGCGTGCATGCATATCGGGCGAAATAGCCTGAGACGACAGCTCGCGGCCGCGTGCATCGCGGTCGCGAGCGTCGTTGCGCCGCTGGCGTCGTCGCCGGCCAGCGGTCGCGGCTCGGCGATCGTCGAGCGATTCACGCCGGATTCCGGCGGATTCACGGTGTTCGCCAGCGCCTTGCCTACCGTTCATCCGGGAGGCGAATTCGGATTTGTCCTGGCCGGCAACCGACTGCTGTGCACGTTCGAGTTGGCGACCGGCGCGTACGTATCCTCGCTCGATCTAGGCCTCGAGATGTCCGCCGCGCTTGAGGCACAACCCGTCGCGCCTATGACTCTGTCGGCCAACGGTCGCGTGCTCGCGCTCGTAGCAGCCGGCTCGGCTCGATTCTACGACGTGAGCTCGGAAGGAGTCGTGACCGAAAGGAGCTCGGTGAGCAACGTGTTGTCGGTCGCTGTGCGGATGAATGACGATGGGCGTCTGGCAGTTGTAGCGCTCGACACCGACACTGTGGAGATCGCCACGATCGATACGACTACCGGCGCTGCATTCGACGTCCAGCATCTCGTTGCCGGCGAGACGCCCATCGAGGTCCGATACGACCCGGACAGGCGCGTGGCCGAGGTTCTGACAACGACTGGACTCGTGTTCCTACGCCACAAGTCGAACGGCAACCTGACGGAGTCGGGCCGATATCCACGCCCGGGATTCTCGGGGGATGCTTACTCGCAGTTCTCGGCGCTCGGAAAGCGGGGACGAGTGGCGTTCACGGTCGACACGGGAGGTGCGGCCCTCATCGGACTGAGCCTGAAGGGCAAACAGACGGCGCGGGCGCCGGCGCCGCTACCCGATCGCTATTCGGCACCCGTCGCGGCGACTCCCGATGGCTCGACGATAGCCGTAACTCGGGTGAGCGCGTCGACAGGTCGGCCTACCGCGCTCGCGTTCTTCAGGAGTGACGGTCGCGGACTGGTGAAGGGCGATCCCGAGCAGCTTCAGCTCGATGATAGCCTCGGAGAGATCGGGACGATCGCGTTCGATCCGACGGGGACTTACGCCGCCGTGAGCTTCCCGCAGTCGTCGACGATTCTGCTGATCGACGTGGCAACGCGTCAGGAACTGGACCGGACGACGGCAGTCGGATCGGCGGACGGTTTCGCGTTCACGTCCGACGGCAGGGGAATCGTCGTGAGCGGCAGCAATACCGTCGCTCCAATCGTTCCAATGGGACCCGGAGGCGTGACGGTAATTGAGATCGTCCGTCGCGAATTCGATGATGCGAATGCGGTGAGGTTCGACCGCGTGCCGGGCGTGCTCGTGAGGCCGGGCGATCGCGCCGTGAGCTTCGCGAACCGGTTCTTCGCCGTCGTGGCATCCGACTCGGCCGACGCGCTGTTCAGCTACAACGTGAGCGCGGGGACATTGCTCGACCGCGTCGACCTGGGACCGTCAATGGGGCTCGTGGCCGTCTCTCCGGACCGCCAGACGCTGGTCGTTTCGGCCGGAGGCGGGCTCGGCGTCTTCCGTGTCGATGACGACGGACGCATCTCGCAAGTGGGATCGTCGACGCCTGGAGCGATCCCGCCATCGGTCGCTCCGTGCCTCGCGTTTCATCCGGCCCGGCAGCTCGCGTACGTCACCGCCGGGAATGCGGTGTGGAAGGTGAACCTGGTGACGGGCTTCTCCACCCGGTTTGCCATCGGGAGCGCCGGCACGTGGGTGACTAATCCCGCGATCGGTTCTGGAGGAACGCGCTTCTACGCGCTCGAGGGCACGTCGACGATGGTGCGGTGCGAGCTCGACAGCGATGGCGACGTGGCGGTGATCGACCGGATCGGGCTGCCGGCGACGCTCGATCCAGAATCGCCGCGGGTTGCGTACGACGTGGACGCGACGCGTGTCTGGATGGTGAACGGATTGCGGGTGTTGCAGGTGAGCCTGTTGACGGGAGAGGTCGAGGACCAGTCGTCGAATGTTGCGACGGGGCGGGGGATCGTGTTCGTCGCGGATCGACTGCTTGCGGTGTTGCCGGAGGGGGGCGGGCCGATCGCCTATGTGGAAGTGGCGGATGGCGGGCTGCGACTCGACAGCGAGGTCGACGTCGGAGGGGATCCGTTTGCGGTATCTGGCGGCGGGACGCTGGCGATCGATTCGGTGACGGGGAGAATGTTTCTGCCGGTTGGGACGAGGGTGTTGTCGGTGACGGGTGACGGGATGGTTGTCGGGATCGACGACGACTCGGTCGCCGCGCATCTCTCCTTCGTGACGCCGCTTGCCCAGCTTGCATACCCCGACCTCGCCCGCTTTCCAGGCTCCACAGTCGTCGCGCGGGGGTTCTGACCACAGATTTACACAGATGAACACAGATTTTTCTTTCTGTCGTTCGTGTAAATCAGTCGCTTCATCTCGGGCCTCGGGCCGAAATTCAGCAGCAGGGCGAGCTCGATGTTGGTTGCCCGCAGGTAGTTCATGACCTGCGCCTGGTGAGTTGGGGTCAAGCCGTTGAGCGCTTTCAATTCAACGAGCAGCACACCGTCGATCACCATGTCGGCAAAAAACTTCCCGATGACCGCGCCACGAAAGGAAACAGGTATCTCAACCTCACGCTCGACCCGCAAACCGACGCTTCGCAGCGCCATCGCAAACGCAGCAGCGTAGACGGATTCGAGAAACCCGCACCCCAATTCGTTGTAGACACCGTAGAACTCGCGAATCACGGTCCCCGTCAACTCTGATCTGTTTTCATCTGTGTTCATCTGTGGACATGATCGAAAGGTTGGCCTTCGAAGTTG
>CAZQBW010000206.1:0-9624 GCA_964591515.1 uncultured Clostridia bacterium
TTTGCGAGTCCTTTGCGCCTTTGCGAGATAGCCATCGTGAGACGGAGTTTCTCGCAAGGGCGCAAAGGACTCGCAAAGACGCAAAGGCAGCAATTCGGAATGCCGCGTATCCCGGCCGATGCTTGGTGGACTTCTACGGCTTGGGCGTGGGCTGCTGATTCTGCTCGAGGTTGTCCGGGATACCGTCACCATCGGTGTCAACTCCACCTGCCGGCGCACCTTCGCCTCCGGATGGAACCGCCGGAAGCCCGGACTGCGACCCCGGCACACCAAGCGGAGTCGGCGGAATGTAAACGAAGATCATCTCCTCGTACTTGTCCATCCCGTACCGCGTCCGGATCGACTTTCCCCTCGCCTTGCTCACCACGCCGATGATCGGACCGGTGCTGCGCGTGTTGCCGAACACCGAGGCGGACGGGTCACGACGGGTCGGCTCGACGACGCGCGGCGTCCCTTCCGGCGTCTCCTGACGGAACGCGACGTTGATGAACGGCGATGCGCCGGACTGCCGAAGGCGCGCGCCATCCTCGTCGTCCTCCTCTTCGTCGTCTCCCTCGTCCTCTTCGTCGTCGAACTCCTCGTCGTCTTCGTCGTCGAGGTCCTCATCGGCGTCCTCGTCGGAAGGCTGGCCGTCGGCCTCGTTCGGCGTCGTGTCCACGATCGAACTGCCGCCCATGTACGAGGCATAGATCGGTGGAAGCTGCCGCCCCGTCGCCTGCACCCACGCGCGGAAGTACTTTCGCAATCTCGGATCGCCGATCCGGATCGGTTCCCAGTCTCCGCCCGTGAGTGGATCGATGTAGGCGCTCGCCCGGACCAGGAAGACCTCTTCGGTCCCGATCGAAAATCCGTCGCGCAGCTTCTTGAGCTCAGTCAGATACCCGTACGGCGGCGGCGGCGACTTGACGACCAGTCCAGCCGGAGGAACCTTTCCACCGCCCGAATAGTAACGGGCGATGGCCTCGGCCATCTGCTCGCCCCGGTACATCATCTCGATCTCGAGCTGCCGTCGCGCCTGCACCTGAGCATTCGGAATCGCGACACCCATTCCGATCGCCATGACCGTCATGGCCATGATCATTCCCAGCAGCGCGTACCCGCGTTCATTCATTCGCCGACGGCGTCGATCGATCGGTATCACGTTGAGTCCTTCCGTCCGTCAGGACGTCGACTTCGGCGCCAGGCTGATGACCTTGCGGATCTCGTTGCGCGTGTCGAGCATCTCGACCTGCCGCTCGTTGATCGCAACGATCTTCCATAGCACGGCGCCGTTGAGCGAATCGCCAACGCTGACGACCTTTGGACGCTTTCCGTCCTTGAATCCGATGACCGCCTGGTTGCCGATTCGCCCTGTGTAGATGAAGGACTCGGTCGGCTCGGGCGACGGTTGAAGCGTGAATGGAAGCTCACGTGACCACAGACGGTCCGGCTGCGATGCCGAAACGACCTTGATCTGGACTGTACCCGCGTTCGCCATGTCGCGTGCACCGAGAGTGATCCGGAGCACCGAGTCGGACTGGCGTTGCGTCTGGACCCTGTTGTTGTTCACGGTCACGACGGCGTCCGGCGGAAAGTACCGGCCGGTAACCGTTACGGTCACCGGCTTCGAGGTGCCGGCAATTCCGCTGCCGGGGCTGATGTTGCCGATGTTGATGGTCGGCGGCGGCGGCTGCTGCACCGATATCACAGGCTCCCGCTTGGGGGGCGGCGGCGGCGGAAAATCGAACACGTTTCGCGACGGCGCGCTGTTTCCGGAGAACAATCCGAGGACGGGCAGCACTTCGAGCGGTCCGAACGTCTCGGCGAGCTCCCGCGGCTTCGCGGTGACGCCATCCGCCGGCGCAGCGTTAGAGTCCTTCGCGGCACCTGCCCGCAAGTCGGCGTTCCTGACGCGGCCGTCGGTCGGCTTCGGAGCAGGCGGAGCCGGTTTCGACGAGCTCCCGATGCCGTTCCACGCCACGACGATGAGCAGAAACCCGATCAGGCTCCCTAGAGCAATCATCTTCTTCCGATCGGCCGACATCGCCTGCTTTGTGACTTTCGGGGTTGTCATCGATTGCTCCTAACGCGCCCCGGTTTCCAATCCGACCGTAGCAGTCGGCACCGAGCCCGGCCCGTCAGGCTGGAAATACGCCGTCATCGAGACGTCGAGCGTGATGGCCCCGGAATCGCCGCGCGCGGTTGCGCCGCGTCCCGAACGCGGGCTCTCCGAATCCCCGGCCTCCTGGGACGAGATGGACACTGACTCGATGATCGCGAACTGGCGGCTCGTCTCGAACTTCGCCAGGAACGCCCGGATCTGCGAATAGCTTCCAGAGATGGTCATCGTCATGCTCAGCGACGGATAGCTGCTAATCTCGTCCTCTGAATTTCTCGACTTGCGCTTCGACTTCTTACCGTCTCCTGCCGACGCCTCCTCGGCAAGCGGATTGCGTGTGTCGAATCCGATCGGACCGTCGAGCACTACGTTGGTCTGCCGGGTCAGGTCGTTCACGAGGTTTATGATCTGCAGCCGGCCGGCAGTTCGGGGCTGAAGTGTCTGTCCGCGGAAGGCGTCGAGGCTCTCGTGCACTTCCTGGTAGGCCCGGGTCACCGATGCCGGGTCCCCCGCCTGCGCACTCAGCTCCTCGATCTTCGTCCGGTTCGCAGCGACCTCGCTCGACAACTGGATCCGTTTCACCTGATCCGGAAGGATCAACCCGAAGTAGATAACAAATACGGCGGCAACGAGAACGACCACGCCCGCAACTGCAGCAATCTCGATGGCAGTTATGTTCTTGACGAAGGAGCGCACGTTGAAGCCGGACCGCGCCAGCGACCTCAGCCTCGTCGCCGAGGCCGTCTGCCTCTGTGCCGACGTCGTCGGATTCGGACCTGTCGACAATTCAGCCATCGGTTCGCTCACCCTCACTGCTGACGGCCATGGCCATGCCATCCGCCGTCACCGACGGCCGGTACTTGACGTCGATCGTAAACGTAAAGTCGCCACTGTCGGAAACCGGTCCGTTCTCGACTGGTTCCGCCGCGAACTTGCCTCCCGAGCCGTCGAGCCGCGCAAGGAAAGTCGTCATCTGGTCGATGTCGCGGCCAGTCCCGGTAAGCTGCAATCGCACTACAAGCGACGATCCAGAGCCCTCGAATCCGACGATCGCAATGCTGTTGAGCTTCGACCGGACGGGAACGTACGGCTCGAGGTCGCCGAGCAACCGGGTCCAGCCCACCGACTTGCGCTCGAGAAGCCCGCGCGCTTCGTCGAGTGCGCGCCGATCCGCGTCTGTGAACAGGGCCCGGCTCTGTGCTGCCTTCATCTCGGCGATCCTGGCCTCGAGGTCCGTGATGACCGCCGCCTGCTTCGCTACCTCATCGTTCAGCGCCGCGGTATCGGCCCCGACGGCTCCTGCACGCGCGAGCACCACGACGAGTGTGATGAGCACGAGGGCATAGGCGCTACTTACGACCAGCCAGAAGGCCGTCCGGTTGCGAAATGGCTCGCGAGAGAGATTAAGATCGATTCTCATGCAAACTTTGACGATACACCGGCTGATTGAACCCTGACCAGAGGCCAGGCAGGCTGCATCGCCGCCGGCCGCACGCCGAAACGCTCGCACGCACCTTAAGTTCCAGCGACGACACGTTCACGCCTTCGAATCTGCGTCGCGACTCATCGATCGAAGGTCGAGCCGTTGATACCCGGCGTCGTCGAATCGGTCGCGCGAAGGATCGAACTCCACGACGCGATTGCGTCCGGACGTCTTCGCCCGATACAGCGCCAGGTCCGCCTTTTCGATCAGATCGATCGGATCGTCGCCGTGAACCGGGTACGTCGAGATCCCGATGCTGATGGTCACGGAAAGACGCACGTGCGAGCCCTTTCTCGATACGTTGATCTCGTGCCGCTCGATCGCCTCGCGGATCCGCTCCGCAATGAGCAGGGCGCTCGACGTCGGAATGTCGGTCAGATACGCGACGTACTCCTCGCCACCGTATCGCGCCGCCACGTCGGACTTCCGCAGACTCGCTTCGATGATCTCGCCGACCTGCTTGATCGTCTGGCTGCCGACCACGTGGCCGTATGTGTCATTGACGTTCTTGAAGTGATCGAGGTCCATCATCAGGATCGAGATCTGTCCCCGGTCGGCCTGTTCGCTTCGGCGCGCGAGCTGTCTCTCGAGCTCGACGACAAAGCTCCGCTGGGTCAGCAGGTTCGTCAGGTCGTCCCTGATGATCATCTGCTGGATGCGTTCCTGGAACTCCGACTCGTCGGCATCGAGCAGCGCGAACTTGAAGACGTGCCTACCAACCCTGATCTTGTCGCCGTCGCGCAACACGTAAGGGTCCTCAACGAGCTGTCCGTTGACAAAGGTGCCGTTCGTCGAGCCGAGGTCCACGATGCAGTAGAGCTGCCCCCCCGCAGCCGACTCGAGCCTCGCGTGCGCCCGAGAAGCCAGGTTGTCGTCGATTCGCAACTCGCAGTCGCCACCCCGGCCGATCGTAAACATCTGACCGCCGAGAGTGATGGTCGATCCGAGACTTTCGCCCTGCAGAACGATCAACGCAGGCTGTTTCGCCGAGTTCGGACCGGAGCCCACCTTGTCGAGCTTGACGGTTTGGTTGTCGTCCAAAGTTGCGTCTCCAGAAACTGCCGTATCATAGACTGCCAGTCGCTAAGCGGGCAATAGGGCCTCCTTGACGCACAAGTCTCGCGGAAACTAGAATTTGCAGCTTTCACATGGAAATGGACAAGACAGACGAAGCCACAAAGAGCTGCTCGGCAAAAGTGCCGGCCGAGCCCGAGTGCAGGCCTTCGCAGGGCGCGCTCACCGTCGAGCGCGTCGCCGAAGCGACGCTACCCACCGAGCACGGTGAGTTCCGGATCATCGGCTATCGGAGCCTCACGAGTGACGAGGAATTCGTTGCCGTGGCCAAGGGTGATCTCGGTGCGGACGAACCGACACTCGTACGAATCCACTCGCAATGTCTGACCGGCGACGTGTTTCACTCGCTGCGCTGCGACTGCGGCCAGCAGCTCACCCGTGCTCTCGAGCTGGTTGAAGAAGCTGGACGGGGAGTGATCGTCTATCAGCAGCAGGAAGGTCGCGGGATCGGAATCCTCAACAAGATCCGCGCCTACGCTCTCCAGGAACAGGGACAGGATACTGTCGAAGCCAATCTCTCGCTCGGCTTCGCGGCAGACCAGCGGACCTATCAGCAATGCGCCGAAATCCTGTTCGACCTCGGGCTCTGCAAGGTCATCGTCATGTCGAACAATCCGCAGAAGATCGCGGCGCTCGAGAAAGCCGGGCTTCACGTCGTAGACCGGCTCGAGCTCGAGATACAGCAGTACGAGTCGTTCGCTAACTATCTGCGGACCAAGCGCGAGAAGATGGGCCACATCCTCTAGTGACCTCAGTTTTTGCCCCGGTCAGTGGCTCGGTGCTAGTCACGGCCGCGAAAGCCTTCCCGACCCCTGCGCCTCGCCGCCGTGCCGATGGATCCTGGCAATCTGGTCACCGTTGACGGCTCTTGCGTGGCCAGACGCCGTCTCGACGAAGATCTTGTTGGGAAGGTCGACCCGCCTGGGATAGAAGGTCTTCCCGATAATCGTCGTGTAGCGCGGCTGAGTCCGATCGAGTTCCGTCAACTCGTCGAGCAGCACCAGATGCGCATCTCCGTTGTGCTCCGTCACCGTCACGAAGACGTTCCGGGTGATGATCTTGCAGGAGCCGAGCGACTCGGTCTGGGCGCCCGCGCCGGGAAGCGCGGTTGGGTGAAACAGCTCGATGTCGTATGTGAAGGCCATTGTCCTGGCTCTACTCCGGATACAGGTGAGCGCCGATCTGCCGGACCAACCTCTCGAGCAGCGGGACCGGCAGTCCGACTACATTCTGGTAGTTTCCTGCGATCTCTGTCACGAAGAGCATTCCTCGACCCTGAATGGCGTATGCGCCGGCCTTGTCGGACGGTTCCCCGGACGCGATGTAGGCATGAATCTCGGACTCCGACAGATCCCGGAACCTGACGAGCGTCTTCTCGTGGTCAACTGCACTTCGACCTGACTCGACGTCGACGACGGCGACGCCCGTCATCACGGCGTGCCATCGACCGCTTATCGCCTTGAGCATTCTTGCGGCGTCCTCCTCGTCTTCCGGCTTTCCGAGCGGAAGTCCGTCGATGACTACCTCGGTGTCAGCTGCAATGACGATACCGGTCTTAACGTGCCTCGCGACCGCTTCGGCCTTTGCAGTTGCCGCTCGCATCACGTAGTGCTGGGGCGACTCTCCCTGAATCAGTCGCTCGTCGACTTCCGAAGCCCGGACTGCAAAGTCGAGACCGAGCGTCCTGAGAATCTCGACACGGCGAGGCGACGCAGAAGCCAGGATGAACCGTGTGTTCGGCTCGGACATCGCCTTTCTTGTCGCTCGCGTTTACCCTACGGTATATTTGCCGGGTCAGCCCCGGCACGGCAAGATTTTCATTCCGACTTTGACCTGCAGCGCCGGAAGGCAGG
Organism: uncultured Clostridia bacterium; assembly: GCA_964591515.1. GTDB lineage: Bacteria > Acidobacteriota > Blastocatellia > UBA7656 > JADIYM01 > JADIYM01. The sequence goes on from CAZQBW010000206.1 coordinate 6,509, forward strand.
GACGTCACTTCACGCCGGTCGCCAAAGGAGTTCATCGCGTGCGAAGAACGCTGCAAACTACCGTCAACCTGACACTTGCGATTCTCCTCGCAGGAGCATGGATTAGCACAACGCCGGTGAGCGCGCAACTGGGCGGCCAACCCGGTGGTGTGAATCCGAAGGCCCTGGCTGAACGCGTCGGAACCGACGACGGCTATGCGGTCTCGATCCAGTTCAGTGGAGACTTGCACGGCAGTCTCGAGACGTGTGGCTGACCGAGCCATCCCATGGGGGGTCTGGCGCGGCGCGTCAGCTACGAAAAGGCACTTCTGAGTCAGGCCGAGGATTCGATCGCGGTCCTTCAGGTCGATGCGGGCAATTTCCTGTCCGACGATCTGACGCTTCCGGCAATGGCTGCGGAGGCTCGCATCAAGAACGAGTGGGTTCTCAAGTCGTTCGACCAGTTCAAGTTCGGGGCAGCGAACGTCTCGCATCGCGACCTGCCGTATCTCGCCGAGCTCATGAAGAAGTCGGCACACGCGGACAGCCTCAAGCGGTTCCCCTTCCTTAATCGCGTCATCTCGGCAAACGTCGTCCCCGCGACACCCGACGTCGTGGCGTTCAAGCCTTATGTCATCGAGGAGCTGCGCAGTAAACGGCTTGGGCCCAAGCCTCTCAAAGTCGCTGTCATTGGCGTGAACGAACTGCAGGGAGCTCCGGGAAGCGTGGTATCCGGCTACAAGATCCTCGATCCGATCGAGACGCTCAAGACGATGCTCCCGGATCTGCGCAAGAAGGTCGACCTCATCGTGGTGCTCGCCTACGCGACCCGGGAAGACGCCAAGAAGATCGGAGCCCAGACGACAGGCATCGACATCGTGATGGCCGCGCATCAGCTGCCGCTCTTCAACGCCGTCGACGAGGCCGGTGATGCGGTCGTCGGATACGTCGCGAACCAGACGAAATGGCTCGGCGAGTTCAGGCTCTACCGCGCCGCAGACGCGAAGGACGCGGCGATCACAAGTTACATTCACCGGGACGTTCCGCTCGACAATGCCCTTCCCGACGATCCTGTCGCTGCGAAGGTCGTGACGGACGCACGCGCCGCGTTCACGAAACAACCGCCGGCCGCAGCCGCCGCCCCGGCGCATTCGCATTGATGCACCGCCTGTAACGTAACAATGGCCAAGACCTGTAACCGTCACCGCGTCATTCCCACGAACGGAATCGGCGCGGTGACGCGTTCTCGAGATCGACTGTGAACTCCGTCTCTCGATTGCTTCCGAGAATCGTTCGCGAAGTGCCCGACTCGCCCCAGGCGATCGAGATGGCCGTCTTCGCCGCGTGGGCGAACGCTGTTGGACCGGCGACACGTCGTGGGGCGACACCCGTCGGGTTCGACGGGCGAACGCTTTACGTGGCGGCCATAGACGAAACGTGGCGGACGCAGCTCGAGAGGCTGTCGCCGCAGTTCCTGTTCAAGATCAACGGCGCTCTCGGATCGACCGTCGTTTCACGAATAGCGCATCGACTGGACGCCCAGTCCGTCGCCAGGGCGGCGAACGACGTTCCTCGGACGGTCTCGATTCCCGGCGCTCAAATTTGCGAGCAGTTACTCGAGCCCGACGTCGCCGCGATCGGTGACCCGGCCCTGCGAGCACTTTTTCTCCGCGCAGCTGCGCGATGTCTGGCCCGCCGCACGGGCCGCCCGTCATCGACATGACTTACGCAATCGAGATATCCGGACTGACAAAGGACTTCGAGGTTGGCTTCCTGAAGAAGAAACCGGTCCGCGCGCTCGACGGCCTCAGCCTCGAGGTTCCGAAAGGACTTATCTTCGGATTCCTTGGCCCGAATGGCGCCGGAAAGACGACGACGCTCAAGTTGCTGATGGGTTTGCTTAGACCCACCTCCGGATCGGCGCGCATCCTCGGTGAACCGATCTCGAATGTCGCGATGCACTCGCGAATCGGGTATCTCCCTGAACAGGCCTACTTCTACGATTACCTGACCGCCCGCGAGCTCATGCACTATTTCGGGCGGCTGGGCGGCATTGATGACCGGACGCTCTCCGCCCGAATCCCGGAAGTGCTCGCACGCGTCGGACTCGACGAATCCGCGTTCGATCGTCAGCTTCGGAAGTTCTCGAAGGGCATGCTCCAGCGTGCCGGGCTCGCGCAGGCGATCGTCAACGATCCCGAAGTCGTGTTTCTCGACGAGCCGATGTCCGGTCTCGATCCGATCGGCCGCCGCCACGTGCGCGACCTGATTCTCGAATTGCGCGACTCCGGAAAGACCGTCTTCTTCTCGTCGCACATCCTCTCGGACGTCGAAGCGCTCTGTGACGAAGTCGCCATCCTCAACCGGGGTCGGCTTGTCGAGAAGGGCAGGCTCGCCGACATTCTTGGTCGCCGCGGGGGACAACTCGAGATCGTCGTCACGGGACTGTCCGACGACGCCGTGAGCCAGCTGCAGGCAGAAGGACTCGTCATCTCCAGGTCGCCGGGCGGCGCGCAGATTCAGGTCACCGACGAGTCGGCCGTCGACGCGGCGCTGGCGCGCGCCCGGGCACTCGGCGGCCGCCTCATCTCGGTCAATCAGACCAAGAGCTCGCTCGAGGACTTCTTCATGCGGGAAGTCGTGGGCGTCGACGACTCATCGGCGGCTTCGGATTCGGCCAGCGCCACCTGAACCGGAGCTGCGGAACTTCTTTGTGATCTCCGTGACTCTGTGTGCTCTGAACTCCAACAGATTTCCCTTCGGAATACGGAGCGCGCAGAATCACAAATTGCACCGAGACGCGTCGCCTACTCGACGCTGTACTTCTTGCGGATGCCGAGCTCGCGAAGTTTGTGCTGCAGGCTCTGACGGTGCATCTCGAGCAGTTCCGCCGCACGCGTGACGTTGCCGCCGGTCTCCGCCAGTCGCCGCTCGATGTATGCGCGCTCGAACTCCTTGCGCGCCTCCTTGAAGTCGTCGATGAACGGAATTGCCATCAGATCGCCGTCGATCGCTGCCGCAATCGCGGGACGCCCGGAATCCGAAGCCAGCTCGGCCGGTAGATCGTCCACCGTGAGCGTGTCGCCACCGGCGAGCACGACGGCTCGTTCGATCGCGTTGCGCAACTCGCGCACGTT
>CAZQBW010000207.1:0-9555 GCA_964591515.1 uncultured Clostridia bacterium
TTCAACCTGAAGGAGGTCCGGCGGGTGCTGGCGAAGGCGAATGACAGAATCGGAGTGCACGGTGACGCGCACGACGGCTACGTCAGTCCGCAACTTGGGTTCGACGACCTGTTCGAAGGATTTGCCGAATCGGAGCCCTCGTCTTCAACCGAGCCCGGCGGCAACGGATAGCGATCGACCGCTGAAGGGTGCAGGTTGGAAGCGGAAGGGGCTATGCTCAGCGGCGTGAAGACCCGACCTCGCATCATTGCCGTTGGCGGATTCTCGTCGAACTGCGGAAAGACGACGACGGTCTGCCGTCTGCTCGGCGCGCTTCCGGGCTGGGAAGCGATCAAGGTAACGAAGGGCCACTACCGGTCGTGCGGAAAGGACCCGCATGCGTGCTGTGTAAGCCATCTACTCGAGGATGCGCCCGCGGTGCGGTCGGGCCGCGACGAGAACTTTTCCGCGGGCAAGGACACAGGCCGATACTGGGAAGCCGGGGCGGCCAACGTGCACTGGGTGATCGCGACAAAGGCGGCCGTCGACGAAGGCGTGGCCATGGCGCTCGAGCGTGTCTCGCCAGACGCGGCGGGAGTGATCGTCGAGGGGACGTCGGTGATCGCGTCGATTGGTGCGGATCTCTCGATCGTGTGCGCGACGGCGGACCAGGCGGAGATAAAGTCGTCCACGGTTGCCGTCCTGTCGAAAGCCGATGCGATCCTCGTGTTCGGGAGCTCGAGGCCGTCGGATGCGGGTGTTGTCGAGGGGCGATTGATGGCGATTGCTCGAGGCCGGCGGTACGAAGGCGCGCTGCCCGAGCTGTACTTCGACGACGAGCTTGAAACGCTCGTGAGCAGGATTGACAGGATTCAAAGCCTGTCAGTTCTTCATTAAAACAGCTGCGTTCGCCAGAGATCGTGGATATGCAGCAGCCCCGTCGGGCGTCGCTCCTCGTCCACGACGAGCAGCGACGTCACGTGCCGCCGTTCCATCACTTCGAGCGCCGCCGCGGCCAGTTCGTCGCCGTCGATCGTCAGCGGGTTGCGAGTCATCGCCGCTTCCACGAGCGTCGCCAACGCGTCCGCCGGATGCGTGGCGAGCAGCCGCCGCAGATCGCCGTCCGTCACGATCCCGGCCAGTCTCCCATCGGCGTCGACGACGGTTGTCGCTCCGAATCCCTTCGAAGTCATCTCGAAGATCGCGTCGTGCACGGTAGCGTCGACCGCAACGCGAGGCAGCCGGACTCCGCCGTGCATGAGCTCACGGACACGCAGAAAGCGCTTGCCGAGATTGCCTCCCGGGTGACGCTCCGCGAACTGTTCGGCCGAGAATCCACGTCGCTCGATGAGCGCCATCGCGAGAGCGTCGCCCATCGCCAGGGCGGCAGTAGTCGAGGCAGTCGGTGCAAGCCCGAGCGGACAGGCCTCCTCGCGAATCGAGACGTCGAGCACGATGTCGCACTCGCGTGCGAGCGAAGAGTCGGTGCGCCCGACGATGCCTATCAGCGGCGCGCCGAGCCGCTTCACGACCGGAACGAGCCGCAGCAACTCCTCCGTTTCACCGCTGCTCGAGAGCACGATCATCGCATCACCCGCGACCAGCATGCCGAGGTCGCCGTGAATGGCTTCGACCGGGTGCATGAACATCGACGGAGTGCCGGTCGACGAGAGCGTCGACGCGATCTTCTGGCAGATTATGCCGGACTTTCCGATGCCGCTCGTGAAGATGCGGCCGCTGCAACCAGCGATCGCCTCGACTGCGGCCGAGAACGACCCGTCAATCCGATCGATGAGGTCGCGAATCGCGGCCGCTTCGACCTCGAGAACGAGGCGGGCACGGTCGATCGCGAGCCGCACTGCTTCACTGTCGTTCACGGTCATCGGCGCAAGTAGACCCTACCCCGGCAAACGGCGTCAATGCGGGCACTTCGCGGCCATTGCGGCCGTCCCGGCACCGAGTCAGGCTACTTAGTGGCAGCCTGGGAAGGGGTCGCCGAGACGATGCCCGACGCTTCGCGGTGCATTGATTCGAATGCGTCGTAGGCTCCGCGGTCGACCGCCGCTTCGCCGTACCACACCCGCTCGAAAGTGTCCGTCAGCGTCGACATTATGGGATGCAGCCGGTCGAACCGTCTCACGAGCGCGAGATACTCGCGATTCGTGGCCTGCGGACGCAGCCGCACGAGCTCGCGCTCGTCGAGCTGATAGATCAGTGCGACGAACAGTCGCCGAACGGCACCGCGATAGTCCCCCTTGCCGGCGAGAGCCCGCGCCTGCGCCGCAAGGTCGCTTGCCGTCGTGGACTCGTCGATCTCCTCCCCGAAAATGACCTTCTTGCCACGGACTGCCGCGCTTCGTCGACGTCCCACTGCCTGCCAGACGGCGCGACCGAGGAGCGCCAGGGCGAGACCCGCTCCGAGGATGATCAGGATACGGAGTCCGAATCCGAGGCCTTCGCCGGTGGCTCCGCCGAAGAGAGGTTTGAGCAGGTCCGAGAGCCACTTCAGCAACTGGTCCCTGGTTTCGCGAATGAACGCCGAAACAGGGTTCTCACCGCGCTCCTGAAATTCCGGGCGCTTGAGGATCTCATCGAGCTGCTGCCGATCCTGCGCCGTGGCGTGACGCGGCGAGCCTTCGAGCTCGAGGATGTGGCGATCGATCTCGTCGAGCATCAGGGCGATCCGGCCGACGGCATCGATTCGGTCATCGAGGCTCTCGAGCACGGCGTATCGGTCGAGGGCACGAGGCACCCACGAGTTGTCGACAACGATGGACCGGCCTTCGACCTCGACGGACTCGGTCGTGGGCAGGAGGGTGCGAAGCGGTTCGAGCTGGGAAGAAAGCGGTATCGGCGCCGTGTACTCGTCAGTCGACTGGAACTGAGCGACGAGCTCGATGGCTTCGTCCACCCGCCGGTGGTAGTCGTCGAGCGGAGCCGCAGCAGCGTCGACCGCCGCGAGCGTCATTGCGAGTACGAGCAGTCCGGCGCGTACGGCACTGTCGAATCGCACCGATCGCCGTCGGAGGAAGTGACTGGCGGAACCTGGAAGAGGATTGATCACGAATCCGTCACCATCCACAACTCGGGCAGTTCGGGCTTGCGAACATGTTGACGCGGCCGCACCGCAGACAGCGGCCGTCCTCCGAGAATTTCGGGCGTGGCGCCGATGCTCCGAACGAGGGTGGCGTGCTGGCAACGACGCCGAGGTAAGGCGATGGCGGTGCAGACGCCGCGCCCGACGACAATCGGTCGGGCGACGCACTGTCATAGGTGCTGGTCGCCGGTGGAGATCCCATTGGATCGTATGGCGGCGAATCGTCGAGCTCGTAACGGTTCGGGGTGGCGAGCCGGCCGAAAGGCTGAGCTGTCGGCGGGAACATTCCCGTTGCCTGCTGCGGCATGAACGGACTCGGCTGCTGATTCGGCCTCGGGGCGCGGGGGATGCCCCGCGTTGGAGGCGGCTGGGGGAGCCGCCGGGCGAGCAGATCCACGTCGTAGCCTTCCTTTCGCACGCGACTGTCGAAGTAGAGCAGCGTGTACGAGATCGCCCACACCGGCACGACGAGGAACGACGAGAACTGACTGACGCCGCCGTTGATCGCGTTGAACGTGTCGAGATCGAAGTCGAGCAGGTTTCCGAGCCACAGGAGCAGTCCGATCGGTATGAACACCGCCGCGGCGATCGAAAAGCTCGTGCAGTAGCTGAAAACGAGTATGCCCAGAACCGTCTTCCAGCAGTGCTTGCCGAGCGACATCGCGCGCGAGAGCGCCGTCGATGCCGAGCACCCTTCGATCATGATTGCCTGCGGCACGAAGATCACGAACGACAGAATGAACGGCACGACGAAGAGGCCGACAGCAGCCATTGCCACGAATACGACGATGACGCTGATCACGCCAGCGACTACAGGCGGCAGGTTCAAGGCCGCCAGGGCTCCCACGACGAGCGCCACGACGAAGATCGCCATCACGAAGATGGTGGTGAAGACGATGGAGATTAGGATTCCCGCGGCCAGCAGGTAAAGGCTCGCCAGGGTAAGCGTCCCGAGCCGCGATCGAATCGACAGCACCGACGCCCGAAACGTGATCGGCGTTCCGAGCATGATGTAGTCGCCGACCGACCTCGAGAGTCCCGCGACTGCCAGCACCATCATGTATGCGTACGCGAAGTAGAGCGCGATTCCGACCAGGGACAGGATGACTGCGAACGCCGAGAAGACCGGCTCGTCCTGTCCCTTTCGCACCATCATCGACTGGCCGAATTCGATCAGCAGCCAGCCAAGAACGCCCACGAGAAACGGCAGGGTCACCGTCGCCAGCAGGGCCCGGAAGTGGCGCCGATAGATTCCGACCGACCGGTCGATGATGTCGCCGGTCGAAAGTGGCTCGAGAATCGGGACCGTGGTTGCCATCGATTGGGGCCGCAGGACTGTTGCGGATCGACTACTCGGCGGGGTCGTCCAGCCTCGCCTCACTCCTCGTCGGGAGAATCACCTACCACTGTGGATACATCTGAGAGGGAACGTACGTTTCAGCCGGGTCGCCGAGGCCGGCTTCCGCGAAGAACGACTCACTGTCGTAGACGGGCATGCCAAGTTCCCGCTCGAGATCGCCGTGGCTCATTCCGTCGAGAAACACCCTGTCGTGGCTGCGGAGCGAGTCGGCGGGAATCACGAGAAAGTCACCACGGAGGAGCGGACGGATCGACGAGAAACACCTTCCGGTCAGCAAGCCCGCGACTGTTATCTCCTCACCGAAGTACCTGTTCGTCACGGCAAGCGTCGAGAGCGATCCGCCGAGCGTCTCGTTGATGCTCTCGACTGTTCGGGCAAGGGTCTCGTGAAAGAGCCGTCCCGTGGCGAGCGTCCCGTTCCTGAGGTGCGGCGGCAACGGCTCGGCGTGTCCGAGAGTGCCTTCGATCTGACGGACGAATCTCCGGACCATGCCGACGCCGTCCTCGATCTGCGGGTATTCACCGTAGTGGCGAGCGGACGGCAGCGGACGGCCGGACCGGATATAGAACTCGTCGCCGAGGAACGCGAACGTGGATCCGATGTCGCGGCGAAACGCTCGCTGCCAGGGTCGGACCTGGTCGATTATCTCGCCGCACCAGGCGTCGGTCGCCGACGTGAGCTTGTCCTTGTCGGTGTGAATCTGACTGAATCCGAGCGGCACGATCGCAGCCGAGGCGACTCCCGGATAGAGGCCGGCGAGGTCGCGAACGGTGCGCTCGAGCGCCGCGCCGTCATTGATCGTCGGACAGAGGACGATCTGCGCGTGGACCTCGATGCCTTCGCCGGTCAGGCGGCGAATGGTCGCGACGATGTCGTCCGGCCGCTGCCGGCCGAGCATGTACCTCCGAAGCTCGGGATCCGTCGCGTGGACCGAGACGTACTGAGGCGAAAGGCGCTGCTCGACTATGCGCTGGAACTCTCGCTCCGTGAGGTTCGTCATTGTCGTGTAGTTGCCGTGCAGGAACGACAGCCGGATGTCCTCGTCCTTGATGAACAGCGAGCGGCGCGAGCCCTCCGGATTCTGCTTGATGAAGCAGAAGATGCAGTCGTTTGCGCACTGTCGCGGCATCATCGTCTCGAACTCGAGTCCCCAGTCGTCGCCTTCGTCGATTTCGACGTCGAGCTCCCAGAGCTCGCCGGTGTGTTTCTCGACGGCGACGGTCAATTCGGTCTCGCCGCCGGCGTGAAACCGCCAGTCGAGGACGTCGCGGAGGCGGTGCTCGTTGACCCGCAGCAGCCGGTCACCGGCTTCGAGTCCCATTGCTTCTGCCACGGAGTCGGGCTCCACGGACGTGACCTGCACGCCGCTGCGTCGCAGCGTGACGAATGAGGTATCCGGAATGTCGATCAGGTGTGCCACGGTCGGGGAGTATAGCAAGCTCGACGGCGCATGCCGTCCTCTGTGTTCTCAGTGCCTCTGTGCTCTCCGTATGGCAACGCCATTGCCGTTGGCATACAGAGAGCACAACGTCACAGAGCACACCAAGTCCGCAATCCTAGCCCGGTGGTCGCACGGCCGGCACCGCAATCCCGCCGTCCGGAACCTTGTGGCAGGTCGTGCACGTGACCTGCTCCTTTTTCCAGACATGCGGATGAGTCGGCTTGAGCGGCGCGGCGACGCCCTCGACCGTCGGATCGTGACAGACGAGGCAATCGACGCGCGGAGTCTCGGTCGTGATGCCGGCGTGCTCGGACCTCGCCGACACCGGCTTCGCATCACGACCCATCATGGAAAGCACGACGAGCGCCGCAATGACGCCGCCGGCCACGAGAACGAAGATCCAGTCGGTCTTTTTGAGTCCCAAAGCGCGCGCAGTGTACCACCGCCGCCAAACCTGTCGAAGCCGCCGGCCACTCGCTGGTCCGAGTTGGCGACCTCGGCTAGAATGGCCGCCATGGATCTCAAGCGCGTCGACCGGGTCTTCCGGATACTTCCGAAGGAGGAGCAGTACTACGAGCTCTTCGACAGTCTCGTGCGCAGCGTCGCCGAGGGTTGTGAGCTGCTGACCCGCTTCTTCGCCGAAGGCGCCGATCGCGGGGTACTGGTAGAGTCGATCAAGGAAGTCGAGCGTCGAGGCGATGACGCGACGCGCAACATCATGATGCGTCTCCAGCGTTCGCTCGTGACGCCAATCGATCGAGAGGATATCCAGGCGCTTGCGACGGAGCTGGACGACGTGCTCGACGACGCTTACGTGGCGGCGAGCTTTGCGGATGCTTCGGGTCTCGACGAGACCAACGAGCACCTGCAGGCGCTCTCGGACAGTCTGCTCGCGTGTGCCCGCGAGCTCGCTGCGGCAGTCGAGCACCTGAACAATCGGGACGGCATCCGCGAGCACTGCGCGACGGTGCACAAACTCGAGTCCACGGCCGACGATCAGTACCGTTCGGCAATGCGGGCGCTCTTTGCCGGAGCGCCCGATGCCATCCGCGTCATTCGGCTGAAGGAGCTCTACGACCGGATCGAATCCGGAATCGATCGCTGCGAAGACGTCGCGAACATCCTCGAGGACATTGTCGCGAAGAACTCGTAGCGACCCGGGTCTCCTACGCGAACTTCTCTGCCAGGTTGCCGATGATCGGCATCTTCCAGTATTGGCCGCCGAATCCCTTGATGAGTCCCATGATGACCATCACGAGGATGAATAGACCGAACACGGCCCACACGACGAGGAAGATCAACCCGATGACCAGGGCAAGTGCTCCACTGTCCGCCGCGGCGGCGATCAACTGGAACACGAACGAGACGATCATTATGCCGATGGCTCCCACGAAGGACGTGATGCCGAGGAACAACGACTGAAACGCGTGCAGTCGAACGAGTTTGTTCGTCTTTGGCTCCGTGGCGATCCACAGAATCGAGGAGATCAGGTTGATCGCGCAGATCGGGAGGTAGCACAGCCCCGCCGCGATGTTGTAGTCCAGGCCAAGCGTCTGGGTCTTCCCGGTGGGCGACGGACCGCCAGGGTAACCGCCCGGTGACTGAAAGCCTCCCGGCTGGTAACCCGGCTGGGGCGGTGGATACGATCCTGGTGGATTCTGCATGACGAGCGTTCCTCCTCAGTCGTGAGTTCGTGGAAATGTTGGGGAAATCGAGCGGGAAGTTGCTTCCCGAGAACGGCCGGTGCAATCGGCCGGAGTCTAGCCGCGGCATGGGGGAGTGTCAACCGTCAGCTTCCTGAGCCGGCCGTGCTTTGACGCGCAGAAGCCGCCGGGTATTCTTGCCGCCATGCTACTTAGCGACGTGCCGCTGGCCGTGTGGATTGGCATCTCCGCGCTCGTTGGCCTTGTCATCGGCAGCTTCCTGAATGTCGTGATCTACCGCTGGCCGCGCGGCGAGTCGATCGTCTTTCCGGGCAGCCACTGTGGATCGTGCAACGCGCCGGTACGGCCCTACGACAACATCCCCGTCGTCAGCTACCTGGTGCTCGGCGGGAAGTGTCGATCGTGCCGGGAGCCGTACTCGATCCGCTATCCCGCCGTGGAGCTGCTGACTGGAGTCCTCTTCGCACTCGCCTGCGTCATCGACGGGCCGTCGCTAAAGCTGGTGTTCGACGCGGTGTTCATAGCGATGGTGATACCGCTCGTTTTCATCGACGCGGACGTGCGGCTCCTGCCGAGCGTCATCACGGTTCCGGGTCTGGCGTTGGCACTCGTCTCGAGTCTCTTCGTCCCGAAGCTCGTCGGGATGAGTCAAAGGATCGGCGGAGGCGGATTCATTCTCGGTCTCGGAACGAGTCCCGAATGGTACGCGTCGCTCGTCAATGCCGCCGCGGGAGCGACGCTCGGTGGAGGACTGCTCTTCGTGCTCGGCGTCGCCTACGAGATAGTGCGCAAGCGTGAAGGCATGGGTCTCGGCGACGTGAGCATGATGTGCTTCGTCGGCGCCTACCTCGGCTGGGAACTGACGCTGCTTACCATCCTTCTCGCGTCGGTAGTCGGATCCGTAGTCGGAGTCGTGGCCGCCCGCGGTCGCCGGATCGACGAGTTCCAGGTGCCGTTCGGAGTCTTCCTGGGCATCGGCGCGGTCGTATCGCTTCTCGTCGGGTCGCGGCTGCTGACCTGGTACTTCGGGCTGATGCAGTAGGGCGCTGTCGTGCGAAGTCAGAACCTGCTGGCGCATCGCCGGCATGGTCGGAATGGAGCTCAACCGTAGTGTCTCGAAGCGACAACGGCGGAATGCGGGCCGGTATCGCGGCGCTCGTCGCCGTGGGCGTGCTGGTCGCATTCGCGCTTGCCGTTGGAGTCGATGCGGCGCTCCGGACGCGGTCGGAAGAAGCTCGCGATGCCGGCGAACGTGCCGATGCGCAGTTGATTGCCCGTCGTGTCGAAGCGGTTGATGGCGGGCTCTCGGACGCGCGGCTCTCGGCGATCCTCGGAGGCATGGTCGGGACGGACGGAATCGTAGACATCATCGAAGACGATCCGGTAAAGGGCTCAGTGGCCGTTGGTGTCTACGAGGCTCCCGGACACCTTCTCTTCCACGCAACGAGTCCGGGATTCGAACGGCTCGACGAGCAGCTTCCTCGCGAGATGAAGCTCGATCAGTCGGTTGTCCCGCCCAGGCTGGACTCGACGTTTGCAGAAAGGACGGTGGGCACGCGGTACGTGTCGCTCCGTGGAGACCGATGGATGCTCGTGGTCCACGATCGGCGTCCGCTGACCCCGTGGGCCGACACATTCGTGGCGTACCAGTCGTTGACGCTCATCGTGGTTGTCGCCGGCATCCTGTTTCTCGTCTGGAGGATAGGCCGACATTCACCGGCTGCTCGGCGGGACGCGATTGCGAGCGGAGGCGCGGGCGACGCGCCGTCGCGCGAGGCGGACTTCGTGGTCGAGACGTTTCAAACGGTCATTGGCGAGCTCCAGCACAAGGGAAAGGAGCTCGAGCGTCGCAGCCAGCGGGATCGCGAGCGCGCAGACCGCAGCGAGAGATTCGCCGAGCGCGTCATCGCCCAGATGCCGACCGGCCTCGTCGTCGTCGACCGCTCGGGTTGCGTCACGGCGGCGAACCAGAGTGCTCGCGACCTCTTCGCCGGACTGCCCAGTGGGCGATCTG
>CAZQBW010000208.1:0-9525 GCA_964591515.1 uncultured Clostridia bacterium
GCTATTTCCTTCGACCGCTCCGCGGTCGAGTGCGGCGTGAAGCGCCGCTTTGGATGCGCAATCCAAAGCGGCGCTTCATGCCGCACTCCGAAGCGCTTCGCGCATTGCTCCAGACCTTGCCGAGTCGGCAGGCCACAATGCAGACTGCCGCGCATGGCTGATGCGTTCCATTACTCCTATTTCGTCACGAATCTCGAAGACGCCCGGCGGTTCTACGGCGACCTGCTTGGCTGCGGCGAAGGCCGCTCCACGGACGACTGGGTCGATTTCGATTTCTTCGGCAATCAGATCTCGTGCCACCGGACGGACCGGATGCCGGAGACTCGCAACTGCGGTCTGGTCGACGGCATTGCGGTGCCAATGCCTCACTTCGGGGCAATCGTCGGGTGGGACGACTTTCACGCGATGGCGGCCCGAGTCGAGGCAGCCGGCGTCGAGTTCGTCGTGACGCCGCGCAGCCGTTTCGCCGGCGAGCCCGGCGAGCAGGCGACGATGTTCTTCTCCGATCCGTCCGGGAATGCGCTCGAATTCAAGGCATTCCGTCACCCCGAGCACGTGTTCACCGGGCATACGACTCCGTGAGCTGCCCGGACGTAGTAGTCATCGGCGCCGGTGTCGTCGGAGCGAGCGCGGCTTGGCGACTGGCCGAGCGGGGCTGCCGAGTGACGGTCATCGATCGGGTCGGCGGATTCGGCGAGGGCAGTACCGGACGCGCGACAGGCGGCTACCGCGCCCAGTTTGCGACCGAGATCAACGTCCGGCTTTCGTTGATGGCCCGAGAGACACTGCGATCGTTCGAGGAATTGACCGGTGTGGATTCCGGCTACCGGCCCTGCGGATACCTGCTCCTGACCCGCTCGGAGGCGGAGCTCGCGTCGCTGCTGGAGGCGCAGGCGCTACAGCACCGGCTAGGACTCGTCGAGGCCGTAGAGGTCACGGTGGATGAAGCGCTGCGGTTGAATCCGGCACTCGAGCCCGGCTCTTTTTCCGGAGGCGTCTTCTGTCCCACCGACGGGTTCATCCGGCCGCTCGGAATTCTGGAAGGCTACGTCGCGATCGCGCGCCGCCTCGGCGTCGAATTCCGCTTCGGAGAGGAGCCGCTCGAATTCGAGCGCGACGGCACGGGACGCATCACGTCCGTCCGAACGTCGCGCGGCGCACACTCCTGCGGCGCCGTCGTGAACGCGGCAGGCGCGTGGGCGGCGCGAATCGCGGCGCTCGCGGACATCGATCTGCCGGTCTGGCCGGCAAAGCGGCAGGTCGCTATCACCGAGCCGTACGCAGGTCTTCCGGTCGACATGCCGATGACGATCTTCGCCGGCGACGGATTTCACCTTCGTGTTCGCGACGATCGGGTGCTGCTCGTGCAGCCGATGGACCACGAGTCGGACGATCCGTTCGACACGACCTTCGATCCATCCTGGCTCGACGTCGTCGTCGCTCGGGCGCACGAGCGCGTGCCGTGCCTGAGGGATGCCAAGGTTGACCCGGGCGCCTGCTGGGCAGGGCTGTACGAAATGTCGCCTGACAAGCACGCGATACTGGGGGCCACCGAGGAAGCGCCGAACTTCTATTTCGCGAACGGGTCGTCGGGCCACGGCGTGATGCACTCGGCGCCGCTGGGACTGCTCGTCGCTGAAGCGATCGTAGACGGCGCGCCGCACTCCATCGACGCGTACGCGCTTCGTCCGTCCCGGTTCGCGGAAGGACGGCCTAACCCGTCGCCGGGACTCCTGTGACGTGGTGGCCGTTAATTCGTTGACGCCGCGGCTCTGGGTGATGAACGCCGATTGCGAAGCGGAGCTCGCGGTGTGGCCTGCTCCGTACCGGCGGATCCCGACGATCGCCCGGCGAAATCGCCGCCTCGCGCCTGAGTTGCTGTGGTTGACCCGCCCCGGAGACGCGCTCGAAGTCGAGTTGCCCTGGGAGCCGGAGCTCGTCTCACGCGCCTCGGAGCGGGGCGTCGAACTAGTGCCGTGCGATGCGCGCGGAGACTCTCCGGGACGCAGTCTCGAGCCGTGGGGGTGGACGCCGTCGGCCGCAACCGTGGGCGTAATGCACGGCGCCGTGGTCGACGGCCCGCCGTTCGAGGTCGTACGGCGCGTGAGCTCGAAACTGTTCAGTCACGCTCTCGAGCGCGAGCTCGGTGTCGGCGTCGATGGCGCGTCGGTTACGGACTCCATGGCTTCGCTGGCCGGCGTACTTCGGACAGCGTGTCCGCGCAAGGACGACAAATGGGTCGTGAAGAGCCCGTTCGGCTTTGCGGCTCGCGAGCGCGTGCTCGGACGCGGACCTGCGATCGACGATCGCGCCGGAAAGTGGGCGGCTCGCAGATTCGCGAACGGCGAACGACTGCTCGTGGAACCGTGGCACGACGTGATTCGAGAGTACGGCGTACCCATCGTTGTCCACCCCGACGGCGAGGTTGAGGTCGTCGGTTTCAGTGATCTGCAGACGAACCGCGCGGGCGCGGCCGAGGGTTACTGGCTTGGACGCCCGGTTGCGCCGGGAGTAGCGCACGAGCTCGCGCGTGTGGCGACTCTGGTGGGACAGCGTCTGGCGGCTGAGGGGTACGCCGGCCCGGCAGGGATCGACGCGCTCGAGCACACGGGCGGCCTGCGACCTCTCGTGGAGATCAACGCCCGCTGGACGATGGGACACGTGGCCGTGGCGGTGGCTCGCACTCTGCCTTCAGGGTCGTTTTTCAAGCCGGGAGGAGAGTTGACAGGATTACAGGATTTACAGGATTGACAGGAACTACACTGCTATTGAAGAAACGGCAGATCCTGTAAACCCTGAAAATCCTGCAATCCTGTCAACTCTCTTACGGTTCGTACTCCACGAGCGTGACGCCGCCGTCGCTGTTGCGAACGATGATCACGAAACTCGTGCCGGTCGCGACGTACTCCGCGGACGACTGCCCGGTCACGAGCATGCCGCCCTGAATAGCCTTCGTGTTCTGTTTCTTGACCGTCGCGGCGTCCGAATACGGAATGCCGTCGAGAAGCACTTCGACCTCGTCCGTGAATCCCGATCCCTTCAACGTCAGCTTGCCGTTCTTCAACTTAACCTTCGTGATCGTCGCACCCGCGTCGTCACCTGTACCCGCTGCATCGGCCGAATCGCTGTCGCCGTCGGTGTAGGTCGCGGTGACGGTAAAGAACGAGCCCCCCGGTGCCGTCGGTGCTGTCGTAGTCGTCTCGTTGCCCGATACCGAGGTGTAGAAGTTCTCGTCCGTCGCCTCGACGTTTGGCGTGCTCGCGACGTAGATGTTGTAGGTCAGCACTTCGCTGTTGGCGTCCAGCGTCTTGCCGGCGGCCGCCGACTTCCCGCTCATCGCTACATTCGTTGGCAACACGAGCAGGTTCCGAGGCGCCGGCCGATCGTCGGAACCGTCCGAGTCGGGCGGATCCCACTGGACGAGCGCCGTGCCCGCGCTGCGGACACGGGCCATCGACTGTGCGACATTGTTGTCGAAGTTCGGGTCGGCGGCTCCGCCTATCACCATCGCGCCTGCATTGAACGGCGTCCCCGCGTTCTCGAAAGCGAGCACGGCTACGTGCAGCGTGGCCACTGCGCCCGATGCGAGAAATCCCGGACGCCAGGCGATCGGTCCCGTGGCGCCGATCGGCGGCGTCTGGGTGAGACCCATGTCAGTCGAGGCGCCGCGGAAACGGCCGCCGTCCGGAATCCTGAAGAACGCCGTCGTGTCGCGCGACGGCATCGGGCCATCGTTGCGAACTGTCACTTCGTACTCGACGATCTGGCCTGAGATGACCGGGTCCGGTGCTCCAGAGATGACGACCGAGAGGTCGGCGTTCGGCCCGGCTGCGATAACCATCGTGTTCATCGTCGAAACGTTGTTTCCCAGGTCCGGATCGTTCGACGTCGTCCCTACCAGAGCGCGGCTCTGGATCGTGGAGCCAGCGGACGCCGTGACGTTCACGACGATCGTGATGATTAGCGGCCGTCGTTCGGTTATTGCCTCGACCGTGCAGCGAACCTCGCCCATGGTGCCCGGCTCGGGGAACTCGCATCGGCCGTACGAAGCGAAGACCTGGGAAAACGTAGTGCCCTGGGGCGTGACGAACAGCGTCACGACGTCCGTCGCGGTCTCGGGTCCGATGTTCGCCACGACCATCGTGTAGACGATCTGGCCGTTGGCCGCTGCCGGACTGGGCCCGGCCTCGAAGATGAGCCTGAGGTTGGCATTCGACGGCGGGCGATTGAGCACGCGCGTGCTCGTGGACTGGGTGTTGTTTGCCGGGTCCGCGTCCGTTTCGGAAAGTGAGACTGTCGCGGAGTTTTCGATCGTCGATCCGTCGACGGCGTCCTCACTGACGCCAACTGTCAGCTCGAAGTTGAATCGGGGTCCGGTCGGCAAGGACGCGAAGAATGCCGTGACGTTGCCTGTGGCGCCCGGAGCCGGAGTGGTGACCTGCCAGTCACGCGGCGATCTGAACTCCTTGAAGACCGTTCCGGCCGGAATGCTCGTCGAGAGAGTCACGTTCGACGCTGTTGCGGAACCGCGATTCTCGATCGAGATACGGTAAGTCAGGAGTTTGCCGGCGCCGGTAGGATCGGGCGCATCCACGAGCTGGAGGGCGACATCGGGCTGCGTCGCACCGCCTGCGACGAGCGACTCGTCGAGTGGCTGGGCGAAACTCGGCGAAACGGTGGCGACAATCAGCGCAAGGACGAGCGAGACAACGGAAGCGGAACGCGGAAGGAAGACAAGGCGGATGTGCACGACGAACTCCTTGGAGTGACGAAACTCGGAGCAGAGACGCACCGGACCGGAAAAAGGACGGACAGATTCTACTTCAGGCCAGCGGCGTAGATGCCCCTATCCCAAGCTCGGTTGGTCCGGGAGCGCCCGGAGTCTTGCGCGCAGCGCTTTGGAGTGCGGCGTGAATCGCCGCTTTGGATTGGAATCACCCAACGCGTGGCGCTGGCGTCAGATCCAAAGCGGCGATTCACGCCGCACTCCAAGGCGCTTCACGCAAGAAGCTCTGCGACCCTATCAGCGGGGATCGACGAACGTGCCGTGAAGTTCGTCGAGGCGGCGCTGCCCGAACTCGCAATACTCGAGCACGCAGCAGACGTCGCACTTCGGTGCCGTCGGCCGGCAGATGGTTCGGCCGTGCTCGATCATGTTCACGTGTGCCGAATAGCGGCTACCGTCGGGGATCAATGCCCCGACAATCCGGTGAGCGCGCTCATCCGGCGTTTTCGGCGCGATGATCCCGAGCCGTTCGGCGATCCGGAAGATGTGAACGTCCATCGGAAAGACGTCCGCGCCGAGCGCAAACAGGAGAACACACCGCGCGGTCTTTGGACCGACCCCCTTCAGACGCAGCAGTTCCGTAATGGCCTCATCCGGCGCCAGGTCCTCGAGATGGCCGAGATCCAGCGACCCGTGCAGCGCGTGCAGTCCGGAGAGAATCGCGTGAATCCGCTCGGCCTTGATCCGCGCGAGCCCGCCTCGACGGATCGCGGCCTCGATGTCGTCGACCGGCGCCGCGAGCGCGTCGTCCCACGTCGGGAACCGCCGCTTCAGCTCGGCGAAGCAGGCGCGTGACGACACTGCAGAGTTCTGCTGCGAGAGGATTATCCCGATGAGCGTGTCGAGCGGCTTCCGGTTACGGCGGTTGCGTTTCGCACCGTACTCGCCGTCGAGGTTCTCGACGACGCGACGCACGAGCTCGCGGGTCTCGTCCTCGTGCGCTTGAACCGGACTAATCACGGCGTTGCGGTTCAGGACCGGGAGCGCCAGCGACCGGTTCGACATGGAAACTGAGACAAAGCGATGCATCGCCGGGTCCATAGCCGGGAGACAACCCGGTCGCTGATGCTTCCGGTACTGATCCCGACGCGAGGAGCCCCTGAACCGGAGCGTGATCGATGCCGCACGCGCTTGGCCTACCGGACATACTGGATCGCGGGCTCCCGACAACCCGGGTCGAACGCTTCGATCACCTCGCGGTAATAGTCCAGGTACTGCGGAATGATCCGGTCAGTCGTGAACTGCTCGACGGCGACCTTGCGTCCGGCGCGGCCCATACTCGACTGAAGAGCCTCGTCGCTCACGATTCGAAGCACGGCCTCGGCCATTGCGTCCACATCGCCGACTTCACGCAGAAACCCAGAGACTCCCTCGTCGACGACCTCCGGAAGTCCCCCGACACGCGACGCCACCACCGGAACCTCGCAACTCATCGCTTCGAGCGCCGAAAGGCCGAACGACTCGGTCTCGCTCGGTAGCAGCAGCACGTCCGCGATCGAGAGGTAGTCGCCGATGCGAGGCTGCTTTCCGACGAACACCACGTCGTTCGAGAGACCCAGTTCGGCAGCCCGAGCGGCTGCGGCGCCGGCATCCGGGCCGTCACCGACCATGATCAAACGCGACGGCGTCTGCTTCGCAACGCGTGCGAAGATCTCGACGCAATCGAGCACGCGCTTCACCGGACGGAAGTTCGATACGTGGACGAGCAGCTTTTCGCCAGCCGGTGCCAGGCGCCATCTCAATGCGCATCCCTCGCGACGGACGTAGTGCTCGACGTCGACGAAATTCGGAATGACGCGAATGTCGGGCAATCCGAACTGGCGGCAGGTCTCGCGCGACAGGAACTTCGAGATCGCCGTAACGCCGTCGCTCGCGGCGATCGCGAATCGCGTCACCTCGAGGTACGAGCGGTCGCTGCCGACGAGCGTGATGTCCGTCCCGTGCAAGGTCGTGACGATTGGCAGCGCATGCTTGCCGCGCAGCATCTCGCGGGCGAGGTAGCCGCTGATCGAATGAGGTATCGCGTAATGGACGTGCAGCAGATCGAGCTTCTCGCGGCTCGCGACCTCGGCCTGCTTCACCGCGAGCGCCAGCGTGTAATGCGGCGCCTCGAAGAGTGGGTAGTTGAGCGCCTCGACCTCGTGAAACTGGAGATCGTCCGAGAGCTCGGTGAGTCTCGTCGGAAGGGACCGCGCGATGATGTGCACTGTGTGACCGAGGCGAACGAGCTCGCGCGCGAGCTCAGAGCCGACAATGCCGCTGCCGCCGTACGTCGCGTAGCAGGTGATGCCTATCTTCATCAGTAGAAGAGGTTCATCGGCCGGCCGAGCTGACGAACGGGGTCGTCGACGGCGAGCGCCTCTCGGACGAGGAACGGTTCGCCGTGTTCGGCGGCAATCAGGGTGCCGTAATGGCGGCTGCGGTTGCGCAGGCGCTCGGCAAAGTCAGTGTCGGTGAGCGCCGTCTCGGGCTCGTCGCTATCGGGATCGTGAAGCTGCGATTTGTGGCAGAAGAGGGCTGCCTCCTTCGTCTCGTACCACTGGCTGACGTCGACGACGAACGAGGGTGAGACCCAGCGCGGGAGGTTGAAGTGCGCTACGCATGAAGGCCGGAATCGCTCGAGCCCGTCGGCAGACTCGTACTTCGCGAGACCGGCGAGGTAGACGCAGTTGCGGGCGAGATGCGCCGTTGCGATGTGATCGGGGTGGGGTTCTTCCCAGTAGTGCGTGAGGATGACCTTCGGGCGCAGCTCGCGGTAGACGCGGACGAGGGCCCGGCGCGACTCGAGCGTGTCGCGTACGTGCCCGTCGCCAAGGTCGACCGTGCCCCGCCACGCGAGTCCGAGGACAGCCGCAGCGTCGGCGCTCTCTTTCGCCCGCTCTTCGGCGGTTCCCCTCGTGCCGAGCTCACCGCGCGTCATGTCGAGGATGGCCGTTCGGTACCCGAGGGCGGCGCAGCGCAGGAGCGTGCCGCCAGCCCCGATCTCGGCGTCGTCCGGGTGCGCGCCGATAGCGAGAACGTCGATTGATTCCATGGTCGCCACTATACAAGGTTGAGGAAGACGTCCACAGATCACACAGATTGAGACAGATCTGAACAGACAAGAAAGGAGGACCGGATTTCGGTTGATCTTTGTCCATCCGTGTGAATCTGTGGCCAATTTAGCTCCCATGGACTAACCTGCGCCTCGTCGTGGAACCCACCGTCATCGTTACGCCCGTGCTGGACGACTGGGAAGCCTTCGGCGCACTGGTGCCGAGGCTCGATGCGGCACTCCTGGCGTCGGGTGAGCGGGCTTCGATCCTGGTCGTCGACGACGGCTCGGCAACTGTGCCGTCGAACTTCAAGCCAGCTGCGGAGCTTTCCGCGATCGACGCGATCACGGTCGTAAAGCTGCGTCGAAACCTGGGTCACCAGCGCGCCATTGCGGTTGGACTCGCTTATGTCTTCGAGCACACCGACGCGAAGGCGATAGTCGTGATGGACGCCGACGGAGAAGACGAACCCGCCGACGTTCCGCGCCTGCTAGCGCGGATGCGTGAGAGGGGAGACGGCGCCGTCGTGTTCGCCGAACGCGCCCGGAGGTCCGAGAGCTTCGCCTTCCGAGTCTTCTACCAGCTCTACAGATTCCTGCACTGGTTGCTCGTGGGCCGCGCCGCGCGAGTCGGCAATTTCAGCGCGGTCCCTCGACGGGCGCTGAACCGGCTCGTGGTGGTGTCGGAACTGTGGAATCACTTCGCGGCGGCGGTGTATCGGTCGCGAATCCCGGTCGACACGGTGCCGACCGCACGCGGGAAGCGCTACGGTGGACAGTCGTCGATGAGCTTCATTGGGCTCGTCGTCCACGGCATGAGTGCCCTCTCGGTGTACGGCGACGTCGTCGGCGTGCGGCTGCTGGCATCGGCGGCCGTTCTCGTCGTCGTGAGTCTGACAGGAATCGGGGCGCTCGTGATCGTCAAGATCGCCACGTCGATTGTCATCGCGCAGTGGGCGCTGATTACCGCCGGGATGCTCCTCGTGTTGTGCGTCCAGGCTGTGATGTTCATCTTCGTCCTTTCGGTCAATATCCTCGACGGCCGCAACCGCTTCGGATTCATTCCGTTGCGGGACTACGCGATCTACGTCGACGAAGTCGTGGACATGAACGTCTCCGTTGCCGTAGCCCGATGACTGACGGTGTGTACGTAGGCTCGGAACTGGAGCTGTTCGAGGCCGCGGTGACCTGGAAGTCGTATCTGCGGCAGCAGATAGCGCCCCATCTCGGTCCGCGGGTGCTCGAGGTCGGCGCCGGCATCGGCTCGACGACGCGCGCGCTCAGTACCGGCATTCACACGCGCTGGACGTGTCTGGAGCCCGATCCGACCATGGCGGCTCGCATTGCCGAGTCCGTCGCCGCGGGCACACTTCCGGACTTCTGTGAAGCGGCGACCGGCACGCTTTCGGTCCACGCCGAGGCGGCGGAACCGGTCGACGCAATCCTCTACATCGACGTGCTGGAGCACATCGAGAAGGACGCCGACGAAGTACGGATTGCGAGCCGGCTGCTCCGTCCAGGCGGGAGGCTCGTCGTCCTGGCGCCGGCGCATCAGTGGCTGTACTCGCCGTTCGACGAGGCAATTGGACACTTTCGCCGCTACAGCCGGGCTTCGCTTGCGGCGCTGACGTGCGAAGGATTGCGGCTGAATACGCTTCGGTCTCTCGACGCAGTCGGACTGCTCGCGTCGGCCGGAAACCGATTC
>CAZQBW010000209.1:0-9484 GCA_964591515.1 uncultured Clostridia bacterium
CCTGTTTGGATCCGCACGATCCGCGCGATCCGCTGAATCCGCGATGCTACTTCTTCCTCCTCGCGATTCACCGGGTCGTTCACTCCCGCGCCCGGATCTGCCGTTTCCTCAGAGGCTTCCGTGCCCTCCAACGTCCTGTGCTAGAATCACGACGTCCCTTGGCGGCACGGCGCGTCGCTTCGAAAAGCGACGGAGACGGGCTGTCACCCTGATGGGGAAGGGTCATTCGGCCCCATTCCCCTCCGCTCCCGGGTTGTCGCGGCACTGGTCCCGAGAAGTCGACTTTCAATGCAAACGACCGTTCCCAGTAGCACATCGCCTGCCGACGAGCGTTCGCGCCTTTCGGCTCCGCAAGTGTTTTCGCTCATCCGGGACGACCTGGCGCGTGTTGAACACGACCTGGGTTCGCTCCTGGCCTCGGATCTCGGCATCGTCGATGCCATTGGCCGGCACCTGCTCGAAGCGGGAGGGAAGCGGATTCGCCCGGCTCTCGTCCTGCTCGCCGCCCGGACGTGCGTTGCCGATGGCGCCGTCGAGCTGCCGCACGCCGTCATCCGCATGGCAGCAGTAATGGAGATGCTGCACGCGGCGACACTCGTGCACGACGACATAATCGACGACGCGAAGATGCGTCGGGGTCGGCCGTCGGTCAATGTCACGTGGGGTAATGAGATCAGCGTCCTGATGGGCGACTGGCTCTACATGAAGGCCTTCGAGGTGACGCTCGACCAGCGCAACTTCGACGTGCTCGATCTGCTTACGAACATGACTCGCCGGATGACCGAGGGCGAGCTGATCCAGCTCGACGTTCTTGGATCCGTCGACATCACCGAGACGCAGCACCTCGAGATTGTTCGCCGCAAGACGGCATTCATGTTCCGCGCGTGTACCGAGATCGGTGCCATTGTCGGCGGAGCCAACGACGAACAGCGGGCGGCCCTTCGCGAATACGGCCTTAATGCCGGCATCGCGTTCCAGCTCATCGACGACGTGCTCGACTTTGTTTCGACGGAGGACAAGCTAGGAAAGCCCGTGGCCAACGACCTTCGCGAAGGCAAGCTGACACTGCCGCTCATTCACCTCATGGAAATGGGTGATCCCGAGCATCGCCGGCTCGTCGAGACCGTGGTGACGGAAGGAGCGTTCGAGTCGGTATCCAGAGAGCAGATCCTCGGCCTCGTGCTCGAGCACGGAACGCTCGACCGGGCGCGCAGCGAAGCCCGTGCTTACGCGACGCGGGCGACGGATGCCCTGTCGTGCTTCGACGAATCCGAGTTCCGTCAGGCACTGCTCTCGATTCCCAACTTCATCGTGGAGCGCGAGACGTAATGTACTGTCGGACGTGCGACATCGAGTACCCGAACAGTCTCAGGTTCTGCAAGTACTGCGGCGAGGGCCTTGTCGTTCGTGAATCCGTCGGCGCCCAGTACTGTCCGGCGTGCGGCTCGACTGTCGAGCGCGAATGGGCGTTCTGCAATGAATGCGGCGTTGACCTGGCGACTCTCGGAGCACAACCGAAGGACGAGATATGCCTGTCTTGCAGCGCGACGGTGAAACGCGGCTGGATGTTCTGCAAGCAGTGCGGTGAACAGGTGGTGTCGGTTCCCGCTCCTCACCGTTGCGCAAATTGCAATGCCGGCGTACGCGATGGCTGGGTGTTCTGCAGGCAGTGCGGCGTGGGATTGACGCCAGCGGGCGACGATCGGGCTTCCTTCCGGACGGTCGCCGGGATTCCTGCCCTTCCCCCGGAGGATGACGAGGCCGAGCCGTTCTCGAATCTCAAGAGCGGCGAACTGCCACCGCTCGATGACGTCATCTCGGCGTCCCGAAAACGCCAGTCCGAACGCGCCGCCGCGCCGGAAGAAATTCCCCAGGGCACGAAACCACTGATCGTGACGCGGACGACGGGTCATCTGGACACGGATGCGCTCGAGCAGGAGTTTCGAAATCACGCTGCCAGCGAAGGCGGCCACGCGGTGGCGCGCGAAGGCCGTCTCGAGGCGGCCGAGCTTTTCGACTCGTCGTCAGAGCTTCCGACGAACCAGCTGGCGGGCGAGGCGGCGCGCCCGTCCCTCCCGCTCGATCCGAACGCAACACAGGTGTACTCGGCTGTTCAGCCGCCACCGACGGGTCACGAACAGTCCGGAACCGTCCAGGTCGGGCAGGTACCTCCGATCGGCGCGCCGCTGCCGCCAGCTGCGGACTCGACGCTAGTCATGAGTGCTCCTCTCGCGCCACCGCCGGGAATGCACGCCGATCCGAATGCGGCGACCCAGGTCCAACACGCAGTCCATCCTCCAGCGCCGGCGGCGTGGCAAGACGCTACGCCGATCTTCGAGCCGTCGTCGCAGCAGACCCAGGTCTACGACGCTTCGGGAGCGAACGCGACGCAGGTCTATGACGCCCAGACAGCGGCCGACCAGCCGGATGTCATCGAGCCGCAGGCGTTCGACCCATACGCGACACACGTGGCCTCACCGGCGTCGTTTGGTATACAGCCGCCGTCGTCGACGCCGTATCCGACATCGGGCGGTGGCCCGGCACCGACGTTCGAGCAGCAGCGGCAGGCGACAGCCGGCTCCCCGACCGTGGCGCTTCCGACGGACCCAGGGTTCTCGTCATATTCAACGCCAGGTCCGGCGCCGGCGTGGGGTGAGCTCCATGCGGCTGCCGGACAGCCAACCCATACTGGCGGGTATTCCGGTTACGAAGGCGGCGCGAATTTTCCGCCGACGCAGAGAAGCCCTGAGCCGTTCCCGACGCCTCAATCGGGTGGCGCCACTGCAACGGGATCCTCTGGTTCCGGAATGAAGTTCATAGTCATCGGCATTGCGGGGCTCGTGCTACTCGCAATCGTCGGTGTCGCAGGCTTCTTCGGCGTGCAGTGGTGGCGGAATCGTCAGGTGGCGGTGACGACGCCGCCGGTCGTCGCCGAGCCGCAGCCCGGACCGACTGCCCCACCGGTAACTCCGTCGTCGCCTTCGGTACCCGAGGGCATGGTGATGGTACCGGGCGGGACGATCTCGCTCGGCACCGACGCTCCGGATGCGGACGAGTTTTCGAGACCGGCGCACACCGTCACGGTGAAGCCGTTCTTCATCGACAAGACCGAAGTCACGAACGCCCAGTACAAGCTGTTCGTCGACGCGACGGGACGTGCGGCGCCGAAGGGCTGGGTTGGCGGGGCGCCGAAACCTGGGACCGAGAACTGGCCCGTGGTGTTCGTGTCGTGGGGCGATGCAACCGAGTACGCGACGTGGGCCAAGAAACGACTTCCGACGGAATCCGAGTGGGAGTTCGCGGCCCGCGGCACCGACGGACGGGCGTATCCGTGGGGGCCGACCTGGGATCCTGCGATGGGAAACATCGGAAAGCAATCCGGCGGTTCGATAGGCCCGGTCGGCCAGTATCCAGCCGGCGCCAGTCCGTTCGGAGCGCTCGACATGATCGGCAACGTCTGGGAATGGACTTCGAGCAGCTTCTCGGTGTACCCGGGCGGCAACGTCGATCCGGTACTTGCCGAGGGGTTTGACGGATTCAAGGTAATTCGCGGCGGCGCCTACGACAACATGGGAGTGAACACGGCGATGTACCGTGGATTCTATGCGGCGAAAGAACCGCTGCCGCGCGTCGGCTTCCGATGCGCGCTGGATGCACCTTAAGTTCGATCCCTGGGTGCGGGGCGCCGCGTTCGCGTTCCGCGTCGGATTCTGAGGAGAGAGTCATGGTTTCGGTCAAAGCGTTGAGAGCGTGCGTGGTCGTCTTCATCGCTGCGGCGCTGACGTTCATCGCTCCAGCCGCGGTCGAAGCGCAGGATTCGACGGGACGGCCGACCCTGCCATCTGGGAAACCGAGGAAACCGGGCTCTCGCCCTGGAAAGGTCATTCGTGGCCGGGCGAAAACTGACGTCGAGAAGGTGCCGTCGTCGTCCGTGATCATTCGCTCGTATCCCCCCGGCGCCGAAGTCTTCATCGACGGTGCCCTGGTCGGAACGACGGCGGAGGACGGAGAGCTCGAATTGAGTGACGTCCGTCTTGGATCCCACCGGATCGTCCTCAAGAAGGATGGATATCGCGAGTGGGCGCAGACGGTCATTCTCCGGTCGTCCACGCAGACCGAGGAGATCGAACCGCTACTTCAGGCCGAGAACTCTCAGTATCTCAGGGATCTCGGGAAGGTCCCGGTCCTCGAGCTCGGGCAGGTCGTGAAGGGTCAGGTCAGCAGGGAAGGCATCGCGATGTCGGACGGCTCCGGCTTCTACACCGAGTACTGGCTCAAGATCCCTGACCAGGATGCGCTCATCATCATCCTGAAGCCCGAGGGCTTCCGCCCGTCGATCAAGCTCGTTGACGACTCGAACATCCTCTATCCGGTTCAGGCGGTGTCGGAGACGGTCTATCAGACTGTAACGCTGCCAAAGGCGGGCAACTACTACGTTCAAGTGATCGCGCCGCTCGACGAGAGTACCTACACGGCCGGCGAGTTCACGCTCCAGGTCCTGTCGGAGAGGAATGCCCGAGGGCCCCAGTCGATCGCCATCGGAGGCTCGGCGACGGGCACGCTCGAGGTCACGGATTCTCAAAGCGGTCCGGGCGACTACTACGACGTCTGGACCCTCACGGGCGGAACCGGTACACGCGTGCGAATTGCCGTCGATACCGGCGGGACATTCGTCGCCGGGATCACGCTGCTTCTCGATGGCAAGGTCGTCGCGACGAGCGGCAAGAGTGGCGAGCCGAAGAAGAAGCCGAAGGGCAAGGGAAAATCCGACCCTGAAGGTCAATCGTTGCCTGAGATTCTCACGACGCTCACCGGCGGCAGCTACACCGTCTACGTTCGGAGCCTCTCCGGTCCGAAACAGGGTTCGTACACGCTTTCGGTGACGATGGCGAACTAGGGCGCCGGCACTAACGGCCGGTCGCAGAGCGTCCCGATGAACCAGGAACGATTCGACGTCCTCATCGATTCGATCGGGAAGCTTGCGCGGCGCGGCGCCACGGCGCACGCGCTCAACATCCTCGAGAAGCTGCGCCCAGTCGAAGTTGCGTCGGTACTGAAGGCTCTCCAGGGCCGGCCGCGCGAGGCGACATTTGCCGGGCTGGCCGAGCGTGATCCCGAGAAAGCGGCGGAATCGCTCTCCGAGCTCGGACCCGAGTTCGTGCGCGAACTGCTCGAGCCGCTTCCTGTCGACCGTACGCTGCAACTGCTCGCCGTTCTCTCGAAGGACGATGCGGCGGTGCTCGTCGATGAGTTGCCCGAACCGCTTCGTGGCGAGCTGCTCGAGCGACTGCAGGACGAGCATGCGCGTGACGTCCAGGAGTTGCTGAACTTCGAGACCGAGACGGCCGGCCGAATCATGACACCGGACTTCTTCGCGCTGGGAGAGGACGTGACGGTCTCGGAAGCGATCGCGGCCCTCCAGAAGCGAAGCGAAGACTTCGAGATGTCGTTCTACGTGTACGTAGTCGACGGGCGGAACCATCTTCTCGGCGTCGTGAACATGCGCCAACTTCTGTTGAATTCGCCGTCGACGCCGTTGCGGAAGTTCATGTCGGCCGACGTGATCAAGGTGACCACGGCCACCGATCAGGAGGAGGTCGCTCGTCTCGTCGCGAACTACAACCTGATCGCGCTTCCGGTCGTTGATGCGGAGAACCGCCTCGTCGGGATCGTTACCGTCGACGACATCATCGACGTGATCAAGGAAGAGGCGACCGAGGACATCTACGCACTGGCCGGTGTCGAGGCGGATGACCGTGCGACGGGCAGTTCCTGGCAGTCGGTGCGCAGCCGGCTTCCTTGGCTTCTGATCAGCCTGGGGACGGCGCTGCTCGCGGCGGCCGTCGTCAACTTGTTCCGCGACGCTCTCGGGACTGCAGTCGTGCTCGCGGTACTGATGCCGGTCATTCTCGCCATGGGCAGCAATGCGGCAACACAGTCGATGACGGTCGTCGTGCGGAGCATCGGTCTCGACAATCTGGTCTGGGACGTAGGCGTGCGTGTGGTCGTGAAGGAGACGATGGTCGCGCTGCTAAACGGTACGGTCGTCGGCGTTCTCGCCGGCGCAGCAACGGGCATCTGGTTCGCGAGTGCGAGGGTCGGAATGGTGATTGCTGTCGCATTGCTGGTCAATACGGTTGTCGGTGGCCTCGTCGGCACGCTCGTGCCCATTACGTTGAAGCGATTGCGCGTCGATCCCGCTATCGCGTCGAGCGTCTTCGTGATCACGCTGACGGTGATCGTCGGTCTCGTCATTTACCTGTGGATGGGCAGGGTCCTGCTCGCGAACTGAGGGACGGCGGAGCGACGATCGATGGCAATGATGAAGGCAATTCGGTTCGACGGGGACTCGGTAGCTCTGGCCACCGTGTCGCGTCCGTCAGTGCAAGGCGAAGCGCTTGTCCGGGTGACGGCGGTCGGAGTCTGCAACACGGACCTCGAGATCGTGCGCGGATATGCCGGGTTTCGCGGGACGCTCGGCCACGAGTTCGTCGGCGTTGTCGAACACTCGCCTGATCCGTCGTGGATTGGTGCCCGCGTCGTCGGCGAGATCAATTGCGGATGCGGAACGTGCGGATTGTGTGTCGCTGGCGATTCGCGCCACTGCGCGGGCCGGACGGTGCTCGGCATCGTGAATCGCGACGGCGCGATGGCCGAGTACGTCAGCTTGCCGGAGCGCAACCTGCTTCGAGTACCCGATTCGGTTCGTGACGAGCAGGCGGTCTTCGTCGAACCGCTTGCTGCAGCGTGCGAGATCCTTCACCAGGTTCGGATCGACGGGTCTACGTCCGTGGCGCTGGTCGGAGACGGCAAGCTTGGCCTGCTGATTGGCCAGGTGCTGGTTACGACCGGGGCCCGGCTGACGGCATTCGGTCGGCACCGGTCGAAGCTCGCGCTGCTGGAAGCGAAGGGTGCGACGGTTCGGTTGTCGGCGGACGGCTACGACGACGTCCGCGAGGCCTACGACGTCGTTGTCGAGGCGAGCGGCTCGGGTAACGGATTTGCCATGGCCCAATCGCTCGTTCGTCCGCGCGGCACGATCGTTCTGAAAAGCACCATTCACGGAGAGGTGCCGTTCGATGCCACGAGTCTGATCGTGAACGAAGTAACGCTTGTCGGTTCGCGGTGCGGCAGGTTCGAGTGGGCGATAGAGATGCTCGAGCGAGGAATGGTCGACGTAGAGTCGATGATCTCGCGCCGGATGCGGCTCGAAGACGGCAGCGCGGTAATCTCAGCCGCCGCGGAGCCTGGTGTCCTGAAGGTCCTCGTCGACGTCTGAGCGGACGGAAACGGGGAGGGCCACGGATCTAATCCGTGGCCCTCTTCCGTTGCTGCGGTCGGTGAGGTCCGAGCGATCGAACGCTCACTTCTGGAACTGGAATCTAGCGACGTCGGCTTCCGATACGATGATGATGTCACCCGGATTCAGAATGGCCTCGGTAATCCGCTGCGAGCCCGGCTGGTTCAGGAAGGTCCCGTTCGTCGAGCCCTGGTCCACGACGGCCACGCGACCGCTGCGCGGTCCGATCCACACGTGCCGCTTCGACACACGGCTGTCGTTGATGACGATCTGGGACAACGTCCCGTCGCGCCCGATGTAGAGCCCTTCGGGACGGATCTCGAACCGCTGTCCGAGCATCGGCCCCGATGTGCACACTACCGCACCGTATCCGACCGGTGCCGTGCCAATGCCGCTTCCTAGCGCGCCAACAACCATCGTCTTGTCACCGCCAGCCATTGGCGCGGCGGACGGGGCGGGGAATGCCGACTGACCCGTTCCGATCCCTCCGAGCGAAGGTGGCGGAGCTCCGAATCCGGACGGCATCTGGCCGAAGCTCGGCGACGGAGCCGAGGGCGGCATTCCTGCACCGGCAGCCGCGCCCGCGGCCTTCTTCTTCTTCATGATGACGAGGATCAGTACGAGGCCACCTCCAAGGAGGATGACCAGCACGAGGAGCAGTCCGCCGCCTCCGATGATCCACGGCAGCATGCTTCCGCGTTCCTTGCCTTCGGCGATCTTCTGCTGACTGTCCGTGATGAGTTTCGAAACCTCGGAGTGCTGCGGAAACAACCGGCGAACCTCCTCGAACTTCACGATCGCCTGCGAGTAGTAGCCGTCCCAATACAGGTCGAGCCCTTCGCGATATCGCGTGTCCACCAGTCCTTGCTGATTCGTCGTGCCCGCCGTCTTGACGAACTCGAGCGCCGTGCTCATTGGCACCACGAAGGCGAATCCCGAGACTTCCTGGCCGTTCACCGTGTCGCCGCGGAACGTGAGCATCCCGATGACTTCGCCGGCGTCACTCAACACAGGACCGCCAGAGTTGCCGTGAGTAGCCGGTGCCGAGATCTGGAGGATCGGCGCTCCGTCGGCCGTGTTCTTCTTCGCGGAGAGCTTGCCGTCGGTGATCGACGCTTCGAGGGAGGACTTCTGGTCGAGGATTCCCGAGTCAAA
Source organism: uncultured Clostridia bacterium (assembly GCA_964591515.1). Lineage (GTDB taxonomy): Bacteria > Acidobacteriota > Blastocatellia > UBA7656 > JADIYM01 > JADIYM01. The sequence goes on from CAZQBW010000209.1 coordinate 8,456, forward strand.
CGTGTCGGCAGCGCCCGGATAACCAAAGACCGTAACGTGGTCCTGCAACTGGATCTTGTCAGAGTCGCCGATCTTCAGCGTCGGAGCATTCTTGACCTCGATCTTGATGATCGAGACGTCCTTGCCCTGGCCAACGGGAGCGCCGAATGCCTTGATCTCGAACGGGAACGACTCGCCGTTGGGCAGGACTACGTGATGGATGTGCTTGAAGTCGACGAGACGCGAATTCTCACGAATGATCTGGATGATGCGAGAGTCATTCGGATCGACGTCAGCCCTCTTGGCAAGGCGTTCGACGAGTAGCTGGAACAGGATCTGCTGTCCCTTCTCCTCGCCCTGATGCGACAGATCCGTGACGTGCGCGTTCGTCAGGATGTAACCGTCCGAGTTGATGATCGAGCCAGAACCGCTGCCGCCGTAGATGACGGACTCCTGACTGGAGCTCCCACCAAGACTTATCTGGAAAACTCCCGTGTAGCCATCCCAGATACGCACGACCGCCGGCTTCGTGTACATGGCCAGCCGCTGGCCGTCCGTCACCTTCGCTTCCTGCGCGTCGACCGCGGAGCCAAACGACAGGACAGTCGTCAACACGACGATGAATGCAATAGAGCATGCGAGCCGTTTCAACATCGGTACGGACTCCTCGTTCTCATGAAGAACTGCGAGTGAACTTAGGTCGTTGCGAATTGTAGGGTTGGACGAGCGCTGCAAACGCCCGAATCAATGGTAGGCGGACGCCGAATCGAAAGTCAACAAGGCGCTACTCCGGCGACCGGTCCGTCATCGTCAATTCGGGAGTCTCGACGAAGTTCTCGTCGGAACGACTGAACGCTGGCCCACAGACAAGGACGATGCGCATGGAGGCGGAACCCGTGTTTTCGAGCGAGTGGATGGCGTTGAGAGGGATCAGTATGGCGTCGCCGGCCGACACGTCGCGTTTTTCGCCGCCGACCGTCATCACGCCCTCGCCTTCGAGGATGTAGTAGACCTCCTCGGTCTCGCGATGGAAATGCGGGGTAACGGCCT
>CAZQBW010000210.1:0-9477 GCA_964591515.1 uncultured Clostridia bacterium
GACTCTCCTTGAAAGGGAACAAGTGGAATGGGGCAGTTCGGGCCTTTGCGCCCGCGAGCGAGGACGTGCGAAGGTGTTCCATTCGCGATGTACCTCGAGCCTCCCGACGCCCGATGATCGAACGGTTCCGCGCCCGTCTCAGCTTCTTCCACGTCACGCTCGCCGTGCTCGTCGTAACGGGCTTCGCGATGCGCATCTGGGGAAACAGGTTCGGACTCCCGTTTCTCTACCACGAAGACGAAGGCGAGATCGTGCGGCGCGCGCTTCGGATGCCGGTCGACGGACCGAACCCGGGTTGGTTTCAGTACCCGACACTCTACGTCTACGTGCAGTCCGCCGCGTACGCAGCGCTCTGGGCGGCGTCGCGACTGACCGGCTCGGCGTCGTCCTACTCGCAATTTGCCGATGCTGCGACACTTGACCCGTCGGCAGTCTATGCCGTCGGGCGAACGGTGACTGCTTCGTTTGGCGCGGCAACCATCGCGGTTACGGGCGCGGCAGGCCGGTGGCTCGTATCGCTCGACGCGCGCGGTCGCGACATTGCCGGACTTGCCGCCGCGGCGCTCGTGACGATCGAGCTGCTCGAGGTCGAGCATGCGCACTACATCACGGCCGACGTCCCGATGACGCTCGCCGCCACCTGCGTGCTGCTTGCAGTCGCCCGATTGGCGGCGGCGCCGGAAGGCGGTTCGATCCGCGAATACGCAATCGCCGGACTCCTTGGCGGCCTGGCGGCGTCGATCAAGTACCCTGGCGCACTGTTCGCGGTTGCGCCGCTGGCTGTTTATGCCCAGCGCGTCGGATGGCGCACCCGAGCGGACTGGGCTGCGCGCGCGCGTGACGTCAGGCTTCCGGCAGCCGCCGTGGCGTCGGTCGCCGGATTCGTCGCCGGGTCGCCGTTCGTCGTGCTCGACTGGCGCGGTTTCGCGCGAGATCTGGGAGCCGAGGCGGAGCACATGCGCACCGGCCATCTCGGGTTCGAGCTCGTGCAGAATCACTGGGTGGAAGTCTTCGCGAACGTGCTCGAGGCGGGAGGAATCGCGTTGCTCGTCGTCGCGGCTGCCGGCGTCCTGACCGTCTGCCTCAAGAAGGACGTGTTCGGTCGATCACTCGTCGTGACGCTGGCGGTCCTCGTGTTCTTCGCGGCGTCGTCCAACGTGCTGTTTGCCCGGTATCTGATACCGATGCTCCCGGTCGCCGCCATTCTTGCGGCGCACGCACTCGTGACGGTGGCTGGCGCGTGCGCTCGCGGAAGCGACCGCCGTCGCGGAGTCCTGGTCGCCGTCGGACTCTGCGTGGCGCTGGCGCTTCCCGCGTGGCTTGTCGCACACCGTCTGGCGATCTTTTCGGCACCTGACACGCGGACCGAGTCGTGGAACTGGGTGAACGCGAACCTGGTCGAGCCCGGCGACCGCATCGCCGTCGAATGGAAATCGATCCCTCGCAAGCCGCTGCGCTTCGCCGTCGCCGAATCGATTCCGGTCGTCTATGACATCGCCCGGCTTCGCGCGGACGGCGTGACGCACGTCGCCATCACGGACCGCCTCTACCGCCGTTACCTCAGGGCGCCCGATATCTACCCGGACCAGGTGGCGTTCTACCGTGAGCTGCTTGCGACCGCCGAGCCCGTCGCGTCGTTCACGCCGTTCGCGGATGATCACGGGCGCCTGATGCTCGACGGCGCCGGTGTTCCGATCGTCCATCGCGTGAAGTCCGCTGTTCCCTGGTCGGCGCTCACTCGCCGGGTGCGGTCAGGGCCGGTGATCCTCGTGTTCCGGCTAAGAGCGTCCACAGATGAGCACAGATGACACAGATCTGATCCGTGATTATCTGTGTTCATCTATGGACGCAAGCTCACGACGCAGCCACGCCTTCGCGTGGGTCCACTCGAGCTCGACAGTGCGACGCGAGACGCCGAGCAGGCTGGCGGTCTCACCGACGTCGAGTCCTCCGAAGTAGCGCATCTCCACGACGTGCGCCTGGCGCTCGTCGAGGGCCGAGAGTCGCTCGAGCGCTTCGTGGACCGCGACGATCGCATCGACGTCAGGATCCTCGATTACCAGTGCTTCCTCCAGATCGACCTGATGCTTGATGCCTCCGCGCTTCTCTCTGAGCTTGGCACGCGCGTGGTCGACGAGCAGGCGGCGCATGGCCGACGAGGCGATGGCGAGAAAATGGGACCTGCCCTGCCAGTCGATTCGCGTTTGATCCACGAGCTTGAAGTAGGCCTCATTGACGACGGCCGTCGCGCCCAGAGTGTGGCCATGGCGCTCGCGCCGCATGTGACGCGCAGCGATGGCTTTCAGCTCGTCGTAGACGAGGGGGAGGACTTCGTCGAACGCCTCGCGTCGGCCGTCGCGAAGCTCCCTGAGCAATCCGGTCACGATTCCCGTTGAGTCGTCCACGGCAGGCCCCACGGCGAGACATCGCCCTCAGCGCCAGTCTACAGAAGGCGTGGCCGTACAGAGAGCACAGAGTCACAAAGTGCACGGAGAATCGAATCCAACTCCGTGATCTTTGTGCCTCTGTGCTCTCCGTACGGCCGCGCCTGCTTTCGAGCGAAAGTTTCTTTGCGGGTTTGACGCGACGGCGTCGCCTTCTCCTTCAGGAAACGCATCTGGCGTGAAAAAGGAGATTGACCATGTATCGGAACCGACTTTTCGCAACGTTGCTGGCCGCGCTGCTAGGCGCGCAGTTCATTCCACCGGCGCCGCGTGCGCTTGCATCCAGTCAGTCTGCGGCACCGGTCGACGCCGTCCCGCCGGTTCGCGCTGTCGCTCCGAGGATCACCGACTCGTTCCGGGTCCGAACGGCCGACGGCACGGCCGCGAAAGCTCGCCCGGACTGGGTGATCGCAGCCAGTGAAGCCGCCATGGCGCAGATCGACGAACGGCCAAGAGCCTTCGGCCTCGCCTCGTCCGACGAAGTCGAGCTCTTCGGCGTCGACCGCGACGAGCGCGGAGCAACCGACGTACGCCTCGACCAGCGGCACGGCGGCGTCGACGTGTTCGGCGGCCAGCTAATTGCGCGTCTCGACGCAAACTCACGCCTGACGTCGGTCGACGGACACGCCTTCGACGTGGCGGGCGCCGACACGCGTCCCCAGATCGACGAGGCCGCCGCCATCCAGATCGCGTCCGCCGCCGCGGGCCGTCTCGACGGTCTGACGGTCTCGTCGCGTATCGTCCTCGTGCCGAACGCGCTCATGCGCGACGACGACAGTGTCCGCGGCGGGACGCTTGCGTACGAGGTGCACTTCAAGGGCACGGACCGGAACATCGAGCGCGGAAAGAAGATCTTCGTCGACGCGCGCTCCGGTTCGATCGTCTGGCGCTTCGGCACCGCGCCGCACGCGAGCGGCGTCGGCTACGGCGAGTACAACGGTCGCGTGACGATCATCACCGAGGAGTACGAGGAAGGCTGGTACCGGATGATCGACTCGTCGGCCGGTAACTCGGAAGTGCACGATGCGTACGGCAGCACCGACGATCTCGAAGACCACATCTTCGAGAACAACTCCGCCAACATCTGGGGCGTGGGCGATCCCGCGGACGCCGTCACGGCCGCCGTCGACGCGAACTTCGCGGTCAACGAGACGTGGCGCTACTACCGCGACCGCCACGGCCGTCTCGGCGCCGACGGCAACGGCACGAGGATCAAGACGTTCGTGCACTTCGGCACCGAGTACAACAACGCCTCGGGTTCCGACAGCGTGATCGTCCTCGGCGACGGTGACGGCGTCTCGTACGGGTCGTTCGCGTCGATGGACGTCGTAGCCCACGAGTTCACGCACAGCGTCGTGCAGGCGACGGCGGGCGTTCCGTACAGCGGTGAGGGCGGCGCCATCGACGAAGCCCTGGCCGACATCTTTGGAACTGCCGTCGAGTTCAGCTCCGGTCGCAATCCCGACTTCCTCATCGGCGAGGACGTCGTTCGCGCGGGCCATCCCCGAACCAACTTCCGCGACATGTCGAATCCGACGGTCTCGCACCTGTCGCAGAAGGTCTACGCAGGCGGCTGTTCGCCGGACGGGGACAACGACAACTGCGGCGTGCACACGAACAGCGGCATCGTGAACAACGTGTTCTACCTGTTGTCGGTCGGTGGCACGCACGCGGTCAGCGGGGTCAAGGTCCCGAAGATCGGCCGCGAAGTGGCGGAGGACATCTTCTACGAGGCGATGTCGCGCCACATGTTCGCCGGCACGAACTTCTTCAGGATGGCTCACGCAACGCTGAACGCGTCGACGGACCTGTATGGCTACAATTCGAAGCAGTACAAGGCAGTCCGGACCGCCTGGCAGGCCGTTGGCGTTCTCGAGGGCGAGCGCCCGGCGGACGACTTCTCGACCTGGAAGACACTGTTCTACGCGTCCTACGACGGCTCGGCGCAGACGGGACGGCTCAATCCGGTGTACGGCTACGACGAGCTGACGAACTACGGCCCGACGTCGTTCGCGAACGACTGGACCACGGTCGTCCGGCTCGGAACGGACATCTTCTACTACAACCGCGACACGGCGCTGGCGGCGATCGGGCACCTCGACGCGAACGGCGACCACCAGACGACGCGGATCTTCCATCCGGGCTTCTTTGGCCGCAACTGGACCCACATCGTCCCGATGGATGGCAACGTGTTCTTCTACAAGGAAGGGACGGGCGAGGTGGCGATGGGCCGGTTCACGGGGCCGCTGGGTTTCACGCAGTACGGCTATCAGACGGGCTTCTCGCTCTGGTGGACGCACATCGTGAACGCGCAGGGTCGCCTGCTCTTCTACAACCAGAACACGGGCGTCGCGGCAGTCTGCGTGCTCGACGAGATTTACGGCCAGGCCGACGGCCTCTTCCGCACGCTGACTGAGATCCGCTGCCGGCAGCTCAGGCCGGCGCAGTACATCGCGCCCGGCTGGTCGTCGATCGTCGACACGAAGGACGGCGTACTGTTCTACAACATAGGCACGGGCCAGAACGTGGTCGTGGACAACGACGCAGGTGGAACGCTCATCGACCGGCAACCGGACGGGAGTCCGTCCGGACGGCCGATGTGGACATACAGCTCGCTCGGCCAGTACTGGACGCACGTCGAGCGAGCGAAGGACGCCCTGCTCTTCTACAGCACCTATGACGGCTCGGCGATGACCGTCACGATGTACACGCCTCCAGTCTCGCGACGGCTCCTCTGGGGTCGCAACGAGCCGGTGGTCATCCGGCAGCGGTTTGCCCTGCAGCCCGGCTGGACCCATCTCGTCTCGGCAATCGACGAGGTGCCGGTGTACTAGTTCGTGCCATCCAAAGAGGCATCGCGGATTCTGCGGATGAAGCGGATCAGGCGGATCTGAACAATTGCTCAGATCCGCCTGATCCGTTTCATCCGCAAGATCCGCGATGCCTCTTACGCCCCACGTGAGGGGCCGGACGTCACTAGAACGAGTACTTCAGCGCGAACTGGATCACACGGTTCGGGGTCGACGTCTCGATCGACGAGCCGAAGCCCGGGTTGAACAGCGTCCGGATCGGGATGCCGTAGTTCGTGCGATTCAGCAGGTTGAAGATCTCGGTCCGGAACTCGAGGTTCTGGTTCTCGGTGAACCGGAACCTCTTCGTGATGGCCGCGTCCCAGTTGAGCTGGCCGTCTGCGCGCACCGTGTTCCTGCCAACGGCGCCGTTCTGCCCGTTGAGGAAGAGCTGGCCGTTCGGACCGAAGAAGAAGTCGTACGACACATAGTCGGTCAGCACGAAGTTGTCGGTGATGTCGACGCGCTGGGGACCGTGGCTGTCGATGAACGTGAGGCCGTTCGTCGTCAGCGGCCGGTCCGTGAGGTTGCCGTCGAGATTCGAGTCGAACGGCACGTTCAGTGTGAACGGCTGACCGGTCGCACCCTGCGCCAGCGTCGAGACCTGCCATCCGCCCAGCCAGAAGGCGGCGTCGTCCACTTCCGGCGCCGAAACGTCGCGATAGATCGGGAGGTCCCAGATCAGCGACGCCGCGAACCGATGCCGTACGTCGAAGCTCGCGGAGGCGCGCTCGGCGTTGAGGTTGAAGGAGTCCTGCGCGATCACAGGCGAACCGGCAATCGGGAAGACGTCAGAGACGGCGTCGATCGCGTGCGACCACGTGTACGAGAACGTGTACATGTAGCCGTTCGAGTAACGCTTCTTCGCCTCGATCTGGAGCGCGTGGTAGTTCGAATTGGCGGAGTTCTCGAACCGCTGAATGGCTCCGAGGAACGGGTTCGGCCGGGGACGCAGGAGCGTCTGCACTACGTCGGCGACGACGAGCGGCGGTCCCTGGGTGTACGGCGTTCCCGGCGCCGCAACGACCGTCGGCAGGAACGGAGTGACGTTCGGGCCGAGGTTCGGCGTGGTCAGTCGCGTGAGCTTCGTTCCCTTCGTCCCGACATACGCTGCCGAGATCGTGTAGTCGTTGAGGAACTCCTGCTCGAGCGTAAGGTGCCACTGCTGGACGTACGGGGTGGCGATGTCGAGCTCGGGCAGCGTGATCGCGAGACCACCGACGCCGAAGTTCTGCGCCACGAGCGTTCCGATCAGCGCGCCAAAGTCCGCCTGCGAGCCGCCGAACTGGTTGATCGTGCCCGGCTTGATGAGCGGGACCGAATTTCCGCCGTCCGTGAGGACGAGCGTCGACGGCGCCGGCAGGTTGAAGACGTTCGTTCCGAGGAACGACGGGTCGACGTTGATCGGCACCTCGTTGGGGAAGACGTTTCGCGACTGGCTGACGACGGCGCCGAGGATCGAATCGAAGTAGACGCCGTAGCCGCCGCGAAGCGACGTTCGACCGTTCGACCACGGATCCCACGCGAAGCCGAGGTGCGGCCCGAAATTGTTCGGGTCGTTCTCGTAGATCTTCTCGCGGCCACCGTAGAAGCCGGCAACGGCATCGACGGCGTTGTTGTAGAAGAACGTCGAACCGACGCTGTCGAACTGCGAGCTGCCCGTGGCCGGCACGTTGCTGAGCGAAAGGGCATCTTCGATGACGTTGTCGGCCTCGGTCGGAACGGTGTTGTACTCGTAGCGAACGCCGAAATCGAGTACGAAATTCGGGCGCACCCGCCACGAGTCATTGAAGAAGAAGTTCAACTCCGCAAACCGGAGCTTGATGCTCGAGTCGGGGACGTCCTTCGAGATGACCTGGAAGATCGACGAAGGCACGCCGACGGTCGCCAGTTGCAGCCCCGGCAGCGCGAGAATGCTCGACAGGGGGTTGAAACCGAACGGCGCATTGGGAAGCCCCGTCGTCGTAAGCAGACCGAACGCCTGAATGCCGTTGCCGTAGACCACCTGCGGCCGGTAGTTCCGATCGTTGAAGCTGTTGAGTTGCTGCAGGCGGATGTCGCCGCCGAACTTCATGGAGTGGCGGCCGACGGTCCACGACATCGAGTCCGCGAACTGGTACGTGTTGTTCGTCCGGCCCTGCGGGAACGTGAAGACGTCGACGCCAACCGGGCTGAAAGGCTCGATGATCAGCTGGCCGATCGGCGACGTGTCGGAACCGAACAGGACCGTCCCACCCGGCGTCTGCACGGGTACAGTCGAGCTCGCCTGGAAGATGAAGGGACTGCCGGGCTGCTCGGGGAAGTCGAGCTCCGTTCGTCCGTACGAGAATCGCGCCTGGTTGAAGAGCGTGTCGGAGAGCGCGGTGTCGAGGATGAGCGACAGGTTGTGTGTGCGCGTCTCGGAACCGATCGTCGAGTTGATGGCGCGGTTGACGGCGGGCAGCAGCCGGTCGTCGTCTGTGAAGTTGTAGCGGACGTTCAGGTCGTTGGTGTCGTTGAACTTGTGAGTGACCTTGAACGACACGATGTTGCCGCCGCCGCTCGAGGGAAGCTCCTGCGTGTAGGTGTTCTCGCCGTAAGGTCCGCCAGGGTTGTTCGGAAGCGGGTAGAGGCTCAGCACATTCGCTCCGAGCGGTGTGGAGCCCGAGGTCGTCGAATAGGCGACCTCGGCAAAGGCCGGCAGCGGGATCGGCCGAAGAACGCCGAACTCCGGAAGGCCGAGGAATCGACGTGACGCGAGCGTCGGCGTCGAGAAGTGCTGCTCGATCGAGGCGTTGATGTCCTGGCGCTCGTAGCTCGCGAAGAACTGCGTGCGATCCTTGACGATCGGCCCGCCGATCACGAAGCCTGCCTGCACGCGCGTGTACGGGTTCTCGTCACCAGACGCGCCGCCCGTGAAGTCGAACGAGTTGCGTGCGTTGAGGCTCGAATCGGTGAAGAAACCGTACAGCGTGCCGTGGAACTCGTTGCCGCCGGTTCGCGAAACTGCATTGACCTGCGAGCCGACGTTGCGGCCCGACTCGGCGTCCCACAGCAGCGTGGACAGCTGGAATTCCTGGACGGATTCGATCGACTGGGGCACCAGCGAAACGAAACCCTGCCGGCGGACGCCGACATCGGGATCGTTGTTGTCGGATCCGTCGACCGTGAAGTTGTTCGCGCGAGCGCGCGAGCCGTTGACGGAGAACTGGCCGGCGGTGCCGATGCCGAAGCCGACGCCCGGTCCGCGGACCCCGGGAACGTACGGAGCGGCGGCGACGCCGGGCGCGAGCAATGCGAGCTCGTCAAACGTCCGCGTCTCGGTCGTTCCACCGAGCGGAAGCGAGCTCACCTGCTCGATCGAGAAGTTCCCGCGACGCGTCGGATCGTTGGTGTTGATGAGGCTGACGCGGCCTTCGCCCTCCGTCCGGGTCGACGGGGTGACGGTCTGTCCTCCCGGACCGGTCGGGGTTACAACAGGTCCCGTGCCGGTCCCGCCGGCTGCGCCGAGCGTGATAGGCGGCACGAGGTTCGTCGTCGAGTTCAGCGGGATCGGAAAGCCCGTGATCTGGTTGTCCGTGAAGCCCGCGAACGAGGCGCGAATCGTGTAGCGGCCCGGAGGCATGAACGGAATGCGGTAGCTTCCGTCGGCCGATGTGAGCGTCGAGCGCGAGTTGCCGTTCAACTCGTTGCTGGCCGTGACGCGTGCGCCGCCGAGCGGCTCACCGGTTGGCTTGTAGACCGTTCCAACGAGCGTACCGGACGTCGTTTGGGCGGCAACACGCGGCGTCGTGTAGATGCCGAGCACGAGGACGAGGGAGACGAGCGCAAGCGACTGCCTGGCGCGCACGGGGAATGAGGACAACATGTCTCCTCCTACAGATGACGATGTGAAGAGCCTCGCTGGGCGCGTAGCCCGGCCGGTCAACGGGAAGGACCCGATAGAGCACGTAACTTCAATGGTTTCTACCCTCTGGGTACGAGGGTGTCAAGGATGCCATTCGAGCTGTTGACGGCAGACGAAGAAGTGCCACGGATCAAACGGATCTGACGGATCGGCACGGATCTGAAGACCGAATCAGATCCGTGCCGATCCGTAAGATCCGTTTGATCCGTGGCCCTTCTTTGTCTCCCATCCGATTCCCGAAAAGACAAGAGCCCCGGAGAGGATGACCTCTCCGGGGCTCGATTGTCGGGCTATGGAG
>CAZQBW010000211.1:0-9475 GCA_964591515.1 uncultured Clostridia bacterium
TGCGCTCGCCCGCGCGCGACCCACGGCTATTTCCTTCGACCGCTCCGCGGTCGTTGAGCAGGCCAAACTCCAAGGTGCTTCGCGCAATGCGCGTTGATCCCGACCTGTTGGCGATATTCCTCGTCAGTGTGTGGATTCACGCACTACAGGACCTTCTTGTGATCAAAACCTGCGGATTCCAAAGGGCACGGAGATTGCCCTGTCGGTGAACCCGACGACGATCCGAACACGGCGAACTGCGGCTTGTGACATTCGTCACAGACCCGAAAGACACCCGGTTCTAGATTCACGGCGAGACTCAAGGAGGCCCGCATGAAAACGACTGGTCAACCTATCGACGTGAACGTACTGCCGCCGGTGCCGGGACCGGCAAGATCTCAGACAGGGACCTGGCTCGAACGATGGGAACCCGACGATCCACAGTTCTGGGCCGAGACCGGCAGCCGGATCGCGTGGCGAACGCTCACGATCACCACGCTGACGCTGGTCCTTTCGTTCGCCTCGTGGTTCATGATGAGCGCCATCGTCGTGCGGCTCCCGCAGATCGGCTTCAGTTTCGACACCATGCAGCTCTTCTGGCTCGCGTCGATGCCGGGACTGGCCGGCGGCACTCTTCGGATCCTTCACACCTTCCTGATCCCGATCTTCGGATCGCGGCACGTCATCACGATTGCGACCCTTCTCAAGCTCATTCCGTGCATCGGTATCGGTCTCGCCGTGATGAATCCCGAGACGCCATACTGGTTGTTCCTCGTCCTCGCGTTCTCGGCCGGATTCGGCGGCGGCGACTTCTCGTCGTTCATGCCCAGCACGAGCGTCTTCTTTCCGAAACGACTTCAGGGCACGGCGCTCGGGATTCAGGCGGGAATCGGGAACTTCGGAGTGAGCGTCGCGCAGTTCGTGACTCCGCTCATCATCGTGGCTCCAATCTTCGGTGCCGTTGCCGGCAGTTCGCAGTCGATGACGAAGGCGGGGCAGACGTCGAACATCTGGCTTCAGAACGCCGCATTCTGGTACGTGCCGCTTTTGTTGATCATGGGCGTCGCTTCCTGGTGGTTTCTTCGAAGCGTTCCGGTCCGGGCGAGTTTCAGCGAGCAGCTCGACATCTTCAAGAACCGGCACACGTGGTTCTGCACGGCGACCTACGTCATGACGTTCGGTTCCTTCGCTGGTTTCTCGGCGGTCTTCCCGCTGTTAATCGTCAAGATCTACGGCGGATTCCCGGGCGCGCCGGATCCGTTGAAGTGGGCCTTTCTCGGGCCGCTCATCGGTTCGGGCGCTCGCGTCCTGTTCGGACCGGTTGCCGACAAGATCGGCGGCGCGATTCTCACGCACATCGTTGGCATCGGACTCACAGCGTGCGGCGTGGTAATGATCTTCAGCGGCTTGCTGACGCCGACGTCGGTCGATCAGTTTCCGATGTTCGTCATCCTGATGCTCGTGATCTTCCTGTTGACGGGCATCGGCAACGCCGCGACGTTCCGTCAGTACCCGATCATCTTCTCGCACAGTCCCAGACAGGCCGCCGGAGTCATCGGCTGGACCGCTGCCGTCGCCGCCTATGGTCCGTTCCTGTTCGCGATGCTGATCGGTGCGGCGATCACGAACACTGGCTCAGCAAGAGTCTTCTTCGTCGGCGCTGTGGCGTTCTACGTGTTCGCCACCGCCATCAACTGGTGGTTCTACACCCGCAAAGGCTGCGAGAAGCCCAGCTAGGGAGACCCGGACATGACCTCCGCATCGCACGTTCCCCCGGCCCCTCTCGCCAACGCCCTGGAAGGCGTTGGCACGCCGGCCCAGCGCACGAGGATCTGCGCGCTGTCGACAATCGGCTTCACGCTCATGTTCGCGGTCTGGCTGATGTTCGGCATCCTCGCGATCCCGATCCGCAAGGAGTTCAACCTCACCGAGGTGCAGTTCGGATGGCTGACGGCCATCGCGATTCTCAACGGCTCGATCTGGCGGCTCCTCTTTGGAATTGCAACGGATCGATTCGGCGGACGCCGCGTCTTCACACTGCTCATCCTTGCCACGATAGTTCCGGCCTATCTCGTGAGTCAGGCATCGTCCTACTACGAGCTCCTGTTCTACGCGTTTCTCGTGGGACTCGCCGGCAACGCCTTCTCGGTCGGCATCGCCTGGAACTCGGCGTGGTTTCCGCGCGACAAACAGGGCCTCGCGCTCGGCATCTTTGGCGCCGGCAACGTTGGCGCATCGGTCACCAAGTTCATCGGTCCGTTCCTGATCGCGACGGTTCCCGTGGCGGGCTACTACGGCGGGTGGGTTCCCGGTGGATGGCGCTTCGTGCCGTTCCTTTATTGCGTGATGCTGGCGATGCTGGCCGTCGCGATGTGGTTCGGGAGTCCGAAGCACGACCACATGCCCGGCAAGGGGCGCTCGATGTCGGAGATGCTGAAGCCTCTCCGCAACGTCCGCGTCTGGCGCTTCAGTCTCTACTACGTCGTCGTGTTCGGCGCCTACGTCGCGCTCTCGGTATGGTTGCCGAAGTACTACGTCGACGTCTACGGACTGCCTCTGCAGAGCGCGGCACTGCTCACTGCACTCTTCATCTTCCCGGCGAGTCTGCTCAGGCCGCTCGGCGGATGGCTCGCCGACCGGTTCGGCGCCCGGCGCGTGATGTACTGGGTATTCGGGACGATGTGCGTTGCGACATTTCTGCTGTCAGGACCGAGCGGTCACATCGTGATCAACGTGCCCGGGCGATTCGATGCCGACGGAATGACCGAAGTCATGCCGTTCACGATGAACGTCTACTGGTTTACCGCGCTCGTCTTCGTGGTGGGCGTCGGCATGGGCATCGGCAAGGCCGCTGTCTACAAGTACATTCCCGAGTATTTCCCGCGAGACGTCGGCGCTGTCGGCGGACTCGTCGGCCTCCTCGGGGCGCTCGGCGGGTTCTTTCTGCCGCCGATCTTTGCCTTTCTTCTCGAGTGGACGTGGATTCCGCAGACGACGTTCTTCGTGCTTTTCCTGCTGACGGCCGTCAGCTTCCTGTGGATGCACCTGACCGTCTGGGGAATGCTGCATGCCGCGTCGCCACACCTCGAGACGCACTTCGAGACACATACGTCATGAAAATACTGAAAACGATTTGCACCGCGACGCTTCTGCTGGCAGCTCTCGTAGCGCCGACGGCGGCCCAGTCGACTTCGCCTGTGGCCAGCGCCGCACCGCCGCCCGCGGAAGCGAAGCCGGCCGCCGCAGCCACGACGGGCCTCGCCGCGCAGGTCAACTCCGAACTGCCTGAGTGGGTGCGGTTCGGCGGCGAATACCGGTTCCGATTCGAGTCTGTTTCGGGCGTAAAGGGCGTCGATGACACGCAGGACGGCTACGCCCTCTCGAGGCTGCGCCTCGACCTGCTCTTCAAGCTCGGCAAGCACGTTCGTCTTTTCGTTCAGGGGCAGGACGCCCAGGTTGGCGGTTTCGCCGCGAACCCTGACCCGCCGATTCACGAGAACACGTTCGACCTTCGTCAAGCCTGGATCGAATTCCGGCAGTCGGAGAAGAACGGCTGGGCCTTCCGCGTCGGCCGACAGGAGCTCAATTACGGCGACCAGCGGCTCGTCGGCGCGCTCAACTGGACGAACACGACGAGGACGTTCGACGCGGCGAAGCTCTCGTACACGAACGACCAGCTCAACGTGGACGCATTCGCGTCGTCCGTCGTCGTGATCCAGGACAACGTGTTCGACAAGCACTTCGATGGCGCGAACTTCTACGGCCTGTACGCGAACTTCTTCAAGGCGATACCGAAGGCGCAGCTCGACGCATACACGTTCTGGAAGACGAACCCGCTGGTCCTCGACGAGAAGGCCCGGCTCGGGGACGCCGACACTTGGACCTTTGGATCACGACTCGCGGGCAAAGCCGGGAGCCGGGTGGACTACGGCATCGAGGCGGTCGGTCAGTCCGGCACGTTCTCGACGACCGACATTCGTGCGGCTGCCTTCCACGGCAGGATGATGGTTGGTCTGTGGAAGGACGCGCGGTATCCGCGACCGCGTGTCGAGTACAACTACGCCTCGGGTGACGCCGATCCGACCGACGGCCGGCGCGGGACTTTCGACCAGCTCTTTCCCACGGCCCACGACAAGAACGGTCTCATCGACCAGGTAGGCTGGAAGAACATTCACAAGGTCCGGATCGGCGCGACGATGAAACCGCATTCCCGCGTGACGGTCGACGTCGACTACAGCGACTTCTGGCTGGCCGAGGAGAAGGACGGACTCTACGACGCCGGTGGCAACCTCGTCGCGCGGATCATCACCGGGGCTCCGAGCCGCCACGTCGCTCGCGAATTCGACGTGCAGTCGAACATTACCGTTGCGAACGGCGTGACGCTTGGTATTGGATACGGCCATTGGTTCCCGGGCGACTTCTGGAAGGTCGCGACGCCGGGCGCCTCGCGAGACTTCTTCTACACGTCTTTGACGTACCGGTTCTGACGACGGTGACGGTGAGGAACGCGTCCGTACGAGCGTCAGGAATGCGATCATGACCAGCCGATTTGGCTTCATCTTCACGCAGAACCGGATTGCGCGGCTCGTCCTAGCCGTCGCCGTTGGCGGCGCCATTGGCATCGTCGGCTACACGTTCGTCTATGCGAAGGGCTACTCGTACCTGAGCAACGACCCGGCCGCGTGCGCCAACTGCCACATCATGAACGAGCAGTACTCTGCGTGGACGAAGTCGAGCCATCACGCGGTCGCCACGTGCAATGACTGCCACACGCCGCCGGACTTCGTCGGGAAGTACTCTACGAAGGCGTCGCACGGCTTCTGGCACTCGTTCTATTTCACGACGGGCACGTTTCACGATCCCATTCAGATCGGGGAGCGGAGCGCCCGGGTGACCGAACAGTCCTGCCGGAACTGCCACAAGGACATGGTCGATGCGCTGGACGGCCCGCACCCCGACGATCCCGGGATCTCGTGTGTGCGCTGTCACCGCAACGTAGGACACCTTCATTGACCGATTCCCGGGCGACCAGCCCGTTCGAATTCGAGGAACAGCCATGACGGACTCGACTCCCGATGCAACGCAGAACGAGAAACGCGGTCGCCTGATGTTCTTCCTGGCGCTCGGCGCCGCGCTGCTGGTCGGCGTTGGCGCGACGGCAATGCTTATCAACATCTTCGAGCGGAAACAGGAGGCGAAGACGCCGTTCTACCGCGTCGTCGAGCTGACGGACGAGATCGACGACCCGGCCGTCTGGGGCAAGAACTTTCCGCTGCAGTACGACGGCTACCGGCGAACGGTCGACCAGGCACGGACCCGGTTCGGCGGCAGCGAGGCCGTCCAGAGGACCCCGACCGCGGTCGATCCGCGCAGCGTCGTCGCACAGTCGAAGCTCGAGGAGGATCCGCGGCTGGTCACGATCTGGTCCGGATATGCCTTTGCGAAGGACTTTCGCGAAGAGCGCGGCCACGCCTACATGCTCGACGATCAGACTTTCACCGAGAGGCAGGAGGTCGTTAAGCAGCCGGGCACGTGCATTCACTGCCACGCTTCGGCGTACACGGCGTACAAGCGGCTCGGCAACGGCGACATCGTCAAGGGCTTCGAGGCGCTGAACCAGATGCCGTACTTCGACGCCCGCAAGGAAGTGACGCATCCGGTGGCCTGCATCGATTGCCACGACCCGGCGACGATGTCGCTGCGCGTGACGCGTCCGGCCTTCATGGAAGGGATGCGCGCGTTCAAGGAGTCGCAGGGCGTCGTGAACTACGACGTGAACACGATGGCGTCGCGCCAGGAGATGCGGAGCTTCGTGTGCGGGCAGTGCCACGTCGAGTACTACTTCAAGGGACCGGAGAAGCGGCTCACGTTCCCGTGGTCGAAGGGCCTCAAGGTCGACAACATCCTCGCCTACTACGACGAGGTTCAGCACAAGGACTGGACACACGCCATCTCGGGAGCGCCGACACTCAAGGCACAGCATCCGGAGTTCGAGATGTGGAACCAGGGCATCCACTCTCGGTCAGGCGTTGCGTGCGCGGACTGCCACATGCCTTACCAGCGCGAGGGCGCGCTGAAGATCAGCGACCACCACATCCAGAGCCCGTTGCTCAACATCAACCGGTCCTGCCAGACCTGTCACAAGAACACCGAGGAGGAGCTGAAGTCGCGCGTCGAGTCGATCCAGGAGCGGACCTACTCGCTGCGTAACCTTGCAATGGACGCGGTCGTCGAACTGATCGACGACATCAAGGCGGCTAAGGTAGCCGGCAAGACCGACGAGCAGCTGGCGGCGGCGAGGGACTTCCAGCGGAAGGCGCAGTTCTTCCTGGACTTCGTCGAGGCCGAGAACTCGACGGGCTTCCACGCGCCGGGAGAGGCGGCGCGGATTCTCGGCGAGTCGATCAACTTCTCGCGGAAGGGGCAGCTGGCGATCCGGCCGAGAGGTTAGGAGCGCGAGGCTGACGACGGGACAACCGGAACCCCGAGCGGTAGCGAGGGGCCGAGGTCTGATCACATTCGGCGTGGATCGGACGCACGGCCCCTCGCTACCGCTCGGGGTTCCGGATGTATTTCGGTAGGATGGCCGGGCTGTGACGACCTTTGTCGAGAGCCGGGTGGTTGGCGGACCGCGCGAGAGCGGGTGGGCCGTTGGCAGGCTCGCCGGATTCCAC
The DNA here is from genome assembly GCA_964591515.1 of uncultured Clostridia bacterium. Classification (GTDB taxonomy): domain Bacteria; phylum Acidobacteriota; class Blastocatellia; order UBA7656; family JADIYM01; genus JADIYM01. Next base: position 6,654 of record CAZQBW010000211.1, read on the forward strand.
TGTGTCGCGCTGCTGGTCAGCGTGTGGGCCGCGGTACAGGCCGAATGGTCGATTGCAGCGCTCGCTGTAACGGCAGCGGCCGCGGTTGCGCTGGCAGCGCGGTCGCCCGAGGCTCTGCTCGGCGTGTGGATCGCGGCCTCGCCGTGGCTCTCGTTCGTGCTGCGATATCCCGATCTCAAGTCGGTCGTCACGTTCGACCGGATCGTCATTCCCGCGATCGTGCTCGGGCTTCTGGCCAGGGCGGTCCGTCGCGACGGCCGGTTGCCGGCAATCCACGTGGGCGAGCTCGCGGCGATGGCTTTCGGCGTAGTCGCGCTCGCGAGCGTCGCGGCTGTCTCGGTCGAGAAGGGATACGCCTTGCGGACCGCCGTCGACGCGTTCCTGCTTCCGGCAATGCTGCTCTATGCCGTTCGAGGCGGATTCGACGTCGAGGGTGGAAGGGTGGCAGTGGTCACCGGCGCGATCGTGCTCGGACTCACGCTGCCGTTGCCGGGAGCGTTCGAGTTCCTGACGGGCTCGGACCTGTTCGTCTACTCCGGTGCGTCCATCTTTCGCACGGGCATCGTGCGTCCCAACGGACCGTTCATCACCGACAACTCCTACGCAATGGTCGGCGCGATGCTCGCCATTTTCCTCGTCTGGTCGGCAAGGGCGCTTTCCGTTCGGATCCGCGGCGTCGCGCAGACGGTCTGGGTGCTCGCGGTTGCCGGCGCGTTTCTGACGGCTGCGCTTCCGCTGTTCCGGACGGTACTGGCAACCCTCGTCGTGGCGCTCGCGATGCCCATGCTCGTAGCGCTCCGCGTTCGCGCGCTTGCTCGGACGGCGCTCGTGGGCGTCGTGCTCGTCATCGCGGCGCTCCCGGCAATCCTGGCGGTGTCCGGAACAGCGGTCTTTCGCGACCGGATTCTCGATCCGTCCAGCGGATTCAGTCGCGCAGCCACGTATCTCGCGGGCGCCGACATCGTCTCGGACCATCCGATTCTCGGGGTCGGGCTGACCAACTACCACGACTACTTTCTCGAGAAGTTCGGCGAAGCCTGGTACGTCGAGGTCGAGACCGTCGGAGACGAAGGCGCCGAGAGCTACCCGCACAACAACGTGCTGAGCGTCTGGGCGGAGCTCGGCCTTCTGGGTCTCGTTCCGTTTGCCGTCGCCGGCATCACGCTCGCCGGCCAGGCGTGGCGCGATCGGGACGTCGAGTCACTTGGCTTGATGTTGGCCTTTGCGCTTCCGGGGCTCACGCTGGTGACCTGCTACTCGGCGGATCTGAACCTGATCGCCGCGGCGATGGTCGGGGTGATGATGGCGCGACATCGGATCGGGTCGGCATCCTTGCCCATGGCGTGACCGTTGGGGAATAATCGCCGGGCCTTTGACGCCTCCCGCCCGATGCGGCCCGTCGGCCGATTCCGGAAGGGAGGCGAAGTGTCTTTCACGGACTGATTTCGGCCGATGACGAACGTCACCCACCCCATCGTTCTGCCGGGCGCGACCATTGGTGTCCTTGGCAGCGGCCAGCTCGGCCGCATGTTCGCCATTGCGGCGCGCCGGATGGGGTATCGAGTGCACACGTTCTCGCCTGAGGGCGACACGCCGACAGGTCAGGTCGCGGACGTCGAGATCATCGGGCAGTACGATGACCTCGAGGCGGTCCGCAAGTTCGCGTCCAACGTCAGCGTCGTGACGTTCGAGTTCGAGAACGTGCCGTCGGCGTCCGTCGACGCCGCAACCGAGCTGGTTCCCGTGCGCCCGGGCGGCGCAGTCCTGCACATAGCGCAGAATCGCTTACGCGAGAAGAACTTCCTCGTCTCGAATGGGTTTCCGGTCACGCCGTTCGTGCCCGTTCGGTCGGCCGAAGAGCTCGTCGCGGCCGTCGCGACGATTGGACTGCCGGCGGTTCTCAAGACCGCGGGGTTCGGATACGACGGCAAGGGACAGACGAAGCTGCGCACGCCTGAGGATGTTGCGACGGTCGTGGCTGCCGGCGTGAGCGAAGAACTTATCCTCGAGGGGTTCATCGACTTTGCGTGCGAGTTGTCGGTGGTTGCGGCGCGAGGCCTGGACGGCGTCTGTGCGGATTGGGGAGTCTTCGAGAACGTCCACGCGAACCATGTCCTCGACGTATCTGTGGCGCCGGCGGGAGTGCCTCCCGAGATCGCGGCCGAGGCCGTCAGGCTTGCACGCGGCGTGCTCGAGACCCTCGACGTCGTTGGTGTGCTGTGCGTTGAGTTCTTCTGCACTCGGGAAGGGAAGCTGCTCGTCAACGAGCTGGCCCCGCGACCGCACAACTCGGGCCACCTGACATTCGACGCGTGCGTGACGAGCCAGTTCGAGCAGCAGTTGAGGGCAGTGTGCGGCCTGCCTCTGGGTTCGACCGAGCTGCTGCGTCCGGCGGCTATGGCGAACCTGCTCGGGGATCTCTGGGCGAAAGGCGAGCCCGACTGGGCGGCGGCGTGCGGGATTCCGGAGGTGAAGGTGCACCTGTACGGAAAGCTGCGTCCGAAGCCGGGGCGGAAGATGGGCCACCTCACCGCACTCGCCGAGTCGCCGGAGGCTGCTGCCCGCCTCGTGATCGAGGCGAGAGCGCGACTGACGGGCTAGGTTCTCCGTGCCTCTGTGCCTCCGTGCCTCTGTGTGCGCAACTCTTCGGATATTGAGGAGAGCTACGCACACAGAGACACGGAGACACGAAGGCACAGAGACAGGAAACCGTGAGTTTCGACCCCGATGCTACAATTCAATCCATGAACACGAATCCACTTCCACGCACGTCTTTTGGCGCCACCGGCGTTGTCGAGAACGTCGTCGCCGACTTCTTTCGT
>CAZQBW010000212.1:0-9472 GCA_964591515.1 uncultured Clostridia bacterium
CACCGCAAGGTAGAACGCGAGCACGGCCACGAACCCGATCCACTTTCCGAACAGAATGTGCCATCGCGCGAGCGGCTTCGACGCGATGGTCTGCATGACTCCCGAGTCGATCTCGCCCGCAACGGTATCGACCGGAATCAGGATGCTCGCCATGATCGTCAGGAAGTTCACTGCATACAGCCCGGCCATCGAGAGCATGTTGAAAATGAAGTCCTGCTGGCCATCCGGCATCGGTGTCGAGCGGATGTCCGCGTGCGCGAAATAGAAACCCGTCGCAAAGATCGAGAGAAAAGCGCCGCCAAGCAGCAACGCGGCAAGCAGAATCCGCCGGCGGACGGCTTCGTGCATGGTGAGCAGCGCGATGGTGATAACGGGATGCATTTGATCTCAGCGCCGGCTAGCCGGGACGCTCGTCTTCTCCGATGATCTCGAGAAAGAGCTGCTCGAGAGACTTTCGGCCCGATGCTATCCGGTGAATCCGGGCGCCCCGACCGACGAGCCACTCGACGATGTCGGGAACCACGACTTCTGAAGCGACCTTCAGCCGCACGACCTCGCCGTCAATCTGCACGTCGCTGCCAAAGTTGCGCAGTCCGTCGAGGACGTCGTCCGAGTACGATTCGAGACGGAGCTCGACGCCGACCGAGCCGACGTCCGCGGCGAGCGACATCTCGCGCACGACACGTCCCCGTTTCACGAACGCTACCCGGTCGCACGTCACCTCAACCTCGCTCAGGATGTGCGAGTTGAGGAACACGGTCGTCCCATCGCTCTTGAGCTCCGAAATGATGTCGCGGACGAGCAGCCGTCCTATCGGGTCGAGCCCCGACGTGGGCTCGTCGAGCACGACGAGCTCGGGCTCGTTGATGAGCGCCTGGGCGAGTCCGATTCGCTGGACCATTCCTTTCGAGTAGCCGTGGATCTTGCGATCCGCGGCATCGTCGAGATCCACCCGTCGCAGGAGTCGCGGGATGCGTTCCTCGAGTACGGCTTTCGGCATCCGGTGCAGCCGGCCGTGGAGCCTCAACAGCTCGCGCCCGGTGAGCCAGTCGTGAAATCGGAAGTGCTCGGGGAGGAATCCGATTCTGGCACGAGTCGCCATGTGGCCAATCGACTCGCCGAGGACGGTCGCGCCGCCCGCCGTGGGTGCCGACAAGCCGAGCAGCATCTTCACGGACGTCGTCTTCCCGGCGCCGTTCGGACCGAGAAAGCCGAAGACCTCACCCCGACGGACGGTCAGGGTCAGGTCCTCGACGGCTGTCTTTGCGCCAAATCGCTTTCTCAGCCCGTGTGTCTCGATGACGGCGTCTGTCATCAGCGCATCGAGTTCGCCATCTGGATGACGTCAATCGGCTGCATCCTGCTCGCTAGCGCATAGACCATGTCACCCTCGGACCACATCAGGATCGTCCGAGGGGGAGCATCCTTCCCCGAATCCGATTTCCGGTCCGAATTCGACGATTCAACCGTCACCAGGAGGCCGGTTGTCGCGCGTACCTCAACCTCGCGAAACGACCCGGCCTTTGCCGGAACCGGCACGATCAGGGTGCTTCGCCAGTCGATAGAGCGTGAGAACTGCCGCGCCTCGTTGGCCGAAAGCCCCATGATCCGCAGGCCGAGCTCTCCGAGCGCCGAGATATCGACGCCTTCCGGAAGTACGATCTCAGGACTGCGGGCTTGTGTCAGAGTCGCCACCCATGTCTTGCCGTCTCGACGATAGTCCATCACGACCGCCTGCGGGATGTGCACGGACACGCTTGCGCCGTCGAGGCCGTCCGGTACAGTCGCATCCTCGATTCCGAGGAGGTCGACGATGTCGCGGAGTCGCTCGGCATCCGCCGTCAGCCTCAGGTCCGCGGTGTCGGTAACCCGAATCGTCGGAGCATCGTTCAGGTTGAAAACCGCCATCGGCACCAGGACCGGCGCGCCGGTCTCGCGAGCGGCATCTTCCGCGGTTGCGACCACGCGCGGTTCACCGGGTCGCTTGATCTCCTCGACCGAGTCGCCGATGAGCGCCTTGAGATCGACCTTTCCGTCGCGCAGCTGGCCCAATCGATCCGTGTCGATCGAAACGGCGGCGAACTTCTTCACCCGGAACAGATCGAGGAAATCCTGCGCCGCGGCGCGCACGGACGGCACGGTCAGCGCCACGACCGCGACAGCGATGGCGGTCGCGCCGGCAAGGACTGGCTTCCATCTGGCCAAGAAGGAGATCGAAGGCTCTGGCCCGGCCTCGACAATCGGCCGGTTGATTCGATTGCGGAGCCGCTCGGCAAACTCCGGCGGCGGTTCCTTCCGATAGGCATTAAGCAGTTCTTCGTTCATCTCGTGTTCCTCACCACCGTGACCGCAGCGTCGCGACGGCCCGGTGGAGGATCGTCCCGACATTCGATTCGCTCAATTTCGTGACCCTGGCGATCTCGCGATTCGTCAGTTCGGCGCCGTACTTGAAAGCGAGCAGCTCCCGCTCTCGCTCGCCAAGTCCATTCAGCAGCACCTCCAGTCGCTCGAGATCACCGGCGTGCACCACGTCGTCCTCGGGCGTGGTGCCCGACGGCAGGTCGGCCGCAGTCTCCAGCGGCAGTTCGCGACCCGAGCGACGAAAGTGATCGATCGCCACGTTTCTGGCTATGGCGTACAGCCACGTCGAGAACTTCGCCGTGTCGCGCCGATAACTGTCGCGACCACGCCACGCCTTCTCGAAAGTCGCCGAAGTCAGGTCCTCGGCCAGGGTGTCGTCGCCGATCCTGTATCGAAAGAAGTTGTAGATCCGCGGCAGCTCGCGCTCGTAGACGGCGTCCCATTCGACGTCGGATACGGTGGTCGCGTTCGGCCAAAGCCAACTCATGGTTCGCACCTGTGTACTCATGCCATGGATGAATACGCGGCTGCCTGCAGACCGTCACACGTCGAAGCGAATATTTCTCGCGACGGCTCGCTGACTACTTCGGAGCGTTGGAATTCTGGGTCCGCGGCGCCTGTGTAACCCCGGGCATCGTGATGTCCGGCGCCAGCTGTGCCTTCTTGGGGATCTTCGGCTCGACCGACGAGATGCGCCATTCGGTGCCCTCGCGGCGGAGTTTCACGATCTCCGTTCCCGGCTCAGGCATGTTCGCGTACTTCACCGCGTAGTTGAGCGTCACCGCATCCCGCTCGGTGTCGGCATCGTAGTGCACCATCTGGTAGCTATCGATATTGCCGGCGGTCTGGGCGATGCCCTGCCGATACTTCACGAAGGTCTCGAGAGCAAGCTGCCGCTTGTAATCCGCGTGAAATGTCTTCACGTAGGCGCCCTCGAAGTCGCCCGCCTTCATGAGCTCGATGTACTTGTCGGCGTTCGACTGCGCTTCCTTGCGCAGCGACGCGGGAGAGTCTCCGGTGCACGCGGTAACGGCAATCGAAAGAGCCAGCGCGAGCAGAACCATCTTAAGAGGTCGGGTCATCGAAGAAACGATCCTTGTTCAGTTTTTCAGCGCGTAGAGCGCCATTCCGTCGCGAGCCGCCAGGCGTTCCGCGTTTGCCTGGAGAAAGCCGGACCACCGAGCCGCAGCCTGAGCTCCGTCAAACGGCGTGAACCGGGGGTCCAGCAGAATGTCCTCCCGAATGAGCATGTGGGTGACGCCGAGGCCGACGATTGAGTCGCGAACATCTGCCGGCGACGCCGCGCCGTTCACGATGCGACCGATGGTGTAGTCCTCGAGGACGCTGTCCGAAACGAACGGCACGTCGAGATAGTACCCGTCATTGCGCATGTCCACGAGCAGCACTCGCTGGCCCGGGCCGATCTCGCGGTTCAGTCTTTCGTAGAAGCTGAAGTACGCGAGCCGGCGCGCGAGATACGTCGACCGGGATTCGAGACCGAGGACGGGACGATGCGGAGCCGCCGCCACGACCTCGAGGCTCGCTATCGCCAGGTTCATCGCGAGCATGACCGCGAGCGGCACTGCGATGGCCGCACCTACGCGGGACAGTGAGGGCTTCCAGCTTCCAAGCATTGCTGCCGCAGTCGCTCCGGCGACGGCCAGGACCGGCAGCACAGGAACCAGGAACCGGAGTTGCTGCGACTGGGTCGCCCAGACCACGGCGAATGCAATTGCGACAGTCGTCGCCACACGCAGCCACGAGGGGACGTTGGCGCGAAAGAGCAGGACCAGTGCCACCGGAGCAAGAAAGAGAAACGCCGGGCCAACGACGCCGTCAAAAAGCGATGTCACGTCGTTCTGGGCTCGAACGCTAACGTCCCACGGCAACCGCATCCACGACAGGACGCCGTCGTGCTGACCGTAAGAGATTCGCAGGTATGCGTCGAAGACGTCGGCTCGGGCTCCATCCCAGACGGGCGAATGCGTCGGGAACAGGCCCCAGAAATATGGAAACACGGGATTTCCGGTGCGAGCGACATTCTGTGCGTACCACGGAAGCGGAAACGCGAGTGCTGCACATCCCGAGACGACCGACCAGCCCAGCGTGCGCGCCTGCTCGCGGGGACCCATCGAACGGACCCGAAACAGGACCACGATTCCGAGAATCGGTGCCAGCAGGAGCGCAGTATGCTTGGCCGACAGTGCGATGCCGATGGCGATGCCAGTCCAGAGCAGCAGCCGGCGATCGCCCGTTTCCCACCAGCGCCCGAGCGCAAGCGCAGCCACCGTGACGGCGAGCGCCATCCACATCTCGTTGTGGGCGATACCCGCGTTCCAGATCACGCTCGGGACCATTGCTACTATCGCTCCGGCCGTAAAGCCCCAGCGCGCGCTGCCGGTCGCGCCTTGTGTCACGACGACGACGAGCGCAACGACGGCGCATCCGTAGCCGAGGTGAATCAGGTTGGAAGACGTGTCCGGACCGAGGAGCAGTCCGAGCGTGTACAGCATTTCCGTCGCGAACGGCAGGTAGGAATGGACGCTCCAGGGCAGTTCGACGATGCCGTTTGCGGAGATGTAGGCCTTCGGCGCGGCGAGGTGGTACGACAACGCGTCGCGCGCAGTCGGAGGCGCAAGCGCCACAAGCAGCGCCAGCAATGAAGCAACGCCGATTCCGAGCGCAGCAAGCGCCACTATCGGATCAAACTTTCGCTTCGGACCTTCGCGCGCCGACTCGGCCTCGGACGGTCGCTTCGCCCGCCACATTGTGACGGCCATCGCAGTCCAGCCGCCGGCAACGAGCACCACCGCCGGCGCAGGCGTGAGCAGGCGTGAGTGACCCATCGCGAAGACAGCGACGGCCACGATTCCGCCCCCGAGCATCAGCTCGGCGCAACGGTCCGCGAGCCAACCGAAACCGAGCGACCCTAGGCCGAACGAGGCAATCAGTGATCCGTATCCAACCGAAGCGCCGAGAATACCGATCGCAACGATGACCGAACGGGCGGCCGCGCCGAGCGCGGACAGTAGCCCGGGACCATCGGCCATGGTCCGTGCAGATGAATCGACCGGCCACTCGAGCGCGGCGTGCTCGAGGGCATACGCGACGAGGAGGACACATCCCCAGAGCACCACGAGGCCGGGCACGACTCGTCCAGACACGTCGCGCCCCGCTCCCTCGTGTGACTCGGCCACTCCGGACTACTTCGCCGATCCGAGCGCTCTGACGATCGCCCTCTCGAGCTCGTCCTTCTCGATGACCTTGTCGAAGTGCTCGACGACGTTGTTGTTGGCGTCGAGAACGACCGTATCCGGAATGGGAACTTCGACGTTCATCGCCTTCAGTTCGTCCTGTGTCGCATATGCGACGCGGAAATCGACCTTGACGACACCCTTCTTCAGGAACGGCTCGACCTTTGCAGCTCCCTCCTCATCGATCGACACCGCAACGAACGTCACACCCTGGTCCTTGAACTTCGCGGACAGTTCGTTGAGCAACGGCATCTCCTTGATGCAGGGAGCACACCAAGTGGCCCAGACATTGACGACCTTCGCCTTGCCGGCGACGTCGGCAATGGTGAAGGTGCTTCCGTCGGCATTCGTGAGCTTCGCAGCCTTCGGGTCCTTCGCACCCGCTGTCGCCGTGTTCGAAGCCGCCACGGTCTTCGCCGGCGGCGCGTTCGAAACTACCGGTGGCGGAGTGCCGCCGCACGCGGCGAGGAATGCCAAGGCTGATCCCGCGGCAATGGCCGCTCCGTGTCGAGAACGCATCGAGAACTCCTTTACTGGACCGTGATATCTATCAGAATCGCGGGCGGTAGCAAGCTGGCCACGCCGTCATCGTGCGAGTCAGCGGACGATCGTCGTGCCGGGAGATACGCCCTTCTGTGCGGACGCGATCTCGAGACTCGACTTCAGGAACCGGACGAATTCAGCCGGATCGCGCGTCAGACCTTCGACGCGGGCGATCTCGGTTTCGGTCGTCGAGTCGATCACGACGTAGAGCGGCAAAGCGATCGAGTTGAACTTCTGCTCCTGAAGCTCGCGGTTCTGGTCGTACTCGGCGCCCTGTCCGTCGGTGTAGAGCTGCACACGCTCGAAGCGCGCGAGCTCTTCGCGCACTTCCGAGACCGTGAAGATGTTCTTCTCCATCCACCGGCAGTTCGTACACGCGTAGCCGGTGAAGTCGATGAAGAGCGGCCGGCCCGCAGCCTTCGCGGACACGAGCGCCTGGCCGTAGTCCTTCTTCCAATCGAGCTCCTTCGACGCGCCACGCGCCGAAGTCGTGGACCCGCCCGAAGAAATCGGGGGAAGAAAGGCCTCGAGCTCGCCAAGCGAGCTGCCCATCAACCCGGTGAGCAGGAAGAACGCGATCGCCAGGAAGCCGGTGCTGAAGAGCATCCGCGGCACTCCGACCACGTCGAGCTGCTTTTCGTGCGGCAGCCGGACCTTGCCGAGCAGATAGAACGCCGTAACGAACGCGATCGCGATCCAGATCGAGAGAAACAGCTCGCGTGTGAGCATTCTCGAGCCCACGACGAGATCCACGTTCGAGACGAACTTCACCGCGGCGGCGAGCTCGAGAAACCCCATCACGACCTTGATCGACACCATCCAGCCGCCGGCCTTCGGAAGCGTGGACAACAGTCCGGGAAAGAGCGCGAGGAAGAAGAACGGAAGCGCGAACGCCGCCGAGTAGCCGAGCATCCCGACGAGCGGCCACATCCAGTCGCCCTGCGACGTCGAGACGAGCAGCGCGCCAACGAGCGGAACCGTGCACGTGAACGAGGTCAACGTGAAGGTCACGCCCATCAGGAGCGTCCCGATGAAGCCTCCCGAGCCCGACATCTTCGAGAGCGGCGTCAGGATCGAGCTCGGAATGACGATTTCGTAGAAACCAAACAGGTTCAGCGCCAAGCCGACGAAGATCGCTGCAAGCGCAACGTTCACCCACGGATTCGAGGCAACGCTGTTCAGGCCAGTCGCGCCAAACAGCGCCGACGTCAGAAGGCCGAGCACGGTGAACGTGACGATGATCGAAATGGAGTAGACCGTTGCGTCGGCAATCCCGCGGCCCCGCGACTGTCCCTCGTGCTTCGTGAAGTACGAGACCGTGATCGGTACCATCGGAAAGACGCACGGCGTGAGCAGCGACAGGAATCCGGCCGTGATCGCAAGCCAGAGGAACGCGAGCAAGCCCTCGCGCTTCGCCTTCTCGACGCTCGCGGCATCACCAGTCATGCTGCCGGCGGGGAGGGCCGACGATCCGTCTCCGGACGTCGCGGGACCAGCGACGGGCTCCTTCGGTTTCAACACGCCGACTGCCGTGCCGGCAACGAATCCGTCGGATTTCACACTCCCGAACTCGGCGGCCGCCGGACCGTCGACCACGTTGAGGGCCACCTCGAAGGGAAACTTCCCCGGGACGCATTGCTTCGGGTCGCAGGCCTGAAAGTCGACTTCGCCGGTGACCTTCAGTTCGCCGTTCCCGGCTGCAGCACGAACTCGCACAGGTACCGTGAAGACGGCCTCGCGATGGAACTGTTCCGTCTGAACCTGGAAGTTCTCGTCGAACTTCATCTCGGGCTTCGGCTGCAACACCGTACCGGCGGGCTCATACGCGTCCGACGGCATCAGCCTCACTATTGTCGGCTTGGGCCCGCCCTCCGGCGTGGTCATCGAGTAGAGATACCAGTTGTCCTGAATCGTCACCTTCAGCCGAAGCGCCACAACCTCGTTGCGCCGGACGTCGGTTCGGTCCGCGGACGACGACCACGTTGTCTGCGGCGGCGGGGCGCCGAACACTGCATTTGCCGAGATGCCCGCGACGATGGCCACCACGAGCGCAGCAGCGACGCGCACCGCGGTCGCGCGGGCACGGAGTCGCCGTGAGTCGAACTTTCCTTCAGCCACTTTCCCTCCGCACGGAGCCGACCGGCTCCGGCACCCCAAACAATAGACGATAGACCCGCGGCTTCGCGGGGATCAAGACCTGAATGCCCCGGGCAGACCGGAACATTCCGCCGGCGGCGACACTGAGCAACCGGACCGAGCGACTCCATACGGGCTCGCGACTCGAAGGTTGCGCGAAGCACGGCCCTGAGGCCCAAAGGCTTCTTGCAACCGGGCGGGAGTGTGTGGTTGATATAGGTCGCTTTTCGGAAACCTGCCGGGGATGGGCAATCCCCAGACTAGGAGGCACTTGGCGATGTTCGACCAGATCGATCGGGCCCTCAGCGATTCCCTTCTTCCCTGTATGCCGCTCGCAGCCAGCCGCCGCAATTCCGGCGATGCCGAGTGGGACGATCCCGATGCGTTGATCGAGGACGAGTACGAGGACGAGCTCGATGACGACGACACGGACGACGTCGCGGACGACGACCTCGACGAGGATGACGAGGACGAGACGGACGATGACCTCGACGACACCGACGTCAGCTTCGAAGGCGACGCCTCACTTGACGAGCTGGGTGAAGAGGAAGAAGAGGCGCTCGACGACGGACGCGATGACTGGGATGCGTGAAGAGTAGACAGGATAGTAGGGTTTTCAGAGAAGAAAGAGGCATCGCGGATTCGGCGGATCGAGCGGATTGAAGGGATCTGAGCCGAAGTGGTTCAGATCCGCGCAATCCGCTCTATCCGCCGAATCCGCGATGCCTCACTTGCTTCCCGGAGAATCCTGTAATCCTGTCAACTCTCCCTCCACCACCTTCCGATCAATCTTGCCCCGGTCGTTCTTCGGCAGCGACTCGACGAACCGAACCCAGCGCGGATACTTGTAGGGCGCCATCCGCTCCTTCGCGTGAGCCTGAATCGACGCCACGAGGTCGTCTCCGGCTTCGTGACCGTTCGCCGCGACGACGCACGCGAGAGGTTTGACGAGACCGTTCTCGTCGGGCATCCCCACGACGCAGACCTCCTGGACGCCCGGATGGCCTAGCAGGCAGTTCTCGATCTCGATCGGCGAGACCCAGATTCCCGAGACCTTCAGCATGAAATCCGACCGTCCGTGGTACCAGAACCGGCCGTCGTCGTCTCGAACGAACTGATCGCCCGTGAAGCACCAGTCGCCCGCAAAGCGCTGCTTCGACGCCTCGTGCGCTCCCCAG
>CAZQBW010000213.1:0-9465 GCA_964591515.1 uncultured Clostridia bacterium
GGCCGGCGTTCGTCCGGGTCGGGCGGTGGCACGGCGATCAGGCGGATGTGGCTACCGAGACGGATTGACCTGCTGATGTGCTCTCTGTGCCTCCGTGTGCTCTGTATGCCAGCGGCAACGCCGTCGGTATACAGAGCACACGGAGAGCACGGAGAGCTCGTTCAAGCGTTCGTCCGATGATGACTCCGTACTGTCAGGATTCGCCATTGGCCCGTTTGCTATACTGACGGCTGGCGAACAGGCGCCGGGCCGGCGCATAGTGGCAGCGGGGAATCGGGCGGCGCGGCATCCGCCCAAACTCGGTCGAACTGAGCAGGTCCAATGATCGACTTCGAGCAGTTTCAGGACAAATTCTCCGACAGCGGCCAGCGCGTGATGAAGCGCGCCTACGACGAGTCTCGACGGCGGGACCACAACCAGGTTGCTCCCGAACACGTCTTCGTAGCGCTGGCAGAGCTGGAGCGGAACTTCTTCAACGAGCTGATGCAGAGCCTGAACGTGGATCCCCAGGCCGTGTCCTCGTCGCTCGAGAGCAGGCTGACGGCGCGCGAGTACCTGGGCCGCGGGCTCAAGATGAGCGACAGTCTGAGGCAGCTCCTCAAGCACGCTCTCGACCGCTCGCGCACACGCGGGCGCCGCACGATCGACTCGACCGACCTCTTCTTCGCGCTCTTCCAGGATCGCGCCGGCAGCCCTGTCGACATCCTGCGCAAGCTCGGCGCCGAGCCCGACATGGTCAGCGAGAAGATTTCGACGCGCGTCCGCACTCGCGAGGAGCGCGAGGAGCGCTACCGCCGCCGCTACGAGCTGCCGTCCTACCTCAAGCACTTCGGCGTTAGCCTCAACAAGCTGGCTCGCCAGGACAAGTTGCCGCCCGTCATCGGCCGCGAGGACGAGATCCGCCAGATGATGGAGATCCTTTGCCATCGCGAGCGCGCGAACTCGCCGATGCTCGTCGGCGAAGCCGGCGTCGGCAAGACCGCCGTCGTGGAGGGACTCGCGCGCCGGATCGAGATGGAACCGGAGCGCGTCCCACAGCGCCTCAGAAACTCGCACGTCGTTCAGCTTCAGATGTCGGGTCTCGTTGCCGGCACGATGTTGCGCGGCATGTTCGAGGAACGCATCCAGGGGATCATCAACGAGGTCAAGGAGCGCGAAAACCTCATCCTCTTCATCGACGAGGTGCACACGATCATGGGCGCCGGCTCGGCGATCGGAGCTTCGTCAGATGCAGCGAACATGTTCAAGTCCTCGCTCGCGCGCGGCGAGCTGCGCATCATCGGCGCGACGACGATGACCGAGTACAAGGAATTCATCTCGGAGGACGAAGCCCTCGCGCGACGGTTCCGGCTCGTTCGCGTCAACGAACCGTCGATCGACGAGACGAGGATGATCCTCGACGGAGTGCGGCCGCGACTCGAGAAGAACTACTCGGTCCAGATCACCGACGATGCGATCAACGCGGCGCTCGAGATGGCGCCGCGCTACATCCGCAGCCACCACATGCCCGACAAGGTGATCGGCTGGCTCGACACCGCGTCGGTGAAGGTCGAGATCGCCAATCCCGATGCACCCGAGGTGCGTCGCGAGCACGTGATCGAGGTGATCTCGCAGGAATCGCAGATTCCGCGCGACATGATATTCCGCGACACGAACGAGCGCTTCGCGGAAATGGAGGCGCGCATCGCCGAGCGCGTCGTCGGGCAGCAGACCGCCATCAAGTCGGTGACCAGGCGCTTGCGGCTCAACAAGGGACCGCTCAAGGAGAACTACTCGAAACCGGACGGCGTGTTGCTGTTCCTCGGTCCCACTGGCGTCGGAAAGACCGAGCTCGCCAAGGCGGTCGCCGAGTTCATGTTCGGCGACGACTCGAAAATGGTCCGCATCGACATGAGCGAGTACCAGGACGGTACGATCGCCGTAGAGAAGCTCATCGGCATGCCGCGCGGCATCGTGGGGTCGGAACGCGGTGGCGTGCTCACCGAGCGCCTTCGCGACAATCCCTACACGGTGCTGCTGCTCGACGAGGTGGAAAAGGCGTCGACGTATCTGCTCAACCTGTTCCTCCAGGCCTTCGACGAAGGCTGGTTGACGGACGGACGCGGCAAGAAGGTGTACCTGTCGGATGCGATCATCATCATGACCAGCAATCTCGGCAGCGACAGCTTCAAGAAGTACTTGAAGCCGCTCGGGTTCGCGAACGACCAGAAGTCCGACATGGATCAGGTGAAACGCGACGTGTTGAAGGCGGCCGAGGAGCGCTTCTCGCCGGAGTTCCGCAATCGCATCGACGAGATCGTCGTCTTCGCGCCACTCACGAAGGACGAAGTCAGCGAGATTGCCGAGATCTATCTTGGGAAGATCCGACGGCAGATGGAGGACTTCGGCAAGGCGCTCGTCGTGACTCCGGAAGCCGGCGAGTTGCTCGTCCAGAAGGGCTTCAGTCCCGCTTATGGTGCGAGGTTCCTCAAGCGGACGATCGACGAGCTCGTGAAGCTGCCCATCACCCAGCTATGGGCGGACTCGGATAGATTCACGGTGTCGGTCCGCGATGGAGCCGTTGTCGTGGAAGGATCGGTTTGATGCGACTCGGGTGGCGGGCGCTCTCGTTTCTGGCTGTCGCGATGCTGCTGGCGGCGATTGGAGTCGCCTCGGCGCAGGCGCCGCAGGTCGATGCCCCGCCGCCGCCGCAGAGTCCCGACGCGGCCAGGGCGGCGAGTCTGATCGAGGCTGCCACGATGGCGCTCGGAGGACCCCAGTATGTCGCCGTGAAGTCGCAGGTATCTACGGGTGTGTTCACCGGGTTCGTTCAGGGACAGCGCGGCGCTCCAGTGGACTTCATCGATACGTTCGTGTTTCCGGACCGCAATCGGACCGAGTTCGGAAAGAAGAAGTTCCGGGTCGTGCAGTCGAACTCGGGCGACACGGGCTGGAAGTTCGACGCTCAGCGGGACATGCTTGCCGCGCAGACTGCCGAAGAGGTCGCCCTCTACAAGAGGTACGTTCGGGCGAACCTCGACAACGTCCTGCGCGGGATGTGGCGCGCGTCCGATGCCCGGCTCGAGTATCTGGGGAAGGCCGAGCACGCTCCGCGGCAGTGGTCGGAGGGCGTTGCGCTGACTTACGGTGACGGGCTGCGAGTCGAGATGTACTTCGACTCGCAGACACATCTGCCGACGCGAACGCGCTACTACGAGGGAGCCGAAAGCGGTGCACCCGGATCGGTGCTCGAGACCCGGTACTACTTCTTTCTCGACTACGGCGGCATCAAGGCTCCGCGAACAGTCGATCTGTACCGCGACAACGTGCAGACTGCGCGCGTCGTCTACGACTCGGTGGCATTCAACGCACCAGTCGACCCGAAGGTCTTCGACAAGCCGGCATCTGCGAAGGACCTGAAGTAGGGTCCATGGTCCCCGTCCGGGAGCGGTAGTGTCCGTGCCGACCCCGGAAACCTGACGTTGGAGCCCGCCGGGCCTCCGGTGTACACTCGCCGGGTTTGTTGATCCCCCGCACGGAGTCCTCCACCATGGCGCAATCGAACGGCGAAGTCCTGTTGTCGGCCTTCGGGCTGACTGACGTCGGCGTCGTCCGCAAGAACAACGAAGATGCCTTTCTCATTGCCGACCTCGAGCGTGAGGAGACTGCAGACCGTCCCTGGCATGAGGCTGCCGTGAGTCAGCGGGGCATTCTGCTGGCGGTGTCGGATGGCATGGGTGGAGCGGCGGCCGGCGAGATTGCCAGCGCGCTGACGGTGGGTTCGCTTCGTCAATGGCTTGGCGAGGATCACCAGGGTGTCGGGACTCAGGTACTGATCAAGGAAGCGGTTGAAGAGGCGAACCGTAACGTCTTCGACGCCGCGCAGGACAACGAGCGTCGGGGCATGGGCGCCACGCTGACGGCGGTCCTCGTGCGCGGGAAGATGGCACACATCGCCGAGGTCGGCGATTCGAGGGCGTACCTGATCCGCGGCGGGCGAATTCGTCAGGTCACTCGCGACCAGAGCTATGTGCAGTTGCTCGTCGAGCAGGGAGTCGTGACTCGCGAGCAGGCCGAGAAGTCGCCGCATCGCAATGTCATTCTCCAGGCGATGGGGCATCGCGGGGACATCGTGGTCGCGCTCGGGCGCCTCGAGTTGCGCGAAGGAGACACGTTCGTCCTGTGCTCGGACGGGCTGTCGGGAAAGGTCTCGGAGTCCGAGATGCGCGACATCGTGGAGAGCTCGACGGACTTTCCGGAGGCCGCCACGCGGATGATCGCCATCGCGAACGAGCGCGGGGGCGAAGACAACATCACCGTGGTTCTGGCGCGGGTGTCTGGATCGGGTGTTCCCGCGGCTGAGCCCACAGACGGCATCACGCGGACGCTTCAGAGTATTCAGGACGTTGACCTGCTCGAGCGGTCCCAACCGCCGGCGTCAAAGCCGGCTCCGGCCGCGCCAGCGCCTGCGCCGGTTGCGGCGCCCGTCGCTGCCGTGCTGTCTGAGACCATTGCGATGAACGCTGGCGAGCTCGCCGATTACGAGAAGAAGGGTGCAGCGAGTGCTCCGAAACTTCATGCCGGTGGCGGGGCGCCTGCGGCAGCCTTGGGAATCGCGGAGAAGAAGAGCGGGCATTCGATCTGGATCTGGATCGCGCTCGCCGTGCTGCTCCTGCTGGCGATCGTCGCGGTCCTGATGATCGCGTACGGCGTCGTGTTGCTGCGGTAACGGGCCTTGCTCACGCGCGAAGCGCCCTGGAGTTATGGGGATTGCCGTGGGCGTACAGAGAGCACAGAGACACAGAGATCACCAAGATCAACAGGTCGTCGAGTGCTCTGTGCTCTCTGAGACTCTGTGTTCTCTGTACGCCCACGGCAATCAGGAAGGCTACAGGCTGTTCCAATCCCCGGGCGTCGGCGTGACGTTCGGCGGGCCATAGGTCACGACGACGTCCGCGCCGCCAGGCGAGTTCGAGTTGCGCAGGAACCAAGCGCCCGTCGCGGGAACGTAGACCGCGATCGAGTCCGCGCCGTCCGAGTTCCAATCTCCGGACACGGGCGTCGCCCCGGCAGGTCCATAACCGAACACGAGGTCCGCCGCACCGGCTGCGTTCGAATTCCGCAGAAAGAACGTCCCGGTCGCCGGACTGTACAGTCCGACCGTGTCCGACCCATCGCCGTTCCAGTCGCCTACCACTGCCTTCCAGCCGGCGCCGGACGGGCCATAGCCGAAAACCAGATCCGCCGGTCCATTGGAGTTCGAGTTTCGAAGGAAGAACACGCTGTTCGTCGGGTCGAACAACCCGACCGTATCCAATCCGTCCGCGTTCCAGTCACCGACGACCGGAACGAGGCCAAGTCCTCCCGCTCCAAACGTGAAGACGACATCGGCGCCGCCTCCCGCGTTCGTGTTCTTGAGGAAGAACGCTCCCGTCACCGAATCGTAGAGGCCGATAGTGTCGGTTCCGTCACCGTTCCAGTCGCCCCGAAGAGGCACCCACGTCGCGCTCGGTGCGCCGAAGCTGAACACGATGTCCGCTCCGCCGGGTACATTCGTATTGCGGAGGAACCACGAGCTCGATGCCTGTACGTAAATTCCAACCGAGTCGTCGCCCCGGAATTCGTAGGCGCCGATGTCGCGGCCCGAGCCCTGCGGCCGCTTCTTGCCGTCGAGGTCGTCCGTGACGGCGGCGAGCGCCGCCCCGGTGTTGATGCATGGTCCGCCGGCTTTCGGGTGGTAGTTGAACGTCGCGGCATCCACGACTGTCGCCGCGGTCGTCGAGATGACTGAGGTTGAATCGTGACCGCGCGCCTTCCACTGGGCGAGAGTGATGAAGGTATCGTCGTACTCGAACCGGTCGATGACGACGTTGTTGTCCGACGCAAGCCCCGGCTCGCTCGACGGGTCGCAGCTGATCGACGCCTTCGTTCCCGGATGAATGAGCACGTTGTTGCGGATCGTGTTGTTGAAAGATCCGTTCAGCAGCGAGAGGACCGATCGGCCGTTCGACGCCTGGATGACCGTGTTGTGCAGGAACTGGTTGTCGTGCGTGCCAAAAGCCGGATCGAAGCCGTCATCCCACCCGGCGATTCCCGTGGAATGATTGTTGTAGAGCAGGTTGTTCGTGATCTTGGACTGGATGACGGAGGCGAGGTTGATGCCCGCCGCGCCACCCGTCCCGTTTTCCCAGATGACGTTGTACGAGACGTCGGCGTTGGAGATGATGCCGTCTCCGTCGAGCGCCGGGTCGGCGTTGATCTGGATGCCCGAGTTGCTGTTGTGGTGCACGCGGTTGCGCCGAATGACGACGTTGTCGGAGCTGTTCGAGACGTAGATTCCGTGTTCGGCGCCGGAAAACGAGGTCTCGTTCCCGGTGATCGTGAGACCTTCGGCGTAGGCCGTGAAGATCCCCCACACTCCGTTGTTGTGGCAGAAGTTGTTAGAGATCACGACGCCGTGAGATTCGGCGGTCGGCTCGGCCTGCACGGCGATGCCCGATCTTCCGGCGCTGTGGCACTCGAAGCCAGTGAGGGTGATCCAGCTCGCATCGCGAATCCACAGGTTGTCGTTGTTCGTGTTGAGTGAGCCCGGCGCATTCACGACGGCTCCCGGTTCGCCGCGGAAGACGATTGGAGCGATCGACGTGCCGGACCGTGTGAACTTGGCGCCGACGTAGGTGCCGGCCCTGACGATCACGGTGTCTCCGGCCAGCACCACGTTTGCGGCCTTCTGGATGGTCAGGAACGGCTGGGCGGACGTGCCCGGGTTGCTGTCGAAACCGGAGGGTGAGACGTAGTAGGTAGTAGCGGCGCTCGCGGTCTCGGCAAACGCGCACGCGAGCATGATGGCAAACAGGGGAAGAAGTCGTCGGATCATGTGGAACTCGCTGGGGGCGTGGGTTCCGGGGGCGGACGGACAAAGGGTAGCAGAGGCGTGGCCGTAAAGAGAACACAGAGGCACAGAGGTCACAGAGTCAACGATGATTCCCTGTCTCTGTGATCTTCGTGCCTCTGTGTTCTCTGTACGGCTACGCCTTCTCCCGTGCCTCCTACTTCAGCTCCGCCGCCGTGACCGTGTGCTTCCACAACTCGCGTCCCGCGAAGTCGTAGGTCCGCATCGTCATGACGCGCTCTTTCCTCGGACCCGAGAACTCGAGCATCCCGAAGTTCCGCGTTTCGGTCACCCACGTGCCCGGCATCCGCAGCGGATTTTCCGTCTCCTCCGTGATGCGCCGCCCGCCGGCCGTCAGCGGGCTCGACGTGAACTCGTAGAGCGGATAGCTCGTGACCGCCGTGCTGCGCAGCAGTTCGCTGTGGTGACGGTCGCCCGAAAGCAGCACGACTCCCGGAATCTTCTCGGTGCGAAGAAAGTCGAAGAACCGCTTCTGCTCGGCGGGGAAGTCAGAGAACGACTCGCCCCACACCGGCACGTTGAGCATCTGGTTACCTGACGCGACGAGCTTGAATGGCGCGCGAGACGACGACAGGCAGTCCATGAGCCAGTCCATCTGCGCGGCACCGAACATCTGACGAGCCGGGTCACCGCGTCGGTCGTTCGGTGACCGGTAGAACCGGTCGTCGAGCATGATCACCTCGATGTCCTGCCACTGGAAATGGCCGAAGACGCCCGGTGTCTCAGGCGTGCCGTATTCGCGATTGGCCCAATAGTCCTTGAACACCCGGAACGACGCACCGCGCTGTGCCGCGGTCCGATCGCTGTCGTCCGGACCGAAGTCGTGGTCGTCCCACGTCGCGTAGTGGTGCGTAGAGCCAAGGAGCGCCTGCATCTCGGGCAGCTGCCGCGTATGTGCATAGCGGTAGCGAAATCCTGCCTCGCTGTTGAAGTCGCCCTCGCGCAGGTAGGTGTTGTCGCCGAGCCAGAGCATCAGGTCCGGCTTCATTGCGGCGATGGTCGCGAAGATCTCCATCTTGTCGCCGTAGGGAGTCCCGGGCCGATCGAACGGCGGATCGTTGATGAACGCGCACGAGCCGAATGCCAGCCGGAACGGCGGCGGATCGGTGCGGTACTGCCAGAGCTTCTGGGTCTGAAAGGTGAGTGGATAGGGTCGCTCGACGCGCATTCCGTCCAGGTAGACCTCGTAGTCGTAACGGGATCCCTCGTCCAGCCGCGACAACGTGAATCGCGCGATGAGGTCGGCGTCGGATCTGGTCTCGACCGGCTCGCTCAATCGGGCGGTCGCCGTCAGCCCCTGCTTCCAGAATCGAATCTGCGCCCGGCATGGCCTGGTCGTCTGGAGCCAGATGGCCGCTTCTGTCGTTTCCGCGTACCCGAGCATCGGCCCGGACCGCAACCACGGTCGGGGATCGACGGTCGCCTGTCGGGCGAAGGCCAGGCCGGCGAAAGGAGCCAGTAACGGCAGCGCGAAAAGGTCACGGCGTTGCATGAGTTGTCGCCTCGAAGTGAAAAGAGCGCCGCCTTCGGGATCGAAGACGGCGCTCGTGGGACAACAGTTCCGCCCGTTGGCTAGAACTGGTATCGGACGCCGATCTGCATCTGGAACGGAGCGCCCGGGTTGTTCCCGGTCAGGATGCGACCGAAGGTCCGGCTCGTCGGGTTCCGGTCGACGGTCTGGAGGAAATTGGGATTCGGCTTGCCGCCGAATCCGCAGTCCGATGTGACCGGCGCCGCGCAGAAGTTGGCAACGGTCGAGAAACCCTGCGCCAGCGTGATGTTCTCGATGTTGAAGAGGTTGAAGAACTCGGCGAGCACGGTGATCGACTGATTCTCGCTGACTTCGAACCGTTTCTGGACCCGCACATCTACGTTGTAAATGGGCTTGTTCCGGAAGGCATTCCGCTCGAACTGCACGCCGGGCGCGCTGTACGGACGGTCGAGGAAGTTGGTGTCAAGGTTGGCGTCCGAGCCGAATCGCGCATCGAACGGGGCGCCCGACAGTAATCGAATCGCACCCGATACCTCGAAGCCCTTGCCCAAATAGAACACCGGATTCGCCGTGAACTGATGCCGTCGGTCCAGGTTCGAATAGTTGTATTCTGACTGGAAGTTGTAAGCATCCTCGTAGGAAGTGCCACCCGAATCGCGCTCGTTGTCGTCGTCCGAGTAATTTCTCGAAAGCACGTAGAAGACGTTTACCTGTCCCCAGTCGCGCTGGAACTTCGCACGAAGTGTCAGAGCCTGATAGAGCGACCTGGCTGACGAGTCACGAATCGTCACGTCGCGAAGCGTCGGAATCGGCCGAAGAGCGCCCGAGACGAGATACTTCGGTCGCTGCGCAAGATCAGCCGGATCGAACGAAGCAGTAGGAAGATTCGCCTGCACGTTTCGCTGGAGGTGCACAGCGTGGACGTAGGTGTAGTCCGCACCGACCACGAGGCCGTCGAGAAGCTGGTGCTCGACGCCACCGCCAAACTGGTAAGAACGCGGATTCTCGAAGCCCGATGCCACCGCGGTGACGCTGGCGCCGAAGAATGGATCCGGGGACAGTCCGAGCGCCGCTGCGATCT
>CAZQBW010000214.1:0-9451 GCA_964591515.1 uncultured Clostridia bacterium
CGAGGTGTCGGGGCCCTATTCCGCCGACACGATCTTCCTGCGGGCCGCGCGTGGCGAGTTCGACGCGGTGATCAGCTGTTACCACGACCAGGGGCTGATCGCGGTCAAGTGCCTGTCCTTCGGCGAGGCGATCAACGTCACGATCGGGCTTCCGTTCATCCGGACCTCGGTCGATCACGGCACGGCGTTCGACATCGCAGGCAAGGGCGTGGCAGAGCACTCGAGCATGGTTGCGGCGGTGTTGCTGGCTGCGGAGCTCGTCCGGCACGAACACAGTGGAGAAGCCGTTGAGCGCTGAAGCGCGCGCGGCGGGAATCCCGTTGGCCAGCCCTTTCGGGCAGGGTGTAGAATCGAACCGGTCTTTGCGAGAACGTCCAAACTGTTTCCCTGAAACAGGTCACCGAGAGGCTGTGATGCTGGGTGACAATCGCACAATCGATCGTCGGCGCGTCGAGCTGAGGAAGCTCATCGACCGATACGAAGAGAATCCGACGTTGCGGATCGCGTCTTTGTGCGCCGGCGACGAAGTCGGCATCGAGACGCTTCACGAAAGACTCTCACTTCGCGTCGTCGATCCGGGCGTCGGCCGCGCCAAGGTGACGGCGGTCGCCGGAGGACGGAATTTCAACGACGAGATGTGCGCCGTGCTCGGAGCGACCTGGGGCGGGTCGATGCTGTGGACCGGCAGGATCGTCGTCGGAATGAACCTCGAGATTTCGCACCCGCGCAAGAGCGCGAGTTTTCTCTTTTCTCCGGTCAGCCGGTTCGAGTTGCGGCGCGATGGCGCCGTCGTCGCCAACTCCGGGTACAGCAGGCTCCGTCCGGTCGAACCCAGGCAGCTTTCGTAGTGCGCGATTCGCCGTGCGGTCCGTTTCGATGGTCGACGCGTTGGACGCTGCACGATGAGTGACGAAAGCCGAAATACCGTCCCCACGGGCGTCGCTCCGATTGACGAGGCCATCGGAGGCCTCGAGCGCGGTCGCGTGCACCTGCTCTACGGCGAGCTCGACACCGGAAAGACAACGATCGCCATGCGCTTCCTGGCCGAGGGACTTGCGATTGGTGATCGATGCCTGCTCGTGACGCGGTACCCAGCCGCCACGGCATTGGCGGGTCTCGCGGGCGCGGGCCGGCCGACCGATGCCGACCTGGCAAGCGGGCGACTGGCGCTCTTCGAGTACGCGACCGAGCTCGTCGACCTCCTCGGACGATTCGATGATCTGCGACCCATCCTAGACGAGCTGGAGGTGATCGCTGCCGAGTTCAACCCGGACCGGATCGTCTTCGACACGGCCGACTTCGTGTTCTCGATCCAGCAGGGGTACGGCCACACGCTCCAGATCTCGGCATTCCTGCACTGGCTCTCCGGGACGGGCGCAACGACGCTGCTCGTCGTCGAGGAGCGCGCCAACGAGCGCATCGTGCAGTCGTTCCGCGCGAACGCGCCGGCCGTGTTGCATTCGATGGTCCGGCGTTTTCCGGACCGTGTCGAGCATCACCTGGCGTTCGAGAAGGGCCCGGTGAAGGCGCCCCATCGACGGATCGGCCTCGAAGCGGATGGCCGGTTCGTGACCTACGAGATCTACGACGCCAAGGCGCGGACGCTGCCGCTGCCCGCGGCGCCGGGACGAAAGCGGAGCGGCGGCGATCGAACCGGACAGCTCACGATGCCGGAGGAAGCCGCACAGATGGTCGCAGAGGCGGCGGGAGGACCTTCGGGTCCCCTCGGAGAGGCTTCTGCTGCAGGCGGCTCCGTCTACGGCGCGCCGACGCGGCGCGGCCGTCCGCGCGTCTTGCTGATCGATGCCGATCGAGTGACGGCGATGCTCGTTGCGCGCGCGGTCGAGCCGGAATGCGATCTCGAGGTCGAGAAGGACGGAATCTCGGGTCTTGCGAAGATCGGGACGCTCGATCCCGATCTCGTCATCGTCGAGCTCGATCTACCGCTCGTCGACGGCTTCGCGATCTGCCGGCAGATCCGCGAAGCGTCGCGCGTGCCGGTAGTGGCGGTCTCGGGATCGCGCGTTTCCGAAGCCGATCGCATGCGAAGCGCCGAGGCCGGCGCGGATCTCTTTCTGTCGAAGCCATTCGGACTGCGCGAGCTCGGCTTGCGGTCGCGGCAGCTCATCGCCCGGTATCGCGGCGAGGCGACGCCCTTTGCGGCGACGCTGCCGGATCCGGTGCCCGATCCGCTCGTTCCCTTCGACCGTGTCGTGGCGTTGCTGACCACGGGTGCCGCGGGAAAGGCGTTGATCGGCTGCCGTATCGCGGTTCGGGCGGCGGGACAGCGAGCGCTGGTCGTCGACGCCGTCCGGACCGAGCTGCATCCGGAAGACGTTCTGGCTTTCGACAAGACGACGGGCCGGCTCGTGGTGCTCGTCGCTCCGGAAGCGGCCGAGACCGTGGCGACGCAGCTTTCGCGCCGGGTACTGGACGTCGTCGGGCTCGATCTGCAGTTCCTGCTGGCGCCGGTGGCGCCGCAGGTAAGGCCGATCGACGATTCGGCGCGCGTTGGAGTCGACGGAGAGCGGCTGTGATACTCGAATCCGACTGGCAGTTCCTGGCGTGGGTCACGGCCGGGGGATTTCTCGTCGCGGCTTTCGTGGCCTGGCAGATGTTCCGGACTTACCGGCGGATGCAGGTGGCGGACGAGCAGGAACGGCGCGAGGCCGAAGAGGCGTCGGCGAACAGCGGGTCGAGCCCTGCTGAGACCGGGCCGCGGCCGAAGTTCTTCAAGCGGTATGTGCCGGGCGAGGGAGAGTGTGAAGAATGAACAGGATTCAAAGAGGATGAACAGGATTCAGATATGCAGTGCGGCAAGCGCCCGGTTCGAATGATCGTGCGCTTTGCGAAATACCAAGAAGTATCCTGTTCATCCTCTTTAAATCCTGTTCATTCTTCACAATCTCCTACTTTGCTGCTGGCGTCGCCTTCTTCCGCGGGGCCTTCGCCTTTGCCACGACCTCCGCTCCGGCCACATCGCCGCCGTCGCCTGCCGCTTCCTTGTACGAACACTCCTTGTTCGCGCAGGCGTTGCTGACGACTCCCTTCGACGACGTCTTCTCCACCAGGAACGTCGCGCCGCACGACGGACACGGCTTGTCGATCGGCTTGTCCCACACCGTGAATTCGCACTCCGGATAGCGGGTGCAGCCGTAGAAGGTCTTCCCGCGCTTCGAGCGCTTCACCGCGATGTCGCCCTTCTGGCACACCGGGCAGGGCAGTCCGATCGTGTCGCGCTTGATGTACTTGCACGTCGGATAGTCAGAGCAGGACGTGAACTCGCCGAACCGGCCCTGCTTTGCCACCAGGTGCTTTCCGCACTCGGGACACAGTTCCTCGAGGGGACGATCGGGTTGCGCGACGACCCCGGCCTTCGAGATCTTCCGCGTGTTGCGGCACTCCGGATATCCGGTACACGCGAGGAACTGCCCGAACCGGCCGCGCTTGAGCGCGAGCGGCTTGCCGCACTTCTCGCACATTTCGCCCTCGAACGGATTCTCGGGAGCGGCGACGGCGCTGCCGTCGGCCGACTCGGTCGCCGGCGCCTTCGCGAGATCGCGGGTGTTCTTGCACTCGGGGTAGTTCGTGCAGGCGAGGAAGCGCCCGAACTTCCCGAACTTGATCGCCATGACCGAGCCGCACTTGTCGCACTTCTCGTCGGTGAGGATCTCCTGCCGCTTCACGTCCTTCATGTCCTTGCGCGCCTGCGCGAGGTCCACGGTGAACTTGTCGTAGAAACTTCGAAGCGTCGTGCGCCACTCGGCGCGACCCTCCTCGATGTCGTCGAGCTGCGCCTCGAGCGCCGCGGTGTATTCCGCGTTGAAGATGTCGTCGAAGCTCGCAATGAGCAGGTCGTTGACGATCACGCCGAGCTCGGTCGGATGGAACCGGTCGCCCTGCTTCTCGACGTATTCGCGATCCTGGATCACGGTCATGATCGAGGCGTAGGTCGACGGGCGTCCGATGCCGTTCTCCTCGAGCGCCTTCACCAGCGTGGCTTCCGAATATCGCGGCGGCGGCTCGGTGAAGTGCTGGTTCGGGTGCAGTTCGTTCAGCGTGAGCGTCTCGCCCTTCGACGTCATCGGCAGCGAAAGCTTGCGCTCGTCGTCCTCGTCGTCCTTCTCGTCCTTGCCTTCCTCGTAGACCGCGAGGAAGCCGTCGAACTTCAAGACCGAGCCCGTCGCGCGGAACAGGTACTTCTCCGCCGCGACGATGTCGATCGTGGTCTGGTCGAAGAGCGCCGGCATCATCTGCGACGCGACGAAGCGCTGCCAGATGAGCTTGTAGAGCGTCAGCTGCTCGGGCGTAAGGAACGGAGCCATTGCGTCGGGCGTGCGTTCGACACCGGTCGGGCGGATCGCTTCGTGCGCGTCCTGCGCACCCTTCTTCGAGCGATAGACGACTGCCTTCTCGGGAAGGTAGTTCGTGCCGAACGTGCGTCCGATGTAGTCGCGGGCCTCGCCGAGTGCCGAGTCGGCGACACGCGTCGAGTCGGTTCGCATGTAGGTGATGAGACCGACGGTGCCCTCCGCGCCGATGTCGACTCCCTCGTAGAGCTGCTGCGCGATGCGCATCGTGCGCTTCACGTTGAAACGGAGTTTTCGCGCGGCTTCCTGCTGGAGCTTCGAGGTGACGAAGGCCGGCACCGGATTGCGCTTCTTCTCTTTCTTCGTCAGGTCGGCGACGGTGTACGTCGCGGCGTTGAGCTCGTCGGTGATCGACTTTGCCTGCTCGGCGCTCGTGATGTGGATCTCGCCCTTGCGGACGTCCTTGTCGAACGAGCCGAGCTTCACGGTCTGGTCCGAGACCTTGTAGAGCTTCGCGTCGAACGCCGGCGGCAGCTTGGCCGAAAGGTTTGCGACGACCGACCAGTATTCGGTCGTGACGAACGCCTCGATCTCGCGCTCGCGCTCGACGACGAGTCTGACGGCGACGGTCTGGACGCGGCCGGCGGAGAGTCCGCGGCGCACCTTGTCCCAGAGCAGCGGCGACACCTGGTAGCCGACGATTCGGTCGAGCAGCCGCCGCGCCTGCTGCGCGTTGACGAGCCGGTCGTCGATCTCGCCGGGGTGCTTCATCGCCTCTAGGATCGCGGGTTTCGTGATCTCGTTGAAGAGGATGCGTTGGACGGTCTGCTTCTTCTTGCCGGCCCCGGCGAGGATCTCTTCCTTGATGTGCCAGCCGATGGCTTCGCCCTCGCGGTCCGGATCGGTCGCGACGTAGATGTGGTCGGCGTCCTTCGCGGCGGTGGCGATCGCCTTGATCACCTTCTCCTTGCCGGGAATGGTGATGTAGCTCGGTTCGAAGTCGGCGTCGAAGTCGATGCCGATGTCCTTCTTCGGGAGGTCCTTGACGTGCCCGACCGAAGCGAGAACCTTGTAGCCGGTGCCGAGATACTTGTTGATGGTCTTCGCCTTCGACGGCGATTCAACGATAACGAGTGACTTTGCCATTGTGAAAATCTGTCGGTTTCAATGAGCGACCGTCGCAACGGTCAGAGCTTCCGAATATACAGACCGCCCGGCAGCGCGGCGGCGAGTCCCTTCAATTCAAGCGTGAACAATGCATCAGCGAGCGATCCGGCGTCGAGTCGAGTTCGGTCCGCGAGCCAATCGATGTGCCGCGGCGTGTCCGCGGCGAGGTGCTTGAGGACGAGCCGTTCGTCCTCGGTGACGTCGGCAACTGCCGAGAGAGTTGCCTGTGCCGGCTGCTCTCGCTCGGCGTCGAGAATCCGGTCGCGCCAGGGTGACGGCAGCTCTTCGACGACGTCGGCCCATGACCGGACCAGACAGGCGCCGTCGCGGATGAGAAGGTTCGGTCCGACGCTCGTTGCCGAGGTGACGTTGCCCGGGACGGCGAAGACGTCGCGCCCCTGCTCGATGGCCATCCGCGCCGTGATGAGCGAACCGCTGCGGTCCGCGGCTTCGACGACGAGGACGCCGTGCGAGAGTCCCGAGATGACGCGGTTGCGAAACGGGAAATTCTGACCCGAGGGCGGCGTCGAGGTCGGGAATTCGGTGACGAGTCCTCCGTTCTCCAGCAGCCTGGTGGCCAGCCGATCGTTCTCACGCGGGTAGATCGCATCGATTCCGGTGCCCATCACCGCGACGGAGCGGCCACCGGCGTCGACTGCGCCGCGGTGGGCGACGGCGTCGATGCCGCGAGCCAGGCCCGAGACGATCGTTACGCCGCGCCGGGCGAGGTCGATCGAGATCCGCTCGGCGACGTTTCGGCCGTAGGTCGACGCCCGCCGACGATCGCGAGGACCGGGGCGTCGACGAGGGCTTCGTGCCAACGTCCGCGTCCGAAGAGCACGACAGGAGGGTCGTACGTTTCGGCGAGCATAGGCGGGTACGCGTCCGATCCGAGCGGAACGACGTCGGCCCCGGCCGCGCGTGCGGCTGCGAGCTCTCGCCAGGCCCGGTCCGGCAGTGTCGGATCGCGAAGCGACTCGACCTGTTCGCGCGTCAGACCGACGTGCAGCAGGTCGTCCCGCGAGGCCGCGAAAGCAGCTGTGGCGGATCGAAACTGCTCGATGAGCAGCTTTCCCGTTCGCGAGCCCACCCCGGAGGCGAGCAGGAGCGCGATTGCGTCGACGAGTCCCCGTTCGTTCATGCCCAAGAATCGAGCATGAGCGGCATGAGGTTGCGTCCCTTCTCCAAATTGGCGGAGGCGTGTGGGAATCGAACCCACCCAGACCGCCTCTCGGCGACCCGCAACGGGTTTGAAGCCCGCGAAGACCACCAGGCCCCATTCGCCTCCAGATGCCTCAAAGAGCAATCCCGGCGCGCCGGCCGGAAGGAGGCGCGACATTACTCCCGGGGTCCGGAAAGTGTCAAGCAGGGGGGACTTTGGGGCGCTTGTGCATTATCGCCAGTGAAACTGCAGGTCTGCGAGACGGCCCCTCGCTACCGCTCGGGGTTCTGCAAGGGGTCGTGTTGACGCTCTCGAAAAGCGCGTGTTACCCTTCGGGCGCTTTTGCGGGGCCATAGCTCAGCTGGGAGAGCGCTTGAATGGCATTCAAGAGGTCGACGGTTCGATCCCGTCTGGCTCCATAAGAAACGGTCGCCGTCCGGCGGCCGTTTTTCTTTTCCGGGAAGGAGAGTTGACAGGATTTACGGGATTTGCGGAGGATTCACAGGATTCTTCTGATTCATTCTGAAGAATCCCGTCAATCCTCCGCAAATCCCGTTAATCCTGTCCACTCTCACTGTGAATCGGAAAGCTCAAGTTGCAGCGCTCGCCATCGTGGCCGTCGGTCTGGCTGTGGCCGCTCTCGCCTCGGTTCGCACGGAGCTCGCGACGCCGGTGAATGTCGCGGCATCGTCGTACGTCCAGTCCGAGACGTGCCAGCGCTGTCACGAAGAGAACTATGCTTCGTGGCGGCGAACTTTCCACCGGACGATGACCCAGGAGGCGACGCCCGAAGCCGTCGTCGGCGATTTCGCAAACCGCGCCTTCACCTTCGAAGGCATCACGTCGCGCGTGACTCGTTCGGCCGACGCCTTCTTCATGGACACGATCGGCCCCGACGGCCAGCGCGGGAACTTCCGGATCGTCCGCACCGTCGGCTCGCGCCGCATCCAGCAGTACGTCACGAAGATCGGCGACCGCCACTGGCGCCTGCCGATCGCCTGGTCCATCGTCGACGGCGCGTGGTTTCACCTGAACGGCGGGTTCCTGGTTCCGGACGGCTCGGACTTCGGTTCGCACACGTCGGTCTGGGACGCGAACTGCATCTTCTGCCACAACACGAAAGCGAAGCCTGGCTACGACTTCGACCGGCAGACATTCGCGAGCTCGGTCGAGCAGCTCGGCATCGGCTGCGAGTCGTGCCACGGCCCGGCTTCCGAGCACATCGATCGCAATACGAACCCGCTGCGCCGTTATGCTCTGCACGTCTCGGAGCGCTCCGATCCCACGATCGTGAACCCGGCGAAGCTCGACAAGGTCGCGCAGGTTCAGGTCTGCGGCCATTGCCACGGCCAGCGCATTCCGAACCCGACGTCGCGGATCCGCGAGTTCCTAGGCGTGGGCGACCCGTACACGGCGGGCAGCGACCTGTCGGCGATCACGTCGCCGATCTGGCGCGACAGCGTCCTCGAAGGCGTCGACCTGACAGCGAGGTTCTGGCGAGACGGGACGCCGCGGCTGACGGCCTACGAGTACCAGAGCCTGCTGATGACGAAGGACTACCAGGAAGGCGGCCTGACGTGTATCGGCTGCCACAGCATGCACGGCGGCGACCCGAAGGGAATGATCACGGAAGAGAAACGCGGCCCGGCGGCGTGTCTCGAGTGCCACGCCGAGGTCGGACGCGACGTCGCCGGCCATACGAAGCACCTGCCGGACAGCACCGGCAGCGACTGCTATGCGTGCCACATGCCGAAAATCGTCTTCGGCGTGATGCAGGCGCATCCGACGCACCGGATCTCGAAGCCCGATCCGTCGCGGGCGTGGACTTTCCAGATGCCCGAGGCGTGCACGGTCTGCCACACCAATCGGACGGCGGTCTGGGCGGCGCTGGAGCTTAGCCGTCGGCTCGAAACTCAGGCGCCGATCCTGCCGGAGGATCCGCAGTTCGGAACCGCCGAGACCGTGCGTGCGGCGTTTGCGGGCGACGTGGTGCAGCGGGCGATCGCGGCCGAAGCGCTCGGTGCGGAGCGCGGCTACACGCCGGACCCGGTGGCGCGGCTCTGGGCGGTGCCGATCCTGCTGATGGTCATGGAGGACTCGTACCCGGCGATCCGGACGAGCGCGAACCGGTCGCTCAGGGCCCTTGTCGGACGCGCCGGTGCCAGCCGTGCCGATCTCGGTGGCGTGCTTGGCGCGTTGCCGCGCTTCGAGCCGCAAGCGACACCGGAGGCGCGAAGGGCCGTGCTCGAGCGGTGGTGGCAATGGTGGGCCGGTCTGGACAAACGGGGAATCGACCCGCCGGATGCCACGTTGCCGCTCGACGGCCGGTTCCTTCCTCAGATGGAACGAATTCAGCAACTTCGAGCCCGGCAGGACAATTCAGTGGTTTCGATCGGCGAGTAGCGCCTCTGCGCCTTTGCGCCTTTGCGAGTGCTTTGCGTCTTTGCGAGAAAAGCATGTTTGCAAAACCGTGTTTCTCGCGAAGACGCAAAGCACTCCGCAAAGGCGCAGAGACGCTTAACATCATGTATATGTAGCCCGACGGGCAAGAGGAGCGACCGAATGGCGACGAAGACCGAGCGCGGGCGGAACGCGGGCAAAAACGTGCGTGTTTCCGAGTCAGGACCCGACGCAAGCGACCTGAAGTCGACAGACGATCCAGCGCTGTCGAGCGACGCGTCTGTCGTTGCGCACAGTCGCTTCGCGGTGACGCTGCTCTTTGTCGCCCTCGCCTTCGGGATCGTCCTCGAGACCCTGCACGGCTTCAAGGCGGTGACGTACCTGATGGACCCGGTCCGCAAGGAGTTCTGGT
>CAZQBW010000215.1:0-9395 GCA_964591515.1 uncultured Clostridia bacterium
CTTATACGCACCAGGGGCCTTTCTGTTTCTCACCTTCATGAATAATCCGGGCTAGCACCCGATCTTCGTTCCAGCGCGGGAACATGGTGTCAGCGACCAGCGCGCTTCGCGCTTCCCATCGTATTTTCGCCTTTCCAGTGAAAGGAGTGCCGTGCTCGTGAAAGAACAGGTCCAGGAGGTCGGCAACGCGCTCCCAGTCTTCAGCGCTCCGGACGGGAGTGGCTGCATAGATCTCCTTTGAATAGGCCTTCAGTGCAGGAGGAATCTCCGGCCAAGCGGACGAGACCACGCCCGGCACCTCCGTCGCGATGTCGAGCAGATCTGGCTTGACCCAGGTCTTGCCACCGTGAAGCCGCGAGAGCGCTTTCAGCCGTCGTCGATGCCCGGGCCGACCAAGAATATGGGCGTCCCCGCCGAATCCATCCGTGCCGATGACTAGAACGGCGACGCTTCCCTGGTCGCCCGGAAACCACACGAATGACGTTCCCTGATAGGGGCCGTGTGTCTCGTTCGCAGCAGTGATCCAGCCGGCATACAATGCAGCATCGTCCTTCTTCTGGAGGTTTACCCTAAGTTGGTAGATGTCTCGGTGATAGCGCCCGCTATGGCAACGTTCGTCGTAGACGCGGTTCAGTAGCGCGCGCACCTTGTCGCCTTCACCCATTAGCGACCAACTCCGCCCAGCAACCATGCCGGCGATGAGTTCCTCGAAGGCGGTCATTGCTGGTGTCTCACGTCGGTGGAATGAAGGTGCATCGGCCCAGGGTACGCCGACCGATCGTTGCTAACAAGATCCGGACAAAAGCCAGCACGGCAATACGAGCCGTCACAGTTCCTGTTGGTTGCGCATCTGCGCATAGCTCGCCTGGGTCCGGCCCGCCGCGACCATAACCGCCTCGTCGGCCCCGATGTCGATACCGGCGCCCTGGACCCGGGGCTCGCCGTCGATGTCGAGGGGGCCGGCGTCGATCGCGGCGCCGGCGTCGATGGCGGGTGAATCTGGGAGGAGGCGCAGGTTCTCGTCGAGCCTGGGGTCGGCGAGTATTGAGCTCGCGTCGTTGCCGGTCGCGGCGCGATAGGCGTCGAGAGTGCGATAGATCCTGCGCCGCCACTGCCACGTGACGTCCACGCCCGCC
The DNA here is from genome assembly GCA_964591515.1 of uncultured Clostridia bacterium. Classification (GTDB taxonomy): domain Bacteria; phylum Acidobacteriota; class Blastocatellia; order UBA7656; family JADIYM01; genus JADIYM01. The sequence continues at coordinate 1,137 of CAZQBW010000215.1, forward strand.
GGCGCCGCGTACAGGTTCGAGTCGACGACGTTGCCACGGTTCTTCCTGAACTCGTTGCCGATCAGCTTGCCCTGCGCGCCGGCCACGATGATGTTGTTGCGGATCGTGTTGCTGCGCGTCCCGAACTGGAGGTTGATCTCGCCGGTCCCCGTCTCGAGCGTGTCGTTGTCGACGACCGTGTTGTTGATGATCGCGCAGTTCTCCGTACTCCCCCGCCGCTTGTCGTAGCCGCCGATCGAGATCCCCGTCACGTCATTGCGGTAGACGAGGTTGCTGCGCACCGTGACCCCGCTCGTCGCACGGCCGCGGTGCTCGCTCGCCAGCTCGATGCCGATGTTCGCGTGATGCACCGTGTTGCGCTCGACCAGGATGTCGCGCCTGCCGTCGACATAGATCCCGCCGGCGCTGCGGTCCTCGCCGTAGGCCGGGTTGCCGAACGAGTCGACATTGAAGACCGTGTTGTTGATCACGAAGCCGTCGCGCGCCTGGTCGACGTCCGGATCGGGCGCTGTGCCCTCGAAGCCGATGCAGTCGATGGCGATGTTGTTCACGTCGTGGACGACGTTGCCGGCAATCGTGAACCGCTCGACGTTGCCGTTGATCGCGATCGCCTCGCTCGAGCCGAGCTTCAGGTCGTGCAGTTCGTTGCCGAAGATGAAGATGTCGTGCGCCGACTCGCTCGCCGACGTCCCGTAGACGGCAATCCCGTGGGCGTCGCCGCCCTCGGCGCCCGGGAATTGTGTCTCGATGTCGTGGATGTGACTCGCGCTGACCTCTACGTGATGCGACGCGCCGCGGATGAGGACGCCGGCCGGAACGATGTCGCGCTCGGCGGTCGAGTAGTTCCGAAGCTCGAAGCCGCGGACGACCAGGTAGCTGCGGTCGACGATGAGGAAGAGGGCGGAGGGTCCGTCGGGGACTTCGAGGCCGGTGCCGTCGAGGATGGCCGTCTCGCCGGGGAAGGACTCGAAGCGCGTGGCGCCGGCTTCGGGGCTGCCGGAGACGGTGAAGGTGACGGCTTCGTTGTAGACGCCGCCGCGGACGTAGACGATGCTGCCGGCGGGGACCGTCGAGGCCGCGCGCTGGATCGTGCGCCAGGGGGAGTCTAGGGTGCCGGGGTCGTCGTCGTTGCCGGTGGCGGAGACGTAGAAGGTGTCCGGAGCGCCGGCCCTCACCGGCGCCGGCGCCGCGTGGGCGACGAGCACGAGGAGCGCCAGAAAGCAAACGTGTCGAAGCAGTGCGTGTCTGACGAGGGTCACGCCGGAATACTGCGCTTGCACTGAAGTCGCCGCAACACAGGAGAGGGGAATCCTACAGGCTGGCATCGTCACGGTGTCGACAGAAGGCGAGACTGCAATTCGCGCAAAGGCGCAAAGTGAAGAAGGGCCACGGATTGGACGGATGCAACGGATTGACACGGATCTGAGAAAGCGTAGGCTTCGCGTGGCAGGCAACCGAAGGAAGAAGCGAAGTGCAGATATCCAGACAATGAGACTTCGAGTTTCCATAGCCGTACTGGCACTCGCCCTTCAGACTTTTCATGTCTCGGCTCACTCGACTCTCCCGGCTTCCGGCACAAGACCCGGACGTGGTGACATGGTCCCGGTCCTCGAGTACGCGACCTTCTTCGGGGGGAGCGGTCCTTTCAGTCACGAAGCCGCCCATGCCATCGCGGTCGACGAGTCTGGGTCGGTCTACCTTGCCGGGACGGCCGACGCCGATGACTTCGTCACGTCTGACGGGTCCTTTCAGGAACAGTTTGGGGGATTCAGCGATGCGTTCGTCATCAAGCTGAACCCGGACGGTCGCTCGATCGCGTATTCGACGTTTCTCGGAGGGAGATTCTACGACGAGGCATTCGCAATCGCCGTTGATGCGCACGGCGCCGCCTACGTCACGGGAATGACCCAGTCGGACGACTTTCCGACGACGCGAGGAGCATACGAACAGGAATTCACCGGAGAAGCCGGCAACGATTCGACCGTCTTCGTCGCCAAGATCTCCCCGGATGGCAGCACGCTGGACTTTTCGACGCTTCTTGCCGGCGGCGACAATGCTCACATCGGGACTGCGATCGCCGTTGATGCAACCGGTGCCAGCTATGTGACCGGATATACGAATGGGGTGGGTTTCCCGACGACTTCGGGCGCGTATGTGTCTCGGGGATATGGATTCGACGTGTTCGTCACCAAGCTGAATCCGACTGGCTCGTCGCTTGTCTTCTCGTCGGTTATCGGCGGAAGCAGTGAAGACTACGGAACGGACATCGTCGTCGATGTCGGCGGTGCGATCTATGTCGGAGGATCGACTTCATCGCCCAACTATCCGGCGGTCGGCGTTCAGTTCGACGACGTCACCAACCTCGACAACCGCCAGGCCGCCCTCGTGATGAAGTTCAGCCCCGATGCATCACGCCTGCTGATCGCGACGGTAGTTGGCGGTTCCAACTCGGATGCATGCTCGGGCATTGCCGTCGATGCCGGAGGGAACATCTACGGCGTCGGCGCAACGGCGTCCAGCGACTTCCCGACGACGGCCGGCGCCATACAGGAGGACAGGATCGGTTTCAGCTTTGAGGCCTTCGTGTTCAAGCTCTCTCCATCGGCGTCAACGATACTTTATGCGACCTACATGGGAGGGGAAATAGCGGATGCCGCGTTGCGAATCGCGATCGACGACATAGGGCGAATGATCGTCGCGGGATATACGGAGTCGCCGGAATTCCCCCTCACGGACACAGCCATCGACTCGCAACTGTCTTTCGCAGAAGCCTTCGTCTCGATCATCGACGCGACCGGGACCACGCTCGAGTTCTCGACGTTTCTCGGCGGCTCGGAACCCGACTTCGGCTTGGGTCTGGCGCTAGACGACTCAGGTGGAATCTACGTGTGCGGCCAGAAGATGTCGCCGGACTTTGCGACGACGGGATTTGGCGTGCACGAGGCTTCGAGCGCATTCGTCGCCAAGTTGCAGCTGACACCCCGGACGTTTGAAATCACATCGTGCGATCCTTCGAGCGGCGCTCGGCGAGCGAAGCTCGACTTGACGATTGCAGGCGACCTCTTCCAAACAGGAGCGACCGTGAATCTGGGCGACGGTATCAAGATTCGCTCCGTCGATGTGGTCTCGCAGAGAGTCATCCGAGTGCGGATCAAGGTGAAGAAGAACGCAGTGCCCGGTCCACGAGATGTCACTATCACCAACCCCGACGGTTCTGTCGCGGTCCTGGCAGGAGCATTCCAGATCCTTTCATAGGGACAAACCCTCGTGAAATTAATGAATCAGCGATTTTGAGGCCGGCCGCTCGCTACGCTCGCGGTCCTGGGCCTTGCGTGGTGCTTACTTGCGAACCCGTGTGAGCGAGAACCCCGGGTCGATGCGCGGGTCCGGTGGCTTCGGCGGTGCGACGCCACCCCACCGCTGCCTGCCGGCGAGCGTGTCGCCCGTGAGCGTGCCTTCCCACAGCACGACTCCGCGCGGGCGCATGCCGTTCCGGAAGCCGTACGTCAGCCCGACGGCCGTCACCCGCAGATAGTCGAGCTTCCGCACCCGGAACTCCGGCGGCGCCGCCGGATTGAGCAGCTCGCCGACCACCTTGCCGTCCTCGACCCGGATCCGCAGGGTCTCGGGTTCGTTGCGTGGCGCATCCGGCATCATCCAGTGATATCCCACCCAGTCGCCTATGAACCTGCTGGCCTCCTCGGGCGTCGGGAACGGCGTCGCAAGCAGACTCGCCACGGTCTCGGTCGGCGCCGGCCGGCTTTCCGCTGCCACGATCTCCGCCTGTACCTCCACGTCACCCGGCGGTGCTCCGTAGCTCTCGACCAACAACCGGTACGCGGCCCGCGCGCCGGCTCCGCGCCCCTCGGCGATCAGGTCGTCCACCACGCCCCGCAGCAACCGCTTCGGCGGCGGCAGCGCGCCCCCAAGCGCCGTGCTCACCCCTGCGTAGTAATCCAGGATCTCCAACGCGGGCTTCTCCTGCGCGACCAGGCGCGAGTAGTCGCCGAACACCTCGCGCAGGCCCAGATAGGCGCCCAGCATGAACAGCGTCTCGTGCCCCTCGCCCTGCAGGACCTCGCGCCGCAACTGCCACGACGCCGGCGCCGCGGCCACGAGCGCCTGCCAGGCTTCCGCCGGCCAGCCGAACCGCGACTCGTACGACACGTACCGCAGCGGTGCCAGCGGAGCGGCCGCGCGCGCCGTGAGCTTTTTCGCGAGCCAGTTGTCGCCGAGACCGATCGGCGCGTCGATCGCGATCACCGTGCGGTACGTCGAGCGCGTCGCCGCCGCGTACGTCGCGAGAATCGCGCCCGAGGAATGACCGATGAGCGCGCGGGGTGTGCCGCCGCGGAACTGCCGGTCGACCGCCGGCAGCAGCTCGCGCTCGATGAAGTCGAGAAAGCGGTCGCCGCCTGCGTCCAGGCCGCTGCCGCTCACGGAAAGCCCGGGCGGCGTCAGGTCGTGCACGCGGCCCCGCGTGGGGTCGGTGTTCTCGATGGCGACGAGGATCGCCTCGGGGATCATGCCGTTGCGCGAGAGCTCGTCGGCGACCGCGGCGGAGGGCGCAAGGTTGGACTCGCCGTCGAGGATCACGAAGACCGGGTAGCGGCGGGTGGTCGGACTCGTGGCGTAGGACGCGGGTAGCGCGACGTTGATGCGGCGGGTTTGATCGAGGATCGACGAGCGGAGGGTGAAGGACTGTGCGTCGGTGCCTCGGGTGGCGGGGACGCGGTGTGCGGGGTCGGCGACAAGAGCGGGAGGCTGCTGCGCCGCGGCGGCGGAGCTCGTGACGCACAGGACCAGGATCGCGAGGCCGGCGGCTCGGTGCATCGCTCGCATGGGTGTCCTCGGGGGTCGGGCAGGGTGTGGGAAGGGCGTCAGGGCTTCCGCGGTCAAGCATCGGCGGGCACGCGCGGCGGCGTCAACCGGAATTTGCCTTTGCGATCTCTGCGAGTCCTTTGCGGTCTTTGCGAGAAACGAGTCCCGCGGACGTGCTTTCTCGCAAAGAACGCAAAGGACTCGCAAAGATCGCAAAGAGCGGAGCTGCGTGGTCCCTGGCCACAACAGCCTCGTCGGCCCCGATGCCAGGCCACGGATTGGATGGACGTGACGGATCGACACGGATCTGAGATGTCGGCCGTGCTATGGTTGCGCGGTGGCGAAGTGGCAGAAGACGCTCGAGCGCGTCCTTCGAGGCACGTCCGATGCGAACATCGACTTCAAGGATCTTTGCTCGCTTTTGAAGGCCGTCGGCTTCTCGGAACGTATTCGTGGCGATCACCACATCTATACCCGGGAAGACGTCGAAGAGATCCTGAATCTTCAGCCGAGAGAGGCGATGGCCAAGCCGTATCAGGTGCGGCAGGTTCGGCACGTGATCATCCGCTACAAGCTGGGAGACCTTGCGAATGAGTGATAGTCGCTATGAAGTGATTCTCTACTGGAGCGCTGAAGACGGCGCGTTCATCGCCGAGGTTCCGGAACTGGCCGGATGCGCGAGCGACGGAGCCACTTATGCCGAAGCGCTTGCGAACGTCGAAGTGGTGATTCAGGAATGGCTCGAGACGGCGCGTGAGCTCGGGCGACCGATCCCCGAGCCCAGGGGCCGGCTTCTCTTCGCGTAGGACTCCTGACCAAAGTAGTCCGACGAAGAGGCATCGCGGATTGGGCTTATTTAGCGGATAAGCACAGATCTGAGAAGACGCAGACTGGAGGAGGTACCCGGTGCGCCGCAGAGCACACCAAAGCAGGCAGCGTGTCGAACCCGTCGATCCGGCGCTTCGGGCCTACCTCCTGGACGCGGCCTTTCGTTTCATCGACACCATCCGCGAATGGCACGGCATCGAGAAGATCGCCCTCATCGGGTCGCTCACGACCGACAAGCCCAATCCGAAGGACGTCGATCTGCTCGTGACGGTCGACGATGATCTCGACCTCACGGCGCTGGCGAAGCACTCCAGGAAACTCAAGGGCATGACGCAGCAGAACAGTAACCACGGAACCGACGTCTTCCTGGCCAACCTGGACGGTCAGTGCATCGGTCGCGTCTGCCTGTGGAGGGAATGTGCGCCCGGTATCCGCGTGTCCTGCGATGCCCGCAACTGCGGAGCAAGAACGTACCTCCACGATGACCTGGACGCCATTCAACTCAGCAGGGAGCTCGTCGCGCACCCACCCATTCAGGTGTTCCCTCGAGTGGAATGCCGTGTCGTGGTGCCCGCCGACGTCCAGCCCTTTCTTTCGAAGTACCAGTAGGAAGCTGACTCACCGAAGAGAAGATCGCCACGATGACGAAAAAGAAAGTCACGGCAGAGAACTATCGGAGCGATCCGCTCTTCCAGGCCGTCGTTCGCGCAGTCGTCGGAATTCTCGAAGAAGAGAAGGTCGTCCGTCCGATCGACGTGATGCAGCGGATCGGCTGGCTGAAGGCCGAAGATCTGCGCGAGTGGCGATTCGGCCGCGTCCCGTATCTGGAACGCGTGATTCGCTGCAACCTTCCCAAGCTCGCGCGGTTCCTGCGTGTGCTTGCCTTGTATTGCGAAGAGATCCGGCTCGAGCCTTCGCACACGGCGTATGTTCGACACGGGAAGGGTCCGCGCACGCCGCTCCGCTTCTCGAAGTCCGGAGATGCGAACGTCGAGGCGGCCTACTCACGACACTTCGTTTGGAAGGCCGAGGGGCCGTTCGCGTTCCCGCCGTCGAAACGTGCGACGGCCAGGCCGGATGATCCCGATACTGCGACGACGGGGACCGTTGGTGCTTCGTGAACTCGGCTGGTCGCGTGGACCGCTGCGCTCGCGGTTCCGGGTCTTGGACGGGACCGACGGTGGTCAGGGAGGCCCGGAACCGCGAGCAAAGCGGGCGGCCGGCCTGAGGTACGAGTCCGCCGAGGGTAAACGGGCGGGCGCGCAGCTCCGAACTGCTGAACGCAACTCGAGGGCCGCCGCACTGCGCGACAGGCCCTCGAATTGGCCAAAGGTCATCGCGACCTCGTCGTCAGCTCCTCACTCGTCGAACACCAACTCGAGCTCGTCTTCGCAGAAATTGATGATTACCGGCTCGGAATAATTCCCGTCATCGAAGACGGCCGAGAATGCCCATTCACAGTGACTGTTGTCGGTCGACTTGTTCCACTCGAGCATCATCGACTTTCCCGGGCCGATCCCGGCGCCGACGTCGAACTCACCCGCCTCCTCTCCGCTCTCGGATGCCACCAGGCTGACAATCCGGTGTTTTGTGTTGTTGATGACCTTGAACGTGTATTTGGGACGCGCGAGCGTTGCGCTGGCGCCCAGGAGCACCGTTGCGCACACCGCGAGAACCATCATCGATCGAAACGCTTTCATTCAATTCTCCTTCGTAATGCTCGGACTGGCGGCAGGCGAGCGAGGCACAGACTTTATCTCGACCCGTATCGGCGGGTTCACAAGTCTACATTAGGTGTCCACCGGCCCCTGTCCCGACAAGACGTCGCGGGCGGTCCAGGCGAGCGGTCGGCCTCACCTCCAGATCGAAGTTGCCGCGAGCGCGGCGCGCTCCCGCCACTTCGCGTCGTCCACACCGCGAACGAAGAGCCATCCGGTCCAGGCAATCGTTCCCACGAGCGCGAAGAGCGCGACGCCCGTGAACGCCCAGTAGCCGAGCGGCGGCCACAGGAAGGTCAACCACCCGACTCCGGAGACCATCGACAGCACGCCGAGAAAGCGCGGGAGGAACCCCGACCTGTACACCAGCCACCCACGCAGCAACCCATCGAACCCGAAAAAGATCAGCCCGATGGCCGCGCCCTGGTTGTTGATCCGTATGAAGGCGAGCGACAGCGCCTCGAGCTGCGCCGGCTCGATCGCCGAGAGAGACGACGCTCCCCCGAGCAGGATCAGCGGCGCAAGATAGAACAGGCGCGCCATCGTCTTGATGCCACCGCCGGTGATTCCGATGATCGCCGAGAGGCGCGCGACGCTCCGGTCAACGGGCTTCATCAGGTCGTAGAACATCGCCGACACCGCTATCTGAGCGACCATCTCGAGCATGAAGATCGTGAAGCCGAGCCGGTAGAGCGACGTGTTGTCAAGAATGTTCGCCGCCGTCCGCGAGGCGTCGCCGCCGACGATCAACCGGTCGCTGATGAACACCTGGGCGATGAGTCCGGCGACGATGACGAACAGGAAGAGCGCAGCGAGGATTCGTCCTCGGGTGCTCGGAGAGGTTTCCGTCATGGAATGTGTCATGTGCATTGCAGTCCTTTGTTGGAGAGTC
>CAZQBW010000216.1:0-9321 GCA_964591515.1 uncultured Clostridia bacterium
CGCGGCTGATCGGCGCGCCGCCGGGCTACGTGGGCTTCGACCAGGGCGGGCTGCTGACGGATGCGATCGTGCGCGCGCCGTACGCAGTCCTGGTGCTCGACGAGATCGAGAAAGCGCATCCGGACGTCTTCAACATCCTCCTGCAGGTGATGGATCACGCGACGCTGACGGACAACAACGGAAAGAAAGCGGACTTCCGCAACGTCGTGTTCATCATGACGACCAACGCCGGGGCGCGGGATCTGAGCGTTGAGGGACCGGGTTTCCGCTCTGGGAGCGGCGGAAGCCGGGGCCGCGGGGCGATCGAGAGGGCATTCAGTCCCGAGTTCCGGAATCGGCTCGATGCGTGGATCGCGTTCGGGCAGCTCTCGTTCCCGACAATCGAGCGAGTCGTCGACAAGTTCGTCGACGAGCTGAGGATCCAGCTTGCGGAGCGAAAGGTCACGATCGAGCTGACTCAGGCGGCGAGGGCCTGGATGGCGACGAAGGGGTACGACCCGGCGTTCGGGGCCAGGCCGATGTCGCGTCTCGTGCGAGAGAAGTTGCGCGAGCCGTTGGCGGAATTGCTTCTCTTCGGTCCGCTTGCGCATGGCGGCTCGGCGCTCGTGGATGTCGAAGGCGACGGCATCACAATCCGGGTCGAGTAGCCTCCGTGCCTCGGTGTCTCTGTGTGCGAAGCACTTTAGGGAATGAGGAAGAGCTACGCACAAGGAGACACAGGGACACGGAGGCACTGAGGCACCGAGGCACGGAAATGCCCGACCATCTCCCAATTCCCCCGAAATGTGGTATTTGTCATGGTTGATATCCTGTGAACGGACGGACTTGAACCGATGCCCGACGACCTCCTAAGCGCCATCACCGAGACAGCCCGGGTCGAGCTGTACAAGACGCTCCTGCGGATCGACAACGGCGTTCGCATGGCGGTCAACGGCGGACTCTACGAGTTCGAGCCCGAGCCCTCGGACGTGATGATCGACGAGCGGCACATCCTCCTTCGCCGGTATCGCCAGAAGCGCGAGGGCGGGCCGATCCACCCGGTGCCGGTGCTCATCATCCCGCCGCTGATGGTCAAGCCGGACATCTACGACCTCAGGCCCGGTCACTCTTTCGTCGAGTTCATGCTCAACGAAGGCTACGACGTCTGGCTCGTGGATTTTGGCCGCCCGAACGAGGAGGACCGCGACTTCCGCCTCGAAGACTACCTGATGCAGCCGATCAACTCGTCGGTCGAGAAGATGCGCGAGGTCACGGGCTCGCCGCAGGTGAGCATCTTCGGTTACTGCATGGGCGGGATCTTCGCGACGGTGTATGCGGCGCTCGAGCGGACCAACGCCGTGCGAAACGTCGTGATGCTCGGCGCACCCATCGACTTCTCTAAGCTCGAGTTCTATCACCAGCTCATGAAGTATGCCGAGGGACCTCTCGTCTCGATCACGGAGCGATTCGGCTACTTCCCGGCCTTCATGTCACAGACGCTGTTCCAGCTCACGCAACCCGTGAAGATGCTCACCCGTCCGCTCACGCTCGTGTGGAACCTCTGGGACGACGAGTTTCTCGAGGGTTACGAGGCAATGGGCAAGTGGATGAGCGATTTCCTCCACTACCCGGAAGCGGCGTTCAAACAGTTCGCCCGCGATTTCGTTCGCGACAACAGGCTGATCCGCAACCAGGTGGTCATGTTCAACCGGATCGTCGATCTCTCGAAGATCACGGCCGACTATCTGGTGCTTGCAAGTCCTGACGATCATTTTGGCGCACCTGCGGCGGCGCGTCCGATCATCGACGCCATCGGCAGCAAGGAAAAGACGTTCATGCTCGTTCGCGGCGGCCACCTCGGGGCAATGGCTGGCAGCAAGGCTCCCGCCAACTGGAGACTGATTGCGGAATGGCTCGCGGAGCGATCGGCGCTTGGCGCGCGCCCGGCAGCCGAGGCGGCTGGTTGAGCGCACAGGTTGCTACAAGATCGCCCGGTGTCGGTCGCGTGCTGAGCGCGAAGGCCGAGAGCATCCGCGGGCTGTTTCTGCTTCCAGTGGCCATACTCGTCGGCGTCGTGGTCGGGCTCTGGCGGCTGATCCGGCGCGCAAAACCGTTGGCCAAGTCCGCGCGGTTCGCGATCGAGCCGGACGGACCACCAATGACGGACGTGGCCGCGTACGCCGCTCGCATCGAGTCTGAATCGATGCACGAGCGTCCAGGCTACGGCACGAAGGACTTCCTGATGGTCTACGCGCCGGACCTCATTCCGAGCGTGCTCGACATTCGACCGCGGTTCTCGAATCGATTCTTCAGCTGCCCGCCTCCGTTTCGCCGCGTGATTATCGAATCGCTGGACGGCACTCCGATCTCGGCGGAGGTTGCAGCCCGGGAGGACGTCGGTCGCCCCGGGCTCGTCGTGGTACACGGAGTCTTCGGATCGAGCGGTCAGCGGATCTACAGCGACCAGGCAGTTCGCGCTTACGCCGACTGGGGCTTCAACGTGGCGATCATCGATCTGCGCGGCTGGTCGCGGAGCGCTACGCTGTCGAACATCCCGATGAGTGGCGGATGGCGTGAGGCCGAAGACGTGCTGGCGGCCGCGAAGTGGCTTCTCGAAAACACGGCGACGTCGACGGTCGGTGCCATCGGATTCAGTCTCGGGGGAGCATCGGTGCTTCTGGCAGCGGCTCACGATCGTGCGCCGGAACTGCTTCGGTCAGGTGTCCTGTCAGAGGCGGGTTACGTAGACGCGCGCGAGGTTGTGCGGATCATCGATCGGAACCCGGGTCTCATGTCGCGTGAGCACCTGGCCTACCGGCTCTTCACCGTCAGCTTCAGCGAGAAGTTCCGTTGCGAGGGTCGCGGCCGCATGTCGATCACGGACTATTTCGAGCGGGTCTCGGCGCCATACTACGGCGTCAGTGTCGACGAGCTCTACGACATGGACAGCGTCGTCAACTGCGTGGATCGGATTCGAGTGCCTGCATTGCACATCCACGCGGCTGACGACTGGGTCGTGCATGTGCGGCACGCCGAGAGGCTTCGGGCGGCCGCGGAAGAGGCGGAAAACCGGCTGGTGGGCGTGTGCGTGAAGCCGCGTGGTGCGCACTGCGCGTTCTCTCGCGTCGCCCCCGCGTGGCGCGACCGCGTGGCGCGCGAGTACTTCGCGGCGACGTCCGGCGTTCGACTCCTCGAGCCTGTACCCGGAAACTGAAGCCTTCGTCGATACGTCGATGCTGCGGGTAGTGCCGCACGCCTCACGCTGATGCGTGAGGCGTGCGATTCGCCGGCATGCCCAAAAATAGTTCTTGACGACTATGACGCAGTGCGTCATAGTCGGATCGCAATGACATACACGATCAAACGCTACGCAAATCGGAAGCTCTACGACACCCGGACGAAGCGATACCTGACGCTCGAGGAGGTCGGTGTCCTCGTGAAGGTGGGAGAGAACATCCGCGTCGAGGATTCGGACACGGGAGACGACCTCACGGCCACCGTGCTCGCGAAAATCATCGCAGACGGTAGCCGCAAGGGAAGTGCCCTTTTGCCGGCCAACGCGCTCGTCGACTTGATTCAGCGTCCGAGCGAAGCAGTCTACGATGCCGTCAAATCATCGGTATCGGCAGGGCAGCGGGCCGCCGAGCAGGTCGGTGCCGAACTCGGCAAGTTCGTCGACAGCGTAAACCGCCGCGTCGAGCGCGATGCGGTGAAGCCGCTCGTCGACGTTAGCGAGCAGTTCGCTAAGGTAATCGAAGAGAAGCTTCGCGCGCTCCTGGCCGAGATGAACGTGGCGACCCGCGCGGACGTGCAGACGCTCGCGGCGCGTGTGTCGGCGCTCGAGGGCGCGACACCGGGCGCGAAGCGTCGTTCGGCCCGAAATGCCTCGGCAGCTCGTACGCGAACCACACCGGTGCCTGCAAAGAGCCGAAAGGCCGCGACACCCAAACCCGCGGCCACCAAGCCCCGGCGAATCACGTAGGTTCAACAGGAAAGGAGTTCGACCATGACGACCCACAAGACAACAGCGGCCAAGCACGTCGTTGATGCGAAACACCATCACGAGCCCGCCAAGAGCGCCGGCTTCGAGATTCCGATGATCCCGTTCAATGTCATCATCGACGCTGCGCGAATGAGCGTTCAGTTCGGAATCGGCATCGCTGCCATGGCGTACGATCAGGCCCAGACGGTGGTGTTTCACGCCATCGATCGCGGTGCGAAGATCGAGAAAGGCGCAATGAAGGATCTGAAGCACTTCGAGCGTGAACAGGTGACATACATGAAGGACTACCTGAAGAAGGTTCCGGGAATGTCCGAAATGAAGTCGGTGTCTATCGAAGCGCACGTCGAGGAGGCTCTGAAGACCTTCGACGTTCCGACGCGCGACGACATCCGCGGTCTCGAGCACAAGATCGATGCCCTGACGACTGCAGTGAAGGCCCGTCGTCGGGCGTAATCGACGACCCGGCGATCGAAAGGCACAGGCGTCGACGACGCGAACCGAGGCGCGTTTCCATCAGGGAAACGCGTCTCTTCGCGTTTCCGCCCTGTTTCCGATCGGCCGTGCGTTGACAGGCGCACTGGCGCTGACGACACTGGTCAGACCTGACTTCAGGAGGCCCGCCCAATGTCCATGAAGGTCCCGCTCGACAAGACGAACAACTTCAGTCCAGAGATCATTGCGGAGCGACAGCGCTTCGTTCGCGAGCACTCGGGTGCCGACATCCAGCACGTTTTCAGTCATTCGTTCGATCCGGCAGTCGCGAACGGCAATATCGAGAACTTCATCGGCGTGGCTCAGGTGCCGATTGGGCTTGCAGGACCGGTCCTGATAAACGGCGAGCACGCGAACGGCTGGTTCCACATACCGCTCGCAACGACGGAAGGGACGCTCGTGGCGTCCTACAACCGCGGGATGAAGGTGCTCAGCATGTCGGGCGGGATCAAGACGACCGTGACGGGCGACCAGATGCAGCGGGCACCGGTGTTCATCTTCGACGACGCTCGCGGAGCGCGTGATTTCGCATACTGGATCGACGAGCACATGGACTGCATCCGTACGGCGGCCGAAGCAACGTCGAGCGTCGCCAAGCTCTCAGGTATCGAGAAGTACCACGCCAACAAGTTCATGTTCCTCCGCTTCAACTTCCGAACGGGAGACGCGGCGGGCCAGAACATGGTCGGCCGTGCGACCTATTTTGCGTGCGAGTGGATTCGTGCGAACTGTCCGCTCGTGGGACGGTATTTCCTCGAGAGCAACTTCGCGACGGACAAGAAGGGCTCGTACATCAACACGATCATGACCCGGGGGAAGCGGGTGACGGCCGAAGCGACCGTTCCGCGCCAGATCCTGCTCGACAACATGCGGACGTCGCCCGAGTCGCTTCACTATCACCACCAGGTGTCGGCGATCGCGGGGTTCATGTCGGGGGTGAACAACAACGGCGCGCATTCGCCCAACGGCATCACGGCCATGTTCATCGCTACGGGCCAGGACGTCGCGAACGTCGCCGAATCGTCCGCGGGTGTGCTCTATGTCGAGGTCACGCCTGACGGCGATCTCTACATGTCGATCACGATACCGTCGTTGATCGTCGCGACATACGGCGGGGGAACGAACCTGCCGACGCAGCGGGAGTGCCTCGAGATTCTGGGGTGCCATGGGCGCGACAAGGTTTTCAAGTTTGCGGAGATCGTTGCGGCGGTAGTGCTGGCGGGCGAATTGTCGCTCGGCGCGGCAATAAGCTCTCTCGACTGGGTAACGAGCCACGAGAAGCTGGGAAGGAACCGGTAGGCGATCGAGGCGTCTCCGGCTGATATAGAGAGAAGGCGTAGCCGTACAGAGAGCAGTGAGTAACAGAGGGCACAGTGAACTGCATGTAGAGTCTCCGCGCTCTACGTGACTCTGTGCTCTCTGTACGCCAACGGCATCGACTCTCCGATCACGCATTGCGTCATCAGCGGAGACCGTGCTAGAAATGAATGGCGGTTCATTCATTCAGTTTCCGGAGCACCGAATCCTTGGCACGTGACCCCAAACTGTCCGCGAGCCGAAAGCCCGAGAAGTTCGACGCGATCCTTCGCGCCGCGATTCGGGTGTTCGCCCGCAACGGGTTCTTCAACGCCAAGGTCGCCGACGTCGCGAAGGAAGCCGGCGTAGCCGATGGCACCGTCTACCTCTACTTCAAGAACAAGGACCACATCCTCGTTTCGATCTTCGAAGAGACGATGCACGAGTCGATCTCCGAGGGCCGCGTCGTCATCCAGTCCATCGCCGATCCGCGCGAGAAACTCCGCCGCATCGCTGCGCTTCATCTCGAGCGCATGGGTGCCGATCGCGATCTCGCCGTCGTATTCCAGGTAGAATTACGGTCGTCGACGAAATTCATGGAGCAGTTCTCCGAGACTCGAGTCTCCGAGTACCTCGACCTCATCCGGTCCGTCATTCTCGAAGGTCAGCGCGAGGGCTGCTTCCGCCAGTCGCTCGACGCCAACGTCGCCAGCAAGGTGTTCTTTGGCGCGCTCGACGAGATGGTGACGAACTGGGTCCTCAGCCGGAAGGCCTACGACCTCAGGTCGACGGCCGACAGCGTCATCGACCTCTATTTCAATGGCGTGACCGCCGCCTGACGCACTTGGACGGAGAGCATTCACATGCCACTGCCAGAGACCATTCCAGAACTCTTCCGGGAAGCCGCGCGGCGGTTCGACCGGCCCATCGTGCTCTCGTCGAAGCGCGGCGGTGAGTGGGTGCCGATCTCGCACAGGCAGCTCGTCGAGCGCGTCCGTCAACTGACCGCCGGGTTCTTCGATCTCGGCATCCGGAAGGGCGATCGCATTGCCGTGCTTTCCGAGAGTCGTCCGGAATGGACGATCACGGATCTCGCGACCGTCGGACTCGGTGGTGCGCTCGTACCGATTTACCCAACGCTGACGCCCGATCACGTCGAGCACATCCTCACGGACTCGGGCGCCCGCGTCTGTGTCGTCTCGGACACCGTTCAGCTAGGAAAGGTCCTGCCGCTGATGCCGAAGCTCGAGGCGCTCGAGCTCATCATCGTCATCGATCCGGCAGAGTGGCCCGACGACGCGCCGGTGATGTCTATGCACGAGGTCGAGGCGCGCGGTGCCCGACGGCTCGATGCGGAGCCGGAACTGCCCGAGCGGCTCGCCGACGACATCCACCCCGAGGACCTCGCCACGCTCATCTACACCTCCGGTACGACCGGGAAGCAGAAGGGCGTGATGCTGACTCACCGGAACTTCGTCTCGAACATCCACGGGACGTTCGAGACGGCCCTGAAACTCGAGCCAGGCGACGTCGCACTCTCGTACCTGCCGCTCTCTCACATCCTCGAACGAACCGCAGTCTACGGCTATCTCAACGTCGGCGCGTCGCTCTACTTCGCGACGTCGTTCGAGAAGGTCGCCGCCGAATTCCGCGAGGTTCGACCGACCGTCGGCACGAGCGTCCCGCGCTTTTTCGAGAAGATGTACGAGACGATCTGCGGACTCGGAAAGAGCGCCGGCGGCATAAAATCGGTGCTCTTCGAGCGAGCGCTACGCGCCGGCGATCACGTCGCGCGCACGACGCACGTGGGTGAGTCCCCGAGCCCGATCGTGCAGCTAGAGTACAACTGCGTGTCGAACCGGCTCGTGTTCGACAAGTGGCGCGAGGCGCTCGGCGGACGACTGCGGTTCTTCCTGTCGGGCGGAGCACCGCTCTCGCCGGACATCGCATACGCGTTTCTCGGCGCTGGAATCACCATCTACGAGGGTTACGGACTGACCGAGACGTCTCCCGTTATCGCCATCAACTATGCGGACGCATGGAAGATCGGGACTGTCGGAAAGCCGCTCTCGAACGTCTCGGTTCGTCTGGCGGAGGACGGCGAGATCCTTGTGGCCGGGCCTTCGATCATGCAGGGCTACTACAACCTGCCGCACGCGACGGCTGAAGCCTTTACCGAGGATGGCTATTTCCGCACCGGCGACATCGGCGCTATCGACGCGCAGGGCTTCCTGAAAATAACGGACCGAAAGAAGGACTTGCTCAAGACGTCGGGGGGCAAATACGTTGCGCCGCAGCCGATCGAGAACGCTCTCAAGTTCTCGAACCTGATCTCACAGGCGGTGGTCATCGGGGATCGTCGCAAGTACTGCTCGGCGCTCATCGTGCCGAATCGCGAGGCGCTCGGGCCGATTCTGCTATCGAAGGGAATCAAGCTGGACGATCGCGATTCGATCCTGACCGATCCTCGGATCAGGGAGATATACGAGCAGGTGGTGCGTGACCTGACGGGACATCTGCCGCGATACGAACAGATCAAGAAGATCGCGCTGCTGCCGCAGGAGCTCACCATAGAGTCCGGCGAGCTGACGCCGACGCTCAAGGTCAAGCGGAAGGTCGTCGAGGAGCGCTATGGCGACGTCATCGAATCGATGTACAGCGACGCCGAAGTCGCGGGAGCCGGATCCGGTGCCTGAGTCTTCGTTCACGCCGCGGAGGCTGCGCGTCGAGAGTGTCGCTCGGCGCACCGATTCCGTGTGGCTATTCACGTTCGTCGCGGCCGACGGCGACCGGATCGACGACGTGAGGTTCGAACCAGGCCAGGTCGCCGTCCTGTCAGTAGCCGACGTCGGCGAGGCGTACATGGCTATCGCGTCGGCGCCCGATGCCCGGCATCGGCTCGAGTTCCTCGTGAAGAACGAGGGCCCGTTCGGCACGAGGCTCTTCGATCTGGGCCACGAAGCCGACGTGTCGCTGGTCCGTCTCGCAGGCCACGGATTCCCGGTGGATAACTATTGGGGACGCGACCTGCTCTTCGTCGCAGCCGGCACGGCCATCGCTCCGATCCGCGCCGCGGTGTCGCACGCGGCTTCGCGACGCTCATCGTTCGGCCGACTTGTCCTCGTGCACGGCGTTCGCCGCCCGCAGGACTTCGCCGTGGACGACGAGATCGACGCGTGGCGGAATGCCGACGTCGACGTCGTCCTGACGGTCACGCAGCCTGGCGATGACGCCTGGCACGGATCGACAGGCCGGGTCCAGAAACTGCTCGAGGCCGCCGTCCGGACTTCCACGAATCCCGTCGCCTTCGTCTGCGGATCGGAAGCAATGATGGACGAAACGACGAGTGTGCTCGAGGCGCTCGGGATCGATCGAGACCAGATCATTCGAAATTACTGACCCGTCGGAATTTTTTTCGCAGCGAGGCATTCATGAAGGACGCAATTCGAACCGCGGCGGTGCTGGGAGCCGGAACGATGGGCGCGCAGATTGCGGCGCATCTGGCGAACGCCGGCATTCAGACGTTACTTCTCGACATCGTGCCGCGTGAG
>CAZQBW010000217.1:0-9247 GCA_964591515.1 uncultured Clostridia bacterium
GAATTCACCGTCGAGGTCGCTGAGCTTCTCCGGATCGATCTCGCCGACGATATTGACGACCGTCAGTTCCTTCGGATCCGAAGCGAGAATGGCGAGCCCGAGCACCTTGCCGGCGCCGTGCATCACGTAGATCTCGGCGTTCTCGCCGCCCTTCCTGCTACGGACGCTCGTCAGTCGGGTCCAGCCGGGGCCTGTGAGCTGGGAGCGAATTGCGTCCAGGTCCGCCGGGGTGTACGCGCCTTCGGTCTCGAACTCGTAGCCGCGAACGTAGATCTCCTGCACACCTGCGATGATCTCGCGGACTTTCTTCGTGTCGGCGTCGTTCTCTCCCGAGAGAAACTTCACAGCGAGTCCCATGAGCTCGCGATCGATCGTGACGTCGACAGTCTTTGCTGCCTTTGCCTCGAGGCGCTCGAGTCCTTCGAGGCGGAGCTTCGGATTCTGGGCAAGAGCGGTCGTCGCGAGAACTGCGAGGGCGACGGCCGCGAATACGGGACGGAGTAGGGCGATGGATCGATGAATCATGGATGTGTACCTCGAGACGTTGATTATTCGGGCCTTAACCCGTGGGCAGATCAGAGCGGTCCGCGACGCCGCGCTGGGCGACGCGAAGTTTTTCGTTCGTAATGGTCAGTGCGAGCCGAAGCTGCCTGGCAGCGAGAAAGGCCTGGGCATCCTGCTCGCGCGACGCGGCGTCCGCCTGTGACGGAAGCGGCCGATTCACCCGGCGAACTCTCGGACTACGAAGGCTCCGGTGTTGCTGGTCCTCGGGCACGACTCGCGGCGGATCTTCCGGCTTCACTGTCGGGCGATCGGACCCGCCCTCGAAAATCGGCTGCCGCGGACCCGGGATGCCTACATTTGTGACGCCGCCAACGATGTCGGTCTCGCTGCCGGGACGAAACGCAGCGAACCAGAGCGTACCGGCGCCGATCGCGAGCATCGCCGCCGCAGCAAGCCACAGCCGGGCGCGATGCGGGCGTGGCGGCATCAGCACCACGGTTGCCGGCCTGGCCGGAAGCGCTTCGAGAACGCGCTCGGCGAAGTCGACGGATGGCTGCTCGCGTTCGAGCGCGGCGCGAAGGTCGTTTTCGATGTTGCTCATGCCGGGACCTCCCTTGCGCTCGGCTCGAGCTTGCCACGCAGGGTGGCGAGCGAGCGTTGCAAATGACTCTTCACGGTGTTCACTGGCATTTCGAGGATCTCCGCGATGTCGCTCGGTCCGAGGTCTTCCTGATAGCGAAGGATGACGATCATCCGGGCCGGTTCCGGGAGAGCGGCGACGAGCCGCTGAAGTCGGGTTTTCAGAATGGGGTCGGACGGATCGGCGACGGCCGCCGGCTCCGGAACGTCATCGAGGCCGACGAGCGGCCGGAATTTCCGGCGTCGCATGGCGTCGATGCATCGGTGGCTCGTCACACGGCGCAGCCAGAAGCGAACGTGGTCGGCGTTCTGGATGGTTCCGAGCGACTTGTAGAGTTCGAGAAACACTTCCTGCGCCAGCTCCTCGGCGATTGCCCGGTCACGCGTCGAATTGAGCGCGATACTGAACACCATCGCCTGATGTTCGCGCACGAGTGCGGCAAAGGCTGCGTGGTCGCCGCTGCGGGCGGCGTCGACGGTGTCGTTGTCGTTCGGTATCGGCACGCTTTCGAATTCCGCTGCTGTTTCGCTTTCGAAAGGGTATACGCGCCAATGCCTGCTACCGAATGCAGAAAGTTTTGGAGGGCGAAGTTACGCTCAGGCACTCGTTGCCTTCGCCGTCTTTCTTCGTGCCTCTATGTCTCCGTGGCTCTGTGTGCGCAGCTCTTGCTGGGTCCTGGAAGAGCTACCCACACAGAGTTGCCCATGCGGCTTCGCCGTACCCCCTTAGATGAAACGGAACGGATTGGGAGCAGTCCGTCCTGGAGCGACACTTGCGGCCCACGGAGATCAGTACCGGGAGCGACAGCGACCGGGTCGTCTCCATCGGACGAAGAACCCGGTCGCTGTCGCTCCCGGTACTGAACTCTGTAGGCCGCAGCACGTCGATCCGCGGCACTCTGAGTTCCTCACGCCCCGACTTCCTTGCACGGTTTCATAGCAGGCACGGAGACACATCAGAGTCACAGAGTCATGATTCACGACCGATTCGGGAAAACGGACGACCCGGCGGTATACTCGCGCGGCACGGCGACCGCCACGAGTCACCCTTCAACGATGGATTCGCGAACGCGCTACTACGACTTCGGATCGTTTCGCCTCGACGCGCAGGAACGTGTTCTCACGCGCGATGGCGAGAACGTGGCGCTGACGCCAAAGGCGTTCGACACGCTCGCGTTCTTCGTTCGCAGCGCCGGCCGCATTCTCGAGAAAGACGTGCTTCTCGAGGCGATCTGGCCCGATGCCTTCGTCGAGGAAGCGAACCTCGCCGTTAATGTCTCGCTCGTGCGCAAGGCACTTGGCGAGCGGTCGGACGGCGGCCAGTACATCGAGACGGTTCCCCGGCGCGGGTATCGCTTTGCCGACAAGGTCCGGATGTTCGACGTCAACGGAATCGCCATTTCCGGTCCGGAGCCGGTCTCGCCGGCCGCCGTGGCGCCTCCGCGCACCGATGGAGGCTCGCGGGTGAAGATCATTCGCCGCCCGCCCGAGATCCGCTACGCCCAGAGCGCCGACGTGAACATCGCCTATCAGGTGGTCGGCGACGGTCCGATTGACGTCGTCTTCGTGATGGGCTGGGTCTCGCACCTCGAGTACTACTGGAAGAACCTCGACTTCGCGCGCTTTCTGTCGCGCCTCGCGGCGTTTTCGCGGCTGATTCTGTTCGACAAGCGCGGTACGGGGCTCTCGGATCGAGTTTCATTGCGCGAGTTGCCCACGCTCGAGCAGCGGATGGACGACGTTCGCGCCGTGATGGACGCCGTCGGGTCCACGCAGGCGGCTCTCATCGGCGTGTCGGAAGGCGGACCGATGAGCGCGCTCTTTGCAGCGACGTATCCCGAGAAGACCGTGGCGCTCGTGATGATCGGGACCTATGCGAAACGGTTGCGAGACAACGACTATCCGTGGGGACCGACGCTGGAGCAGCGCGAGGCCTTCCTTCAGATGCTGCAGCGCGACTGGGGCGGACCGGTCGGCATCGAGGAACGGGCTCCGAGCCGCGCCGAGGATCCGGATTTTCGGCAGTGGTGGGCGGCGTACCTCCGGATGGGCGCGAGTCCTGCTGCGGCGGTGGCCCTGACGCGGATGAACGCGGAGATCGACGTTCGCAACATTCTCAGATCGGTTCGCGTTCCGACGCTCGTGTTGCACCGCACCGGCGATACCTGCCTGCGGGTCGAGGAGGGCCGGTACGTTGCGGATCGAATCCCCGGGGCAAAGTTCGTCGAGCTGCCTGGCGCGGATCATCTGCCGTTCGTCGGAGATCAGGATGCGATTCTCGATGAGATAGAAGAGTTCCTCACTGGCGCGCGTCACGCTCCCGACCTCGACCGGGTGCTCGCGACAGTGCTCGTGGCCGTGATCGACAGTGTGCCCACGCCTTCACCCGAGAGCGCGGCGTCCGGCGGA
Source organism: uncultured Clostridia bacterium (assembly GCA_964591515.1). Lineage (GTDB taxonomy): Bacteria > Acidobacteriota > Blastocatellia > UBA7656 > JADIYM01 > JADIYM01. The sequence goes on from CAZQBW010000217.1 coordinate 3,553, forward strand.
CGCGGGATGCTTTACAGATTCGTGTCGCACGTAGGACGCGAGATCCAGCTCTTCCGCGGCAGCGCGGCGGAAGTCCTCGACTCGCGCATCACGGCGACTTTCGATGGCCCGGCACGCGCAATCCGGTGCGCGTGCGCGATCCGCGACGTCGCTCGGAGACTTGGCGTGGACGTCCGCGCAGGTCTCCATACCGGTGAGTGCGAGATTCGCGCGAGCAGCGCGGGAGGTCTTGCAGTGGCTGTCGGATCGGAGGTCGCGAAGCTGGCGCGGGCGGGGGACGTTCTCGTCACGAGTACCGTGAAGGACATCGTGGCGGGCTCGGGAATCGAGTTCGAGGACCGGGGTACCGCGAATTTCGAGGGTATGGGCGACGTCCGGCTGTTCGCCGTGACGCGATACGCGTGAAGCCATTCGGGCCGCCGAACTCGGTTCTTGACAGCCCTGAACACGGTCAGTATGCTCACGCCTTCTGCTGAGCGGGAGTAACTCAGTGGTAGAGTGTCACCTTGCCAAGGTGAAAGTCGCGAGTTCGAATCTCGTCTCCCGCTCCATAGTTTTCGATCAGGAAGCGGCCCGATGCGGCCGCTTCTTTCGTTGAGGGTGGGTCTGCCGGCGGCGTAGCCAAGTGGCAAGGCGGAGGTCTGCAAAACCTCTATTCATCGGTTCGATTCCGATCGCCGCCTTCTGCGCGTCTTTGCGTCTCTGCGGGATACGGTTTCCCGCAGAGACGCCGAGTGAAGACGCAGAGTCGCAGAGACTGTTATGGAATCGCGCGCGTGACAGTCGCTCCCGATGAGTTTCGAATCGTCATGCGGGCGGTGCCGCCGTGCGAAGACAGGTAGGCCTGTACGCTCTGGCCCGTCAACAGATTGCCCTTCTGGGTAACTTTCGTTCCGTTCTTGACAGTCGCCGGCGATACGAACGGAATTCCGTCGACGAAGACCTGCACAGTGGTCGTGAAGCCGGCGCCTTTCGAAACTACCTTCGTCGCCTTCACCTTCACGGTGTTGATCGTGCCTGGCCTGGCGTCGACTTCGTTCGACGGGGCGCTCTCGCCCGTATCGTAGACGGCGGTCACGACGAAGAACGACCCGCCGGGTGCGACCGACGAACCTGCCGACGTCTGCCCGGGGCCCGTCGACGTGAAGAAGTTCGCCGGGACGGCTTGAACTCCAGGAGTGGTGCTGCGGTAGACGTTGTAACCGATGAGTGTGTCGCGCGGACCGGTTGTCGATGCCGGTACCGCTTCCGCGTCGGCCGAAGCGGCGGTGCAGACGCGGGCGTTCGTGGGGGGCGGCTGACCGGCGCCGGCGGCCGCCGTCCAGCAGACGCGCATCGATCCGCCGGTCGAGTAGAAGGCCCGGATGAGCCACGTCCCGGGGAGGACACGGGTTCCGCTCGTCGCTGCCGAGAGCACCGTGCCATCGAAGTGCGAGAAGAGCTCCGTATTGAAGTAGGCGAAGGAGTCTCCTGTCGCCGTGTCTTCGTCGAGAGCGCCCGGGAAGATGGCCTCGTTCGTCTCGGCCGTGATCTTGTTCGTGAACCCTACGTATACGGTTCCGCCCTCGATCGTCACTGGATCGTCGAGCGTGACGTTCTGGAACGACGAGTTGCTCGGCTGGACGAGGAACAGCTGGCGCCTGACGAGCGTTGCCGCCGTCGGGCTCGGATTCGATGTGGGATCGGTGTAGACGAGGACTTCGAACGGCATGCCCGGCTCGAGACCCGTCGGGCCGACATCCGTACTGACCGGAAACAGGAACGAGACTGTATCGATTGTGACCGGCAATTGGTCCGGGCTCGGCGTGAATCTATTGATGAACACGGCCTGCGAGCCGTTCACACCCTGTGGATCCGTGACGCCGAGCGCGGATTCGAACGAGCCGTCGTCGTGTGAAAACACCTGGGAGCCAGGCGGAACGGTCGCAGCGTCGGCCGCTTTCGACGACTCTGGCATCGCGACGTCGAAGCGCGTTCTGAGGTTGACGTCGTCGATCTGAGAGGAGCCGCGGACGCCGGTGACCACGCCGGTTGATATGACAGTCAGCGAGGCGAGGATCGAGAGGATGACAATGCGAGAGGACACGGACCTCATTGGGTTTCTCCTGAGATCGAACCGTGGAGGGGCGGTCTGCCGTCACGACCGGGATTTGTGGACTGGCGAATCCACCGGCGGTGAGACTCGCAGAACCGGTCTCTGGTTGTACCGCACAGACGCTGGCGTCTCAAGGCTCAGGAACTTCCAAGGCGGCGGGCAATGAGCGACAGGAGTGCCATTATCACCGACGTCACGACACCGAGAATCGCATCGAGGCCTCCGACCGACAGGCGCTCATCGTCGATGGCTGACTTAACCGCAGCGTGGATGCCGGGGAACTGGAAGATCGCCAGCACGAACGTGGCAGCAGCGGCAAACGCGATCAGCCAGCGAACGACGGAGTGCCCGAGAACGAGACCCACGAGAAGCGAGACCTTCTCGGAGGCGCGCTCAGAATCGATGAAGCGGCCGAGCGTCGCCGACCGGTCCTGAGGCCAGTACCAGTTCTCCACCACGATCCCGACGATACACGCCAGAACGGCGATCAGCATGCAGGCAGTGTACAGCCGGAAGCCCGTTGGGGGCGCGAATTCTGGCGCGGGCAAGTTTCGGCCGGGTATGATGCCGCGATGTCAGGACGCGTGCTCTCGCCGATCGTACTTGCCGTCGTGTCGACCCTGTTTCAGGGGGGATGTGATGCCCTGAGCGCGGTGGGCCGGGACACGATTGACCCGAATTCGGTGCTTTCCGGTCGCAGCGCCGGCGTCGAGCGACCCATTGGCGGCGCGGTCGTCGAACCTTCGGATCTGGCCTTCGACCCCGAGACCGGTACGTTCTGGACCGTGTCGGACGAGAATGGAACCCTCTATCGAATCGCACCGGACGGCGCCGTATCCGGAAAGCCTCTCGACATTGGCGGAAAGGACCTCGAAGGCGTTGCGCTCGACCCGAAGACGGGTCACCTGTTTGTTGCCGATGAAGCAACGGCCGAGTTGATCGAGGTCACCCGCACTGGCGAAGTCCTGAAGCGAATCCAGGTCGACGTTCGCACCGGGAGTTTCGGCATCGAGGGAATTGCGTACGACGCCGCGAAAGACGGGTTCGTCCTTGCGATGGAGAGGCCGGCCGAGCTCGTTTTCGTCAATCGGCAGGGCGATATCACGAGCCGTGCGGCGGTCGAGACGCAGTCCATCGGAGCGGTGGCCGCGGTTCCGGATGGCGAAACGTTTCTCTTGGCGGCCCGGTTCGAGGAGGCCATTCTCGAGGTCAGCCGGACCGGGAAGCTGCTCAACCGGCTCTCGGTGAATTATCCAGGCATCGAGGGACTCGCCCTCGACGACCGCGGCCGGCTCTTCGCGGTTGCGGACCTCGGCAACAAGGCGCGCGGAATGCTCTACGTATTCGTTCGAGGCAACAATCAATGAGTGTGATTTTCGGGGTGAACCCGGTCATCGAGGCGCTGCGCGGCGAGCGGCGAACCGTCGAGCGCATAGCGATCGCGACCGGCGCCCGGATCTCGAGATTCGACGAGCTCATGCAGGCGGCGCGCTCGGCAGGCGTGCCCGTTGCGAGACAGCCATCTGCCGCGCTCGACCGCACGGCCGGGACTCGCAATCATCAGGGAGTCGTGGCCGTTGTAGGCGCTGCGAAGTACGCGGAGCTCGACGACGTCATCGCCAGGATGGCGGAGCGGAAGCTCGTCGTGCTGCTCGATGGCGTCGAGGACCCGCACAACCTCGGGGCGATCCTGCGAACGGCAGAATGTGCCGGGGCCGCCGGCGTCGTCGTGCCGGCGCGCGGACAGGTTGGACTGACGGACACTGTCGCAAAGACGTCCGCTGGAGCGCTCGAGCACATACCGGTGGCGAGAGTCACAAACCTCGTTCAGGCGATGGAGATGCTGAAAGAGGCGGGCGCCTGGGTGGCAGGACTGGATGCCGCCGCCGAGAAGTCATACACGGAGTATGACTTCGAGGGACCGACGGCGCTCGTTTTTGGCGGCGAGGGACACGGATTGAGGCGACTCGTCCGGGAGCGTTGCGATGTGCTGATCTCGGTGCCGATGTTCGGCGCGGTGTCGTCGCTGAACGTCTCGGTAACGGTAGGCGTAGTGCTGTTCGAGGCCCGCCGGCGAATGCAGGGCTGACGAAAGACAGTCTTCCTCGGTGACCTCCGTGCCTCTGTGTTCTCTGTACGGCCGCGCCATTGCCGTTGGCATACAGAGCACACAGAGGCACGGAGACCACATGGAAGTCCCCCCGCTGCAGCAACTGCCCGACACCCGCAGCACGGCGACTGCACCGCCGCACAGGCACTGTGGCGTCGCACCGTCCTAAAGTGCTGCAAAAGATGGGCGTGGGTGTCTGGCACTCCGCTTGCCAAGGACATGGCGATGACATTGAAATTCCCGGGGGATCGCCGCGCCGAGCGCAACGGAGGCGTGTCGTTCAGAGAGGACCCCGGGAACGATAGGGCGGCGGTAGGGAGGTCGGTGCCCATCCGAGCGGAGCAGAGGCCGTTCGGAAGCGCCCCTCCAGGCCTCCCGCGGCCGCACTCACTACGGAAACGAGCCGCGCGGATCCAACTGGGATCCAGCGCGGCTCGTGGCGCATTCGACCGAATGCGGCGAAGTTCAACCCGATCGTCGCCGAAGCTACTTCATCCGTGTTCCGCGTGCGCTTCGCAGCGTGACGCGAATCGAGCCGACCTCGGGCTCTGCCGTGATCAGCAGCGGAACGCGTGCGATGTCGTCGCTGTACCAGACACGAATGCGGTTCTGGTCATCCGGCTGGCCGCCGACCAGCGGGACGAAAGCCACGCGTATGGCGTTGACCTTGCCGTTCGTCGAGGCGATGGACTCGCGGGCTTCGACGATCGCGCGGATCTGGCGCCTGTTTCGGCCTTCGACTCCATCGAGCGTCAGCGTCTCGCCCGACTTGAGCGGCAACGCTCGCAGCCGGTAGAAGAGCGACAGTCCGTCACTCGTCTCGGGATCTATCGGCGTCGTCGACTGGCCCGAGACCGCGACGTTCTTCTTGCGATCGAATACGGTCGAGCCGCGCTGGCTCTTGCCGTTGAACGTCGACTCGTACTCGGTCCGGTTTCCGAGAACCGTTTTCGGGCTGCAGTACGTCGTGTAGACGGCATCGAGCGCGGCGAGGAAGCGCGTCAGACCGACCGTCTCGACGTCGACGCGGATCGGCAGGCCCTCTGCGCCAAAGTAGGCGCCCCGGTCGCCGACGGTCATTACCATTGTTGCGGCCGTCGTGGAGCCGTTCCATGCGATGTCGTATGCGAGCGTCTCGCCCGGTCCGAACGGAAGCTTCTCGAAGGTCGGGACCGCGGGCGCCGCCTCTGCCGTCTCGGCGCGCGGAGTTCGTACAGCCGCCGTGGGCTGTTGCTGAACGCGCCGGGAGCGGGTGGTGCCCTGGAAGGCGGGCGCCATTGCGGGCACAAGTGCCAGGACAACGGCGACGAGCACGAACTTGCGAGTGATCACGTTCTCAGACTCCTCCGGAAAAGGTGTTCGACCGGTTCGGATGATTCGCAGCGCCACGCGCGATGCCCGGTTGAACCCCGAAAAGATAACGGAGCAGGTCGCCGGTTGCCCAGTCGCCGCAACGCAGACGGGCCGCGGCGATTGCCGCGGCCCGTTGC
>CAZQBW010000218.1:0-9227 GCA_964591515.1 uncultured Clostridia bacterium
GAACTGGTGGCCGTGCAGGATGCGGCTGACGTTCGAATCGTCGAAGATCCGCTCCGTGCCGGGCAGTCCGATCGCCGCGCCCGTGACGACGACAGTCGGTCTGCGGCCCTCGCCGCGCGTTGCGCGACCGTCGCGTCCGCCGTAGATCTGCATGCCACGGTCGAGGAAGTCGGCAAAGAGGTGTCCGAGCTCGCTGTAGGTGTCGTCAGATGCGGGTGCCATGGTTTCCTTCCGATCACGTTGGGTCGCCGCCGCAGCGGGTGCGGACGACGGTTGGAATTGGGATTCGACAGACTTGGCCTCGACGCTCGCCTCGGCGGGAGCAGCGATGGCTTCGGGAATTCCGGTTCCGTGTCCGGCGGCATAAAGACCGCACAGGGCCTGATTGAACGATGCGATTGCACCCGTCTTCGGGTGGTTCGAGAAGAGCGATGCGACGTCGGAACGGTCGCCGAGGACGTCGTCGACGAAGCCCTGCAGCGCTTTTTTCGGACCGGTCTCGACGAAGACGCGGGCGCCGGCTGCGTAGAGCGTTTCGAGTCCGGTCACGAACTGGACGGGCGACGCGATCTGGCGCGCAAGGATGTCGAGCATCTTCGGCCGCGCGTCGGGGCCCGACGGGTAGAATTGTCCGTCGACGTTGGCAACGATCGGCAGTTCGGGCGGTGCGAGGCGCAGCCGGTCGAGCTCGCGTCGCATCGGCTTGCTCGCCGGGGCCACGATTGTCGTGTGGAACGCGTGACTCACCGGCAGCCGGACGGCGTTGTAGCCTGCGTCGAGGAACGCCTGCATTGCACGCTCCACGGCTTCACTGCCGCCGCCGATGACCGCCTGGCTGCGGCTGTTCACGTTGGCGATGACGACGTATCCGTCGACCGACTCGAGGATCCGCTCGATCTCGGCAATCGGCGCGAAGACGGCGACCATCCAGCCGCAGTCTTCGACCGCCACGTGGCTCATCTCGCGGCCTCGCGCGCTGACGGCGATGAGCGCGTCCTCGAACGGCAGGCCCTTGGCTGCCACGAGCGCCCCGTATTCGCCGAGGCTGTGGCCCATGACCATGTCCGGCCGTATGCCGTAAGCCTCGAAGAGCTTCGTGAAGGCCTCGTCGACCGTCAGGACGGCCGGCTGCGTGATCGCGGTCTGCCGGAGCTCCTCCTCCGCCGTCGCCATCGCTACCGGATCGGCAGGGTCGGCGAAGAGGAACTGCGAAAGCGGCTTGCCGAGCAGCGGCCTGCTCACCCTGTCCGCTTCCGTGAAGACATCAGCCACGATCGGCTCGATGTGGCGCAGCTCGTCGAGCATGTTCACGTACTGCGAGCCCTGGCCGGTATAGAGGAACGCGACCTTTGGAGCCGGGCCGCTGCCGCGGAAGATGCCCTGGGCGCGCAGAGCCTTCCACATCCCGGCGTTGTCGGCCGCGATCGCCTTGAGAGCGCGTTCGATCTTGCTCGCGAGGTCCTTCGCATCCGCGTAGTCGATGGCTATGCGCTCGGGTCCGCGAAGGTCCGCTTCGAACGGAGCGCGCGGCGCCGGCGCTCTTCCGGCTTCGGCGTCCGCGAGCACGGTGCGCAATCGCGTTTCGATCTCTGATATCGAATTCGCTCCGATGAGGAGCGCGCCGCGAAGCGGCCGTTTGGGCTCCACGGGTGCGGGCGAGGACTGGACGGGCGCACCGACCGCGACGGACTTCGAGCCGTTCACCTTGAGGCGGCCTTCGACATATTGCTCGAGGACGACATGGAAATTCGTGCCGCCGAAGCCGAAGGCGCTCACGCCGGCCCGTCGAACGCCGCACGCAGGCGTTGGCCAGGGCTTCAGTTCCGTGTTTACGTAGAAGGGCGAACTCCCGAAATCGATGTTCGGGTTCGGGCTCTTGAAGTTGAGACTCGGCGGCAGGGTGCAGTCGTGAAGCGCGAGGACGGCCTTGAGGACACCGGCCCCTCCGGCCGCGCCCTTCAGGTGCCCGATGTTCGATTTCACGGATCCGAGCGGAATTGATCCTGAGTCGGCGCCGGCAGCACCGAGCACGTGCGACAGGCTCTCGACCTCGACGACGTCGCCGACGCGGGTCGACGTGCCGTGACCCTCGATGAGGCCCGCGGTCGCCGGAGAGAGTCCCGCGTTCTTCCACGCGCGCTCGATCGCGAGACGCTGACCGACGGGATTCGGTGCCGTGATGCCCTTGCCTCGGCCGTCGCTCGAACCGCCGATGCCGCGGAGGACGGCGTAGATCTTGTCGCCAGCCTTCTCCGCATCCTCGAGCCGCTTGAGGATGAACAGGGCGGCGCCTTCGCCCATGACGAAGCCGTCGGCGCCGTCGGCGTACGGACGCGTGCCGGTCGCCGAGAGGGCGCCAATCTTGCAGAATTTCGTGAACGTCGCGACGCCCATGTTGCGGTCGATGCCGCCCGTGATTACGGCGTCGAAGTCGCGCTCGACGAGTCCTTCGACGGCGGCGCTCATTGCGGCCATCGCCGATGCGCACGCGGCGTCAGTGACGAAATTCGGTCCGTGGAAGTTGAAGAGGTTCGCGATGCGCCCGGCCATGCAGTTCGCCAACTCGCCGGGCATCGTGTCTTCCGTGATCTCGGGATACAGGTTGTTGAACCGTTCGTGGTACTCGGCAAGGACATGCTCGCGGACGTCGGCCGGCAGGGACTCGAACGACGGCGAATTCGAAAGCTCGCGGGCCAGCTCGGGAAACAGAACGCGGATCGTCGTGACGTAGTGACGCTCGCCGGCCATCGCATTCCCGAGAATGACCGCCGTTCGCTCGAGGTCGAGCGGGCGATCCGGGTAGCCGAAGTCGACGAGCGCTTCGCGGGCCGCGGCGACGGCCCATTTCTGGACGTCGTCCATCGAGTCGGCGACGCGAGGCGGAATCGGCAGGTGCCAGGCAATCGGGTTCCACTCGGCTTCGCGCACCCAGCCGCCAATCTTCGAGTAGGTCTTGTCGGGGGCGTGTGGGTCGGGATCGTAGTAGAGGCTGGGGTCCCAGCGGTCGGGCGTGACTTCGTTGATGCTGTATCGACCGTCGCGCACGTTCTTCCAGAAGGCGGCGGCGTTCGGCGCCTCTGGAAGAATGGCGCCGACGCCGACGACCGCGATTGCTCTGTATGCCGTGTCTTCCATGGTTGTTCTCTGGGTTTTCAATAGCGCTGCGTGGCGAGCCAGTCTGTTGATGCGCGATGCCGGGGCGGTCCGGGCGCCGCTCGGAATCCGGAGTCACGCCGGACTCACGGAGTTCCTGCAGCGGCGCGGGCCCGGTGGTAAACGGCGTCGGCGATCTCGTCCATGTCGGCAACGAGACCCGCCTGGGCGCCGAAGATTTCGTTGACGCGAAGGGCGTTGACGAGCCCGACAACGTCAGTGTCGCCGGTTCCGGCGATCCACTTGAGCGAGTCGCCCGCGATGCGGGCGGCTGCTTCCTTCGCCGAGACACGACTGATGGCCGCGAGCGCATCGGGAGAGAAGCGCCTGTCGGCCTTCTCCGGGAGTTTTCCTCCCTTCGCGCGCGCGGCTCGGCGCGCGAGGCATGACGCACTTTCCGCAAGTGCGATCAGCTCGCCGATGCGGAAGAGGATGTGCTGATGGCGCGTCATGCGGCCGACGCGAACCCGCTCGAGTGCCTCGGCGAGCGCGTGCAGCGCAAGTGCCGCTACGTCGGCGCCGACGGTCGGTTGCTCCGCGTGGAGCGCTTCGAGACTGCGCGCCTCGTCGTGGTAGTGCTGGCCGCGGGTCTTGAGGTGCGACTGCCACCGATCGCGGCTGATGGTCATCTCCATGATCTCGGAAGTGCCTTCGTAGATCGTGGTGATGCGGACGTCGCGCTTGATCTTCTCGACCATGTACTCGCGCGAGTAGCCGTAGCCGCCCAGCGCCTGAATGCTCGCGTCGGCGGCGAGGTTGCCGGCCTCCGACGCCAGGTACTTCGCGATGGCGCCTTCGGTGTTGAGGCCTTCCTCGCCGGCGCTCAGCCGCTCGGCGACGTGCTCGATGTAGGCGCGGCCGGCTTCGAGCCGAACGACGTTCGGCACGATCAGCTTGTGGGTGTAGCCCTGCTTTTCGGACAGTGGAGCGCCGGCCTGTATGCGGCCCTGTGAGTACTCGATGGCGCGATCAAGGGCGGACCAGCCTCCGCCGAGTCCGAATGCCGCGACCATCAGGCGGGTGTAGCCGAAGACCAGCTGCGCCTGGACAAGTCCCTGACCTTCGACGCCTCCGACTAGCCGATCGGCGTCAACGTAGACGTCCTCGAAGGAGAGCGGCGTGGTGTTGCTTGCGCGGATGCCGTGTTTGTCCTCGTGGCGGCCAGCCTCGAAGCCCTCGGCGCCCTTCTCGACGACGAACCAGCTCGGCCCGCCCGGCGCGCTCGCGAGGACGGTGAACACGTCCGCGACGCCTCCATTGCTGATCCACTGCTTGCTGCCATTCAGGGTGTAGCCGACGATTTCGCCATCTTTCTCTACGCGCCTGGCCGTCGATCGCATAGCGGCGAGGTCGCTTCCGGCTTCGGGCTCCGTGGCGCAGTAGGCCATCAGGATGCCGTCGTCGGCGATCGGGGTCAGCCAGCGCGCCTTCTGGGCCTCGGTGCCGCCCGCGAGTATGGGGTCGCTGCCGAGGAAGGTTGCGAGCACGCCCGTGGCAATGCCGAGGTCGATGCGCGCCATGCACTCGCAGACCCGGTAGACATCGTACGCGTCGCCGCCCATCCCGTTGTACTCCTCGGGGACGAAAAGCAGCTGGATGCCGATGTCGGGTCCGCAGAGCTCGCGAACTATGTCGAGAGGGAACTCGTTGGCGGCGTCGAGGTCGAGAAGCACCTTGTCGGGGAGCTGGTCGACGGCGAAGTCGTGAAGGGACTTGAGGATAAGGTCTAAGGATTCGCTGTCGAGGCCGGCTCCTGGCTTCATCGTTGTTCTTCTCCCGGTTTGTGGCGATTCACGCCGTTTGCGGGACACGAACTGCAAGAACCGTTCCTCGGTTGAGCGCAACGCGACGGGCTACGACATGACGCACCGCGCACAAGGCACATGTCCCGTCCAGTTGCCGCGATCGGTCCGTTGCGTCAAATCAGGGCACCGCCATACGTGCAGATGCGAACAATCTGCATGTGAGGAATTTCGCCCAGCAAATTGCGCGAAGCGCTTTGGAGTGCGGCGTGAAGCGCCGCTTTGGATTTCCTCTGAATCTTCGGCGATTGAGGGGAATCCAAAGCGGCGCTTCACGCCGCACTCCAAGGCGCTTCGCGCAAGAACCTAACGCTACTTCGCTGGGGGCCGTGACGCGGTAACCTCCACTGCGCCGCGGCGAAGCGCGATCGACGATCCAGTGGCCTTGACGGTCACCGGACTCGGGTCGCGCAGGCTGAATGACACGAACTCCGTCGGCGATGCCGGGTAGAGCGTCACGCTCGGCAACTCGTCGATGAGACGGATTCCAACGAGCTCCCCCTGTTCCCAGCCAAACCGGATGTACTGCGATCCGCGCTCGAACTCGAGCCGGGCGACGGTTGCCGCCATTGGCCGCATCCTGGCGGACCCAATCACCTCGACGCGCTTGAACGCACCAAGCCGCTCTCTAAGGTTGCCCCACATCCGGCCTTCGTTCTCCGCAACGTCCGCGAGCGGGACCATTCCACCGAACGCTTCGGCAATCGGCTTGAAGTCGCCCTTCGCACTTGCTTCCACCATAGCGCCGACCCGCGCGTTGAGCTTCGCCGAGACCTCTTCCGGAAGCGGCGAGTGCAGGAGCGCGAACGCGTCGGCACCCGTCGCGACGGCGCGCAGGTTCGCGCCATCGCGGGTGAGATCGATATGGCTGCCTGAGCCCAGGGCGTAGGATCCCGCCAGGCGATCGAGCGCCGACGCCTCGAGGCCGATCACATCCGGAGGCATCGCGTAGTCGCCGCCGAAGACAATCGCCGGCAAGACCTCGGTGAGAGCGATAGCCGATGGCTCGGCATTCGACGCAGCGTAGATCACGACATTCTCGTCAACGTAGCGCCGAAAGTCCGCCGCGAAGACCCCGTTGCCGCCGTTGTGCGCAACGAGTCGCGTCTTGCGCGGCGTTTCGAAAATGGCCCATCCATACGCGTAGTACGACTGCCCTTCCGGACCCTCGGGGACGTATGGCTTGAAGTACTTCTCCTTCGCTGCCTTCGACAGGATCTTGTCGCCCTCGAGCGCAAGGTGCCATCGGTACATGTCGCCGGCCGTCGAGTGGATTCCACCGTTCCCGCGCAGGTTCCAGTACGGACCGTCCTTGTCCCACGGCTTGTCGAGGATCGTGCCCCAGTCCTTCCCGTCCACGTAACCATGCGCGACCTGTCCGTCTCGCCACGCCACCTTGTAGCCTGTCGCCTTCATTCCGGCTGGTACGAAGAGGTTGTCGCGAAGGTAGGTCTCGTAGGACTGGCCCGAGAGGATCTCGACGATCGCGGCGAGAAGGCTGTAGCCGGCGTTCGAGTAGAAGTACTGCTTGCCGGGAGGAGTGCGAAGCGGAGCCGCCATGACGCGGCGAATGATCTCGTCGCGCGAGACGGCTTCGTAGTCGGTCGGGCCATAGTCGGACTCGAGTCCGGCGGAGTGCGTCAGCAACTGATGAATCGTGATGGCCGCCTTCTCAGGCGGGGCGCCGGGAAAGAACCGGCCGATGGGCTCGTCGACGCGTAGCTTTCCGGCCATTTCGAGCTTGAGTATCGCGGCGGCCGTGAACTGCTTCGTGATCGAGCCGATCGAGATGACCGAGTCGGCAGCCATCGGAATCTTGCGCTCCCGGTCGGCCATCCCGTAGCCCTTCTCGAGGAGGACCTTGCCGTCCTTGGCGACGAGCACCGTGCCAGAGAAACCGAGCTTTGCGAGCCGACTCAGGTACTGCTCGAGCTTTGACGACAGGTCGCCGTCCGCGGCCTTTGCCGTTGAAACCAGCAACGAAAGGGCAACAAGAGCGAGACAGATCAGGTGTTTCATGGGGACGAAGTTACTGGGGGATTGTGAAGATGTGATGAAGGCGTGTCTCCACGTATCAGTGCCGTTCGCGGTCGCGCACTCGGCGCTTTTCCAAGGCTCCGTCAACTGACGCCGGCAGCGTGACCGTGAACGCCGCGCCGTGTCCCGGCTCGCTTTCGACGTCAACCGTCCCGCCGTGCGCTTCGACGAGTTGCTTCACGATCGCGAGGCCGAGACCGGCGCCGCCTGTCGAGCGCGACCGGGACGGATCGGTCCGATAGAAGCGCTCGAAGACGCGCGCGATGTGTTCCGGAGCGATGCCCGGTCCGTTGTCTCGAACCGTGATCGCGACTCCACCGTCCCGCTCTTCGGCGGTCACCTCGATGCACCCACCGGGCGGCGTGTGTGCGGCGGCATTCTCGAGCAGGTTGCGCAGGACCTGGCCAAGTCGGACCGGGTCCGCTTCGATCGTCGGAAGGTCAGCCGCAGCTCGAACTTCGAGCGCGAGGCTGCCAGCGGCCGCACGGGGACCGAACGCCGCGACGACCGATCCGATCGCTTCGTCCACTGAGACCCACTGTCTGTTGAGAGAGAGCCTCCCCGCCTCTGCAAGCGCCAGGTCGCGCAGGTCGTCGACGAGTGTGTTGAGAAGCATTACCTCCTCGTGCAGCGAGGCCAGCGCGTCCGCGTCGGCGACGACTAGACCATCCTGAATGGCTTCGACCTGACAGCGAAGGTTCGTGAGCGGCGTCCGCAGCTCGTGGGCCACATCGTTGATGAGGTCCCGCCGCAGCCGCTCGTCGTGTGCGATCGTCTCGGCCATGGCGTTGAATGCCCGAGCGAGCTCGCCAATTTCGTCGCCGGATCGGGCTTCGACCCGTTGAGTCAGCTCGCCTCGTTCCATCTGTCGAACGGCGGCCGTCAACTTCTCGACCGGTCCGAGCACGCGACGCGAAAGAAGAAACGTCGCGGCGAGCACCGTGGCGAGGATGGCAAGGACGAGAACCGCAAACGGCCGAACCAGTGAGTCGGCGAAGGACTGGCCGGCACGATCCGGAGACGGCGCCGTGTAGAGCGTCCCGACGACCGAGCCATCATCGGCTCGAATGGACGCGTGGGGAGCGTTCACGAGAACGGCCTCCTCGACGATGCCGTCCTCCTCGCGCCGGATCGAGATCGTGTGATCCGGCCGAATCGTGACGTCGGCGCGGGCAAGCACCTCGGGCCAGACGGCGACCGTTCGATTGTCCGTCCCGACGAGAATCAGGCGACGGCCTGAGACCGAGCCCAGCTGAGAGAGGGCCGTCGCCGCATCGCTCCAGTCGCCCTTCTCGCGATGGTACGCCTCGAGCGCTGCCGCCAGCCGCCCGAGGTTCGTCGTTTCGTCGGCGACCGTGACGCGCTGGAACTCCAGCTGCGCCGTACGCGCGAACAGGAAGCCGGCAACGCCGACGGCGACGCCCGAAACCACGAGCATGGCGAGAAGAAGCCGGACTCGCAGGCTACCGGGCATCGGGATCACCTCCGAGCCGATAGCCAACTCCGTAAACGGTCTCGATGCGTGGAGCGCCATCGCCGAGCTTCTTGCGCAGATTCTTGACGTGAGCGTCCACGGTTCGATCAAACCCGTCGAAGTCCCATCCGAGCGCGCGATCGGCGAGCTCTCGGCGCGTGAAGGCGCGACCGGGTGCGCGCACGAAGACCTCCATCAGCTTGAATTCGGCCGGAGTGAGGTGGAGTTGCCGGCCGTCGGCGCTCGCCGCGTGTGCTCGTGTGTCGACGCACAGGTCTCCGCAGTGCAGGACCGCTCCTGCATCCGCGCCCGACGCGGATGCGCGCCGGAGCACGGCGCGCACGCGAGCGACGAGCTCACGGGGGCTGAAGGGTTTCGCGATGTAATCGTCGGCGCCGAGGTCGAGACCGCGCAGCTTGTCCTCTTCGGTAGTGCGAGCGGTGAGCATGACGATCGGCACGGAGGATTCGGCCCGGAGTGCACGGCAGATCTCGAAGCCATCGATCTCGGGGAGCATCAGGTCGAGGACCAGGAGGTCCGGCGGCTCGGATCGCGCGAGCTCGAGCGCCCGGCGACCCCCGTGCGCGACGACCGTCTCGTAGCCCTCCCGCTCGAGGTAGAGCCGGATTGACGCAGCCGTCTTCGGGTCGTCGTCGACCACGAGGATTCTTCGCGGCTCGGTGCTGGGCGTGCTCATCGGCGGGCGTGAGTATATCCGGTCGGGCAATGCCCCCACGTCCATCCGGGACGTGTCCCGGGGA
>CAZQBW010000219.1:0-9203 GCA_964591515.1 uncultured Clostridia bacterium
GCCGAGTACGCACCCAGGCGCACGAGTGCGGCGCGCAGCGCCGCTTTGGATTCGTCGTTCTACGTTCCAGGATTCCTAATCCAAAGCGGCGCTGCGCGCCGCACTCCAAGGCGCTTCGCGCAAGAGGCGCGATTCTGACTAGGAATCGGATGGAGGCGGCGCGGGCGGCGGGAAGAGCCCGGCTATCGCCGCCTGCCACTCGCCTGCCGGTCCCGCGATCGCCTCATCCGCGCCTTCGCCGTAGAGGAACAGCCGCATCATGACAAGCGTCATTCCTGGCCCCATTTCCGGGCAGCCCATCGCGAGGAGTTGCGCGACACCCGGTGCTGGAGCGTCGGTGCGGATCACGAGCTCATATTTATCGCCGTCAGAGGCGTACTCAACGATGCCGCCGAGGCGCGGTGCACTCCCTGAAGTCTCGCAGCGCTCCCCGACCACGGCGCCACTGAGCCCAAGGGCCTCCGTAGCCTTCGCCCACGCACTCTCAGCGGACTCGGTCGTCACGGCCATCGGCTGTGTGCACGCCGAACCCTTACCCGGGAAGTTCTCGAGGTACAGGCGAAGTACGCGGAAGTACGCCGGCCAACCGGATTCGGTCCCCGTGATCTGTCCGTCCCACTCGTCCGTGTCCGCGAACAGACTGTGCACGACGCGAACGACCGCAATGCCGCCCGAACGCGCCTCGACGAACCACTCGGTGGCGAACGGCGGCGACCCTGGCGCCTGGGGCGGAGCAACTGCGGAGAGGTAACGTGGCGGATCCCATTCCAGGATTTCCGCTGTCGCTTCCATTCCGGGCCCAAATTCGAGCGCTATCGTGCCGCCGACGCGGCCATCGATCTTCGTCGGAACGAACCAGGCTGACACGCCAGGCCCGCTTGCAATCGCTTCCCAGACTTCCTCGGGTGTGCCGGGGACCTCCACCTCCACCTGTACCGAGCGTCGCCCGGACTCTTCTACTTTGACGGTCATGCTGCCTCCTTCGTTTCGGGTTTCTGTGGGAGAGGGTGCGCGAGGATGACTAGCCGGTGAGGGCGTCCCTCCGGCGCCGAATCGTCGTGGTAGCGCGCGACGAGCGACGCGACGGCTTCGGTGAGCTCCTGACTGAATGCGGCGCGGTCCGCGGCAGATCGGAATCGGATTTCGGTGTCGATGGAAAGCGTCGCGAGGCGCATCCCGGCGTCGGCTGCGCGGCGGACGAGGTCGCCGACTTCCTGAACGACTCGCGCGCCGAGGCTGATGAGGTAACTCGCGGAGAGTCGGTCCTGTCGCTTTCCGACGTCGGCCGAGACCGCGCCGAGGGCGCCCGGCGAAACGACGTAGGACGATGCCGTGGCCACCATTCGGCGCTCGGTCAGCCCGCCCCACAAGCGAGTGTCGGCCACGCGCACCAGTCCGTGCGACTCGAGCGTGCGGAGGTGGTAGTTGATCTTCTGCCGTCCGATGCCGAGCTTCGAGGCCAGCGCCGCGGCCGATGCGGGCTCGGACAGCTCAGAAAGCAGCCGGCTGCGGATCGGGTCGAGCGCCGCCGCCGCGGCTGCCGGATTCTCGATTACTTCCACGTCGAGCACGGCCGCATGAAGCCATTGACAAATAATCTTGTCAAGCAAAAAGTTGCGTAGCTGCCATTCGACGGGGAGATGACAAACTGCAGCGACTTTTTGCACTCCTCGCACACCCACATGCCGTAAGAGTCCAACTGGCAACTCGCCCGGATGAGAGGTCCCGATGTTCACGACTAAACGCCTGACCGCGGCCATTGTCCTGCTCGGTCTGTGCCTTCCCGCAATCGCCCTCGCCCAGGATGCCGAGACCGTCCGCAACCGGGCGACGGAGGCTTACCGGCAACGCGACTTTCAGCGAAGCGCGGAACTCTTCACTGCTGCGGCGCAACTCGACGAAGACGGTCGCGCCGAGCTGCTCTACAACGCCGCGTGTTCCCTCGCGCTCGCCGGACGCAGGGACGATGCCTTCTCGGCGCTCGAGCGGGCAGGTGCGGCCGGTCTCGACGACGTCGATCAGTTCAAGGCCGACTCAGACCTGGCGTCGCTGCATTCCGATCCCCGATGGCAGCCGATGCTCGACCGCATCGCCGAACGCGCGAGGGCAATCCGTGACTTCTGGACGAGTCCCGCAATGCAGACACCGTTCACTGCCAACCTGACCGATGACGAGAAGATCGCGGGGCTCTCGAAGGTCTGGTCCGAGGCGAAATTCAACTTCATCCATTTCGACAAGATTCCCGGCGTCGACTGGGACGCGCTCTACCTCAAGACCCTCTCGAAAGTACGGGCAACGACTTCTACCCTCGAGTACTACCGTGTCCTTCAGGAGTTTGCAGCCCACCTCAAGGACGGCCACACGGGAGTCTGGTTTCCCAAGGAGCTCGCGGACGAGGCGCTCGCGCGGCCGCTCATTCGCACTGCGCTCGTGGAAAAACGCGTGATCGTCACGGCCGTCGCCGATCCGGCGGCTCGCGAAAGCGGCGTCATCCCCGGTGTCGAAATCGTTGAAGTGGATGGAGTGCCCGTGATGGTCTACGCCGAACGCCGCGTCGTGCCGTATCAGGCGGCCTCGACGACGCAGGACCTCGAGGCCAGAGCCTACGGCTGGGCGCTTCTCGAAGGACCGAAGTCGAAGCAGGTCGAGCTGACGCTGCGCGATGCCACCGGCGCGACGTTCCGCCGGACGATCGCTCGGCGAGCCAGCCGTGAATACTGGGACGCGTTCCGCGGAGAGCCCATGGTGTTCCGAATGCTCCCAGGCAATGTCGCGTATGTTGCGCTCAACACGTTCAACGAGGACCGTACTGCGGACATGTTCGAGGCGGCCTTTCCGGAGATCGCGAAAGCCGACGCCATCGTGTTCGACGTCCGCGACAACGGCGGAGGTAACAGCGGAGTCGGGTACCGGGTACTGGCGTGTCTCACGGACTCGAAGTTTCTCGGCTCGCGATGGTCCACGCGCGAGTATCGCCCGACCTACCGCGCCTGGGGACGGCGCGAGGGACGTTTCGCAGGTGCGCCGGACTCTGTCGCGCCGAACGGGAAGCTTCTTTTCACGAAACCGGTAATCGTACTTGCCAGTGCCCGCACGTACTCGGCTGCCGAGGACTTCCTCGTTGCGTTTCGTGGGATGAAGCGCGGGCTGATCGTGGGCGAGGCAAGCGGCGGCAGCACCGGTCAGCCGCTGATGTTCCCTTTGCCAGGCGGGGGCGGAGCCCGGATCTGCACGAAGGCCGATTCGGCACCTGACGGTACGGAGTTCGTCGGCGTCGGCATAATCCCCGATCGCGTCGTTCGACCGACGGTGGAGGACGTTCGCTCAGGACGCGATGCCGCGCTCGACGCAGCCCTCGGAACGATCGGAAAGAAGGGCCACGGATGACACGGATGTCGTGAAAAGAGACGGATCCGGGAATCACCTCAGATCCGTCTCTTTCCCTCAGCCACCGATCGCCGTTCCCGTCATCGAACAGCGCCCTTCCTGTGATTTCCAAACCAGAAGTGGAAGCCCCGTACCGCGGCCGATTCGGTCTTTTCGGGAGCCGTCCTGAGCAGGAGATTGCGACCATCCGGAATGGTTCCGGGGAACCACTGACCGCAGCGGTAGCAGTCGCGCCCTGTCGCCCCGGTATCGTGATCGGTATAGAGCGGGCCGTACGCATGATGGTTCAGTGCCCAGCACGGAAGGTGATCGTCGAGCCAAGGGAAAACCGAGTTCGACAAGCGAATGGGCCCGACACGACGATTGGGGGTCGTGAGTTCGGGGTGTCGCCCCGAGTAGTTGGGTATCTGTAGCATCGGGTTCCTCCTCCGCGTCGCCTGTTGACTCGTCGACCCGCCACGGTGAGACTCCGAGTCTCAACCGGCAAGGCTGGCAACCGTGCGAACCGTCGCCCGAAAGTGCGTCTGTTCGGGACGCCCTCGATTGCCGATTGTCAATTCAGTGTGCCTTCGGCCACCGGCGCCTTCGCGCGATGTCGTGCCGGATCTGCACACCGGCCACGCCCTTGCGTCACGCAATCCTTAACGCAACTGGCGTACCGCGACAAAACGCCCGGATTTGTCCCTTTTCTGCAGCCGCCGTGTATCAGAATCGGTCGCATCGGTGATCTGCGACACATCCTGTGACCGAGATTGCGATGTGCGCGATCCTTGCCAAGAGCTGCCGCCAATGTCGGTGCGAACTCACACCCACCGGTGTCTCGATATCCGCAGACGACCGGCGCCCGACGCGCGCGATTTTCCTACTCGCTTCGCAAAGCGATCGTCGGGTCGACGCCTGTCGCCCGGAGCGCTGGCACGAGAGTAGCCGCCGCGGCCACGAGCAGAACGACTGCGTCGATCGCGATGTACGTCACGGGATCGAGCGCGCTCACTCCGTAGAGTTGCGAGGCGATGACCTGCGATAGAAGCAGGGCCGCGACCGAGCCGGCGACGAGCCCGACGACGACATAGGAGAGCCCCTGACCGAAGACGAGCCGAAGAACATCGGCCCGGCGAGCGCCAAGCGCCATTCGGACTCCGATCTCGCTTTCCCGCTGCTCGACGAAATACGAGAGCACGCCGTAGAGTCCGACGCTTGCGATGAGCAGGGCCACGATGGCAAACGCGCCCGCAAGCAGCATCGCCAGCCGTCGCCGCGCGACGGTCCCCGCGACCCGCTGCTCCATCGTAAACACGTTGTGCACCGGTTGATCCGGATCGAACGCTCGGACGGCGTCGCGCACCAGGCTGGCAAGCCGGTCGGCCGGAAGCTTCGAACGCACTACGACCGTGAGATACCGGGCTGGATCCTGACGGTACGTCGAATAGCACTCGGGTTTCGGCGCGATGTCGAGCGCGGTGTGTCGAACATTCCCGACGACGCCGACGACCTCGTAAACGGGTCCCAGCGCGGCGGGGTCGTCGCTGTCGTCGGGAATCGTGATGTGCTGTCCGACTGCGCTCACGCTGGGCCAGAAACGCTCGGCGAAGGCCCGGTTGACGACGACGATTCCAGTCGTACGCGCGTCGTCGGTTTCGTTGAAGGCACGGCCTTCGCACACCGGAATCCGCATGGCCTCGAAGTACCCTGGACTGGCAATCCGGAATCCGACCTCGGGACGGTCGGGCGGCGGCGGCACCGGCTGGCCAACTATCGTGACGGCGACGGAGTTGTCGCTCTCGCTGAGCGGCAACGGGTCGATTGCGCCGGCTGCCTCGACACCGGGCGCGGCCCCGACTCTCGCGAGCATTTCATTGAAGAAGGCCGCAATGCGCTCGTCGTCGGCGTACTTCGCCCGCGGAATCGCGACGTCGAGCGTCAGCACATTCGACGGATCGAGTCCCGGATCCACGTCGACGAGTTGCACGAAACTGCGAACGAGCAGGCCTGCAGCCACCAGGAGCACGATCGTGACGCCGATCTCGGCCGCGACGAGCATCCCGCGCACGCGGTCGTGCGTGCGCGTGCCGACCGCTCGGTCTCCGGACTTGAACGACTCGAAGAGATTGTTTCGGGTCGCACGAAGCGCGGGGCCCAGTCCAAATGCGATCGCGGTGAAGAACGACACGGCGAATGCGAAGCCGAAGACCTGCCATCGGATCCCGATGTCCGCAAGTCGAGGGATGAAGTCCGAAGCGATGGTGCGGAGAAGATCGATCGACCATGCGCTCAGCAGGAGGCCCAGGGCGCCGCCAGCGAGCGAGAGTACGGCGCTCTCCGTTAGAAGTTGGCGCACGATGCGCAGACGGCTCGCGCCGAGGGCCGCGCGTACTGCGATCTCACGCCGCCGGTGCGTTCCTCGCGCGAGCAGCATGTTCGCGACATTGCCGCACGCGACGAGCAGGACGGCCCCAACCGCGGCGAAAAGAAGCAGGAGCGGCGACCGCACGTCCGAAACGATCCACTCGTGCAATGAGACTGGGCGTACGGAGCGGCCGACGTTCGTGTCCGTGTGCTCCGCCGCCAGCTGGCGTCCGATGCCGGCGATTTCCTCCTGTGCCGAAGTGAGCGACACACTGTCCCTGAGCCTCCCGACGACGTAGAGATAGTGCGCCTGCCTGTCCGCCTTTGCCGGATCGAGCTGCAATGGAACCCAGACGTCGATGCCACGAGCCCGCGGAAATGGAAGATTGAAACCGGGGGGCAGTACTCCGGCGATCGTGACCGGGCGTCCGCCAAGATTGACCTGCGAGCCGACGACTGCCGGGTCGGCCTCAAATGCGCTGCGCCAGACCTCGGTGCTGATGATGGCGACCGGTGCGGAATTCGGAACGCCGTCGCCCGGCGCAAAGTCGCGACCAGCAACAGGAGTGACCCCGAGCGTCCGGAAGAAGTTCGGCGTCACCGCAGCGCCCTCGAGCCGGACGGGCTGATCGCGGGTAACAAGCGGGAGGCTCGAATAGGAGAGCGCCGCCAGGTTCTCGAACGACGTGCTTCGTTCGCACCAATCGAGGTAGTTGGCCGGACTCGCTTCGGTGCGGAAGCGATACTCGAGGCTGGCCTGATCGTTGGTCTCCCAGACGGCCACGAGACGGTCGGGAGACGGGAAGGGGAGCGGGCGCACCAGAACGCCGTCGACGACGCTGAAGGTCGTCGTCGTCGCGCCGATTCCGAAGGCCAGGACGACGATCGAGACGAGGGCGAACACCGGGTTTCGGACGAGCGTTCGAATCGCGTACCTGACGTCGTTGATGGTCGACTCCATGCTCAGACTCCGTTCGATCGATTCTTTCCTTCAAGACTGCCCAGGTGAGGGGGGCACGTCGCGTGCTCCTGGTGCCCCTCAGCCAAGTTATGGCGCGGATACCGGGAGTGCTTCCAATTCTCGTGCCACGGCGACGATTACGATGAGTTGCAGAATGACGGCCGTTTCGAACGAGACCACCGACGCCGTCGCGTAGACAAGTGTTCGACTTTGGGATTTGAAGGTTTCGATTGTGGCCGGTCCGTGTCTGTCCCGGCCGCATTCCCAGTCGCGCCGCCGTGCCCGCCTGTCTCAGATCCGAATTGACCGTCCAACGCTGCGTGCATCACAATCGACCCGCTGACAACACTTTTCGCAGCCTGTTTCGCCGCGATCCCATCTGGAGACTTCAAGTGACCTACGATCCGTTCCGTCGTCCCGTCGTGCTTCTCGCAGCGATGCTCGTCTGCGCGTTTCCGCTCTCGGCCGTGTGGGCGGGTGATGCCGAGTTCACCGGGAAGTTCGAACCGGCGCTCGCCGCAGATCGTGAAGATCTCGACCGCGTTGTCTTCAAGCCCGTCCGCGATCGCGCGAAGCTGAAGCTCGAGCAGCCAGTCGACTCCGACGTGTCGCTCACCGTCGGCTGGCTCTTCGACGCAAGGACCGAGAAGTCCTCGATCCAGACGCTGCTGGTTGACTCGTCCGCGGAGACGCCTTACCTGGTGGCCGACGTCGACACCGACGGTGCGTTCGAGGCGGCCGAGCGCGTCGACCTGGAGCAGGAATCCGGAGGAGCCCCCAACGAATGGAACGCGACGATCGCGTTGCCGATCGAGGGCGGACCGTTCACCGCCGCTCCACTCTTTGTCCAGTATCTGCACCATACGCGATGGGAGGGGATGAACGAGGGCGAGCGACTGGTCCTCGAGTCCCATTCCGCCTACGCACGCGGCATCGTCGATATCGCCGGCCGCAAGACGCTCGTGCAGTACGGCTTCAGTCCGCGATCGAAGAAGATCGACATCATGAACGGAACGCTCGGTGTGGACTCGAACGGCGACGGTGCAATCGACTCGGACCGGTTCTCGGCCGAGTCGGCAACGGCCAACGCGGAGGTCGTAGTGTTTCGCGTCGGAACGACGTTCGTTTCGACCAAGAAGACGGACGTCGCGAAGAATCTGATCGTGATGCGCTCGCACCAGGCGGCGGACTACAAGCGGGTGGAGCTGGCCGTCGGCACCGTGATGCCTGATTTCGAGTTCACGGATTTCGACGGTAAGAAGCACCGGTTCTCGGAGTACCGCGGCAAGATCGTTCTGCTCGATTTCTGGGGGATGTGGTGTCCGCCGTGCCGGGCTGAGCTTCCGCATCTGAAGGCAGCGTATTCGAAGTTCCAACCGCGCGGGTTCGAGATCGTCGGAATGAACACGGATGAGATCGATGCTGTCCCGCAGGTCAAGAAGACGCTGCGCGACAACGGAATGGACTGGGTCCAGGCGAAGCGCGAGAGCATCGAGCACGTCATTCGGGCGCTTCGCATCAGTTCGTTTCCGACGACGGTGCTCGTCGGCGCCGACGGCAGGGTCCTCTCGCTCAACAACACCCTGAAGGGCCAGCCGGGACTTCGCGGCCAGGAGCTCGTCGAGACAATCGAGGGCGCGCTCCCGCAGTAGTGGTTGCGTACGGGCGGTCTTCTCGGCGTCTTTGCAGGTCCTTTGCGTCTTTGCGAGAAAACAGACGTTCAACCCGTCACCATTCAAAGGATAGTGAGAGCAGCGGGGTCGCCTCACTCCTCCCCCAGCACCAGTAGCGCCGCTTTTGACTCTTGACCGCGGAGGCCGTGAGAACCCAAAGCGGCGCTTCACGCCGCACTCCAAGGCGCTTCGCGCAAGCGCGTTTCCGGGTCCGCTTGC
Organism: uncultured Clostridia bacterium; assembly: GCA_964591515.1. GTDB lineage: Bacteria > Acidobacteriota > Blastocatellia > UBA7656 > JADIYM01 > JADIYM01. The sequence continues at coordinate 8,587 of CAZQBW010000219.1, forward strand.
CTGGGTCGGTACCTTCACGGACAATCGCGCCAGATTCATTTCTATCGGCCGGCTGGTGCATTGCTCGCTTCCTCTCCGCACAGTCCGCCGCGAGGACAAGATGCAAAATCGAAGTACCGGAAGGCTCGCGGCCTTCGTCGCGATCCTCATGGTTGTGTGGTCCGGTGCCCCGTTGACGGTAACGGTGGTGCAAGGCCGAATCGAGGACGACGCGTCGCAGCGTTCGATCGCAATGTGCGCGGACGACTTTGACGAGGACGGCGTCCCGGACGTAGTCGTCGGATACGCGAGTGCGTCCGGTGGCGGGCTGATGCTCCTTCGCGGGAACGTCGACGCGATTTATCCGAACACGGTTGAGGCGCGGGCGAGGCGTGCGGCTGGCGCGAGCCTGGACGAGCCGTTCCTGCCGTCCATCCAGGTCGCTGAAACGGCCAGCGCGCCTGATCATCTCGTCGCCGGTGACTTCGACAACGACGGACACCGCGATGTCGCCTATGCCACGCGTGGCGCCGAAGCGGTGTGTTTTGCACTGGGTAACGGCCGCGGAGCGCTCACGACACGTCGCCCGATCCCGCTGCCCGGGCCGATTCGATCGCTCGAGGCCGGTGAGCTCGGCC